>JANYGA010000004.1 GCA_025359485.1 Rhodospirillales bacterium | reverse complement strand
CCGCGCAACTCCGCGCCTTCTTCGCCGGACGCCGCGCCGCGGGCGAGCGCTGGCGCGGGCCAGGACCGCCGTTGCCGGACGTGCTATAATTCCCGTCGGCCACACGTCGGGTCTCGCCTTGGAGAGGTGGTCGAGTGGTTGATGGCACCCGCCTCGAAAGCGGACGAACGTGATGAGCGTTCCGAGAGTTCGAATCTCTCCCTCTCCACCATTGGGAAGCACTCGCGCGAGCGAGTGCTTTTCGCATACTAGCCGATCGCGATGAGGATCTTTCCGAAATTCGCGTCGCGTTCCATGTGCTCGTGCGCGTCGCGTAATTGCGCGAGCGGGAAGACGCGATCGACTTCCGCGCGCAGATCGCCGCGCGCGAAGAGTGGCATGAGTTCGCGTTCGAAGCGTTTGGCAAGCGCGATCTTTTCATCGAGCGCGCGCGAGCGTAGCACCGTGCCGTGCAGTTCCGCGCGTTTGACGAGCAAGATACCGAGGTTGATCGTGCCTTGCGCGCCTCCCATCGTGCCGATCTGCACGATGCGTCCGCGCGACGCTACGACCGCGAGGTTGGGTGCGAGCATCGGTGCGCCGACGAAATCGAGGATGACATCCGCGCCGCGCGCGTTCGTCGCCGCATGCACGCGGCCGACCCATTCGTCGTCGAGCACGAAACCGTAATCGAGCCCGTGCGCTTTCGCACGATCGAGTTTTTCGGGCGTGCGCGAGGTCCCGATCGCGAGCCCACCGCTCGCTTTCACGAGCGCGACGGCCGCGAGGCCGACGCTGCTACCCACCGCGTGGACGAGTGCGATCTCGCCCATGGCGAAGCGGCCGCGCGCGAAGAGTGCGTCGTGCGCCGTCGTGAACGCCTCGACGATCGCGGCCGCGCTCGCGAGATCGACGCCGGTCGGTATTTTCGAGAGAGCGAGCGCGTGCGTCACCAAGCGCTCCGCGTGCGCGCCCGTCGCAACGAGCCCGCATACGCGATCGCCCACGGCGACCGCCGTCACGCGTGCGCCGACCGCGCGGACGATGCCGGAGAATTCGAGTCCCGGCACGACGACGTCCGACTTCGGCATCGCATACGCGCCGCGTCGCTCGAGCACGTCGGCGCGATTGAGGCCCGCGTAGGCGACCTCGACGAGCGCGTCGTCGGTCCCGAGTTCGGGCTCGGCGAGATCGTCGCGCAGCTCGATGACGTCGATGCCGCCGGAGCCCGCGTAGGTCGCGCCGCGCATCAGCGCTGCGCTTTCGCGGTGGGAGTGGCGATCGGATCGGCAACCGGCGGCGCTGGTGTGGGGGCTATGGGTGAGATCGGGATGAGCCGTGGGTCGGGTGCGCTCTCGGGAAAGGCGAATTGATCGTAGACGGCGTCGGCCATCACGTGCAGGCGTCCGATGCGTAGCGGGCCGTGCAAGGTCTCTTCGTAATGCGCGTGCGAGACGAGCCAATGTCCCGCCGTTGTCGTATAATCGACCGCGAAATCGATGTCGTCGCCGCCACGATAGCGGACGCGCGACGGTAATTGCGTCGCGTTGTCGATCACCACGTCGCTGAGATAGAACGTCGAATCGGGTTTGGTCGCGCGCCGTTTCACGAAATCATACGGTACCAGAGTAATATGCGTCTTCCCGTCCGCGGCATCGCTCGAATCGCTCGCGTATTCGGCGCGATATTGGAGCAATCGCATCACCACGACATCCGCGCCTTTGGCCTTGTTGAGATCGTACGTCAGAGGCGTGATATCGTGCACGTATGCGGAGAAGGTGCCGTGCGCGCCGATCTTCCACGACAACGTGAAGTACGAGAGCGCATCGAACGACGGCGTGATCGGGAATCCGTGTCCGAGCGTGTTCGCGCCACGCGGTAGATCTTGAATGACGGCAACATCGTCTTTGGTGCGAACGGCGATGGCGCGCTGGATCTCCCGGCGTTGCCCGATCGATGGGGCGCTCACGTGCGTGATCACGCGATACGACACGAACGGCGGTGCCGAAGCCACGATAGCGGCGGCTGTATTCGCGGTGTGTTGAAAGACGACGTCGGGTGAGAGCGTAGCGGACTCCTCGCAAAATGCGGTCGGCTTGCGGCCTTCGTCGCCGAGCGTGCGATTCGCTCGCGCCGGAGGCGCGTCGCCTCAGCGTGCGAAAACCCGGAAGCGATGGAAGAAGCTTGGATCGTTCGCGAGCGGCTCGCACTTTCGTGCAAGGGCAGCCACGTCGCCCTGCACGCCGCTGAAAAGAATGCGACCGAGATGGGCGTGCCGATGTGCATCGCGATCGTCGATGCGGGCGGCGATCTCCTCGCCTTTTCGCGGATGGATGGTGCGCGGCCGGGGTCGATCGAAATCGCGATCACGAAAGCGCGCTCGGCCGCTCGTCGACGTCGCGCGACGAGCGATGAAGCCGGTGGCGAGATGCTCGCCGCCGTGCGGATCAGTCTCGCTTCGCAGCTCAACGTCACCGGAATCAGCGGCGGTTTACCGATCGTCGTCGAGGGTCAGACGATCGGCGGCATCGGCGTGAGTTCGGGAACCTCGGATGAAGATACGGTCGTCGCAAAGGCGGGTCTCGCGGCACTGGTCGGCGCATGAGCGCGCTGGCACCGCTCGCGCTCGTACCGCAGGAACGCGAACTCATCTGGGGTGGAAACGCGCTCGTGCGCCGTTACGGCAAACACGCATCGCCCACGGCGACGATCGGCGAATCGTGGGAATGCTTCGATGGTAATGCAATTGCGAGCGGACCTTTCGCGGGCCGCACGCTCGCCGACGTGCGCACGCAACTCGGTTCCGCCCTGATGGGCCCGATCGATGCCGCAGCGCCCTTTCCGTTGCTTACGAAGATCATCGACGCGCGGCAACCGCTCTCGGTGCAAGTGCATCCGGGTGACGCGTACGCGCGCACGGTCGAGCATCAGCCATGCGGCAAGACCGAGTGCTGGTACATTCTCGAAGCGGAGCCCGGTGCCAAAATCGTGCTCGGATGGAATCGCGATACGACGCGCGATGAATATCTCGCGCGCGTTCGTGATGGCTCGCTCGGCGAACTCTTGCGCGAAGTGCCGGTAAAAGCGGGCGACGTGTTCCATCTTCCGGCGGGAACGATGCACGCGATCGGTGCGGGTATCGTGCTCTTCGAAACGCAGCAGACGAGCGACCTCACGTACCGAATCTTCGATTATAACCGCGTAGGCCTCGACGGAGAGCCGCGTCCGTTGCACGTAGACAAGGCAGCCGACGTCCTCAACTATCGCGCGTCGACGGGTGGTGCGCTGCAGCATCTCACCTACGAGCAGGCCGGCCTCTCGCGCACCGTTCTCGTTGCCGACGCGCACTTCACGGTCGAACGCATCACGCTCCAGACGCATCCTTGCGAAATCGATCTCGAGGGAATGCCGCTCGTCGTCTTCGCACTCAAGCGATCGGTGCGGCTGACGGCGGGTGGCGTCGAGCTTCGCTTACAACCGTATGAATCGGCGGTCGTGCCCGCGGCACTGGGCTCGCTCACCGTCTGCAGCGGCGGCGAGGAAGAGCGCGCGCAGATCCTCACGTCGGCGCCGCCCGCTTCTCCCGATGCGGTCGCACGCCGCGCGCGTAACGCACAGGTCGATCCGAACGTCATCAGCGCGTTCGGCGCGCAGTTCGCGTAACATGGAACTCGACCCGAAGACCGTCCCGTGGCGCGAACGCTATCGCATCATGACCGGCAGCATCGTGCCGCGACCCATCGGTTGGGTTTCATCGATGTCGGCTGCCGGCGTTTATAACATCGCGCCGTTCTCGTTCTTCAATGCCGCGTGTGCCGCACCGCCACTCGTCACGTTCGCACCGATGCGCGATTCCGATACCGGCAATAAAAAAGACACGTTGCAGAACGTCGAGGCCACGGGCGAATTCGTCATCAATATCGTGACGGAGCCGCTGCTCGAAGCGATGGATCGCACGGGTGAAGATTTCGCGCCGGAGATCGATGAGTTCGCGGCGGTCGGCCTCACCCCGGTCGCATCGACGATCGTGAAGCCGCCGCGCATCGCCGAAGCGCCGATCCATTTCGAATGTCGCCTCGTTCAGGTGTTGCATTTCGGCGACGGGGCGCCCGGATCTGGGTCGCTCGTCATCGGTGAGATCGTGCACGTGCACGTCGACGACGAGATCCTCGAAGGCGGCCGCGTGCTCGCGGAGCGTTTCCATCCCGTCGCGCGCATGGGCGGCCCGAACTACGCGCGGCCCGACGTCATCGCCTACGAGCGTAAATTCTAAGCGCGCAAGAGCACGGCACCGAGCGCGAACCACGCGACCACGAACGCCGGATAGAACGCGGCGATTCCGGCGGGAATCGGAAAGACGTTCGCCGCGAACGTGGCGACCAACGAGACGATCGCGATGATCGGAATCGCGCGCTCGTACGCGCGCAACCGTCCGCCGAAAAGCCGAAGCGCCGCAACCTGCACCGCACCGTAAATCGGCACGAGCGCGAGCACGCCGATCGTGCCGCACGCGCCGAATGCGGCCGTTCCCGATAGGCCCGCGCGATCGAATGCGACGCAACCGAAGACGCTCGCGACGATCAGCGATCCGAAAGCGAACGTCGGCGTGCCGCTCGCCGCGTCGACCGTCGCGAGTCGCGCGGGTAATCGCGCATCGCGGGCGAGCGCGTAGAGTAAACGCGCGGCTGCCGTCGCCGAGCCAAGCGTGGCGGCGAAGGCCGAGATCGACGCACCGATCGCGATCGCGATCGCCGTGCGTACGCCACCGAAATGCAGCGCGAGATCTGCGAGCGGCGACGACGATGCCGCGTACGTCGCGACGCCGTGTGCGCTCGTGCCGAAGCCGATCGTTTGCGCGTACGCGACGAAGACGTAGAGCACGCCAGAAACGACGACGCTCGTGACGAGCGCGCGTGGGATCGTGCGCGTCGGCGCGAGCGACTCTTCGCCGAGCGTCGCCGCGCCCTCGAAGCCCGCAAACGAGAGCAGCGCGAAGACGGTCGCGAGCCCGAGCCCGCCGAGCGCATCGCGCGAGGTCTCGAACGGCGAGATCGAATTCCCCGTCGCACCGCCCCGCGCGACGATCGCGATCGCGAGCACGACGATTGCGAGCACGGAGACGCTTTCGATCGCGAGCATCGCACGAGACGACGTGCGCGCCGGCCGCGTCCCGACGATCGCACACAGCACGAGTGCGAGCACGGCGAAGAATACCCACGAAATCGAACGACCGGCATAGCCGAGTGCGGCCGACGTAAACGCGCCGCATTCAGCGGCCGAGCCTGCGGTGAAGAGCGCGTAGACGAGCAGCAATCCCCACGTCGATAGCCGGCCAGCAAACGCGCCGAGGCCGCGCGCGCAAAACGTACCGACCGACGCCGCGCTCGCGTAGACGCGGGCGAAGGTCACGAACGCGAATGCGACGCAGCCGATCGTCGCGAAAGCGAGCACGAATGCGAGCGGCACCGCGGCACCTGCAAACGACGCCGCGAGCGCGCCGTTGAGCGCCATCGCAGCGGTCGGCGCCATCATCGCAATCGAAACGCCCGTCGTCTCGAAAATGCCGAGCGCGCGCCGCAATCCCGTTCGCGGTGTTACACCCAGCGGAAATACCTCGCGCTTATCGTGGTGCCGACGATGGCCCACGCGCAAAGCAACAGCACCCACACGGAGTAGTGCGCGAGCGATTCGCCGTGCATCGAAATTCCGCGAAACGCATCGATGAATTGCGTCGATGGCAGCAGCCGTAAGGCCGCCGCAACCGGATGTGGAAAACGATCGATCGGAATGTACGCATCGGAGAGAAAGGAGAGCGGCACCGTGAGAATCGACGCGATATTATTCGCACTCTCCGTCGATCGCACGACCGCTCCGATCACGGTTCCAAGCGACACGAACGTCGCGGCACCGAGCACGAGGATGATCGCGATCTCGACTGGATTACCCGCCACGCGCACGTGGAAGACGAAGCCGCCGACGATGGCGAGCACGAGCGCTTGCATCGCGAGCAGCGTCATCCGATAGAGCACGAGCGATGCGAAGAAGATCCACGGCGGCAGCGGCGTGAGATAGATTCGTCGCAAGACGTTCTTTTCACGAAACGTCGCGAGCATCGCGCCGACGCCCCAAAATCCCGACGACAAGACCTGCGCGCCGATCAAGCCTGGTACGAGAAACGTGGACGTCGTCTTGGTCGA
>JANYGA010000250.1 GCA_025359485.1 Rhodospirillales bacterium | reverse complement strand
ACGACGGTGTTTACCCTACATTTGTCTAGCTACGAATATGAGCTTTTATCCATTTGGAGCATATAAGCAAGCTTACGATTCGGACGGTCGTCCGATTGCGAGCTAGACGTTGAACCGGAAGTTCACGACGTCGCCCTCACGCATCACGTACTCTTTGCCCTCGCTGCGGAGCAACCCGGCCGCTTTGATCGCGTCCATCGTTTTGAGGCGCGCGTAGTCGTCGTACGAGACGATTTCGGCCCGAATGAAGCCGCGCTCGATATCGGAATGGATCTTGCCCGCGGCTTGTGGCGCGCGCATCCCTCGATCGATCGTCCAGGCGCGAACCTCGATCTCACCCGCCGTCAGAAACGTCATGTACCCTAGGAGATCGTAGGCCGAGAGAATGAGCTGGTCGAGGCCGCTCGTATCGATGCCGAGCTCCTCGCGAAAGCTCTCCGCTTCTTCATCGGTGAGCCCGGCGAGTTCGGCTTCGATCTTCCCGCAAAATGAAATCGCGCGCGCATGCTCGGCTTTGGCATGATCGAAGACCGCGCGAGCGAGCGGACCGGGATTCGCGATCTGCTCTTCATCGACGTTGGCGACGTAGAGGAGCGGCTTTGCGGTCAGCAGGTACGATTCGCGCGCGAGTTCCATCTCGAGAGAATCGGCATCGAACGTTCGCGCCGGCGCGCCGTTTTCGAGCGCGGCTTTGAGTCGCTTTCCCGCTTCGACGCGCGGTGCGAGCTTCACGTTGACACGCGCTTCGCGGTCGAGTTTGTCGAGTCGCTTCGCGAGCGTTTGCAGATCGGCAAGTGCGAGTTCGATCGTGATGATTTCGATATCGCGCAGCGGATCGGGGCCGCCCTCGACGTGCGAGACGTCGCCGTCTTCGAAGCACCGAACGACCATCGCGATCGCGTCGGTTTCGCGAATGTGACTCAAGAACGCGTTGCCCAGACCCGCGCCCGAACTCGCGCCACGCACGAGACCCGCGATATCGACGAAACGTACGGTAGCGTTGACGATTCGCCGCGCGCTCACGATATCGGAGAGCACCTTCATCCGTGGATCGGGGACGGGAACTTCCCCGACGTTGGGCTCGATCGTCGCGAAGGGATAATTCGCCGCGAGCGCTTGCGCCGAGCGGGTGAGCGCGTTAAAAATTGTCGACTTGCCAACGTTGGGAAGGCCGACGATACCACATGAAAGTGCCATAGGAGCGACGCCGTGCGTTCGCCCGGGGCAAGGAATCGACCTGGACGCGTGGGATTCATGCGCATGCGCCAAATGAAGGTCGACAGGCTCGGAATCGACTTGTTGACTCACGACCCCGTCGTCATCCTCAAAGACCTCGAAGGCAAACGGTTTCTCCCGATCCTCATCGGCCCGTTCGAAGCGACCGCGATCGCTCTCGCGCTCGAAGGAACCGCCGTCCCGCGGCCGCTCTCGCACGATCTCATGCGCACGATGCTCGAAGCGATGCACGCGACGCTCGAACAGATCGTCATCCACGATATTAAGGACTCGACCTTTTTCGCAAAACTGATCGTGCGCGCGAACGGCGATACGCAAGAGATCGACGCGCGTCCCTCCGACGGAATCGCGCTCGCCCTGCGCATGTCGGCACCGATCTTCGTCGCCGATAAGATCGTGCTCGAAGAGACGGTGGCAGATAAAAAAGCCGAAGCCGAAGAGTCCAACCGTTTTCGTAAGTTCATCGAAGAGCTCAAGCCGAGCGATTTCAAAGAGTAGTTGCGGTCGCTGCGGCGACCGAGTTTCTGTAAAGGTACGTAAATTGACGACGAAAGAACGCGCCGACGTCGGCGTCTTCGGTGGTTCGGGTTTTTATTCGCTGCTCGAAAATCCGCGTGAAGTCTGGATCGAGACGCCGTACGGTATGCCGAGCGATCGCTTCGCACTCGGCGAACTCGGCGGAAAATCCGTCGCGTTCCTACCGCGCCATGGCCGCGATCATCGCTACCCGCCACACATGGTAAACTACCGCGCGAATATGTGGGCGATGAAATCGCTCGGCGTCTCGCGCATCATCGCGCCGACGGCGTGCGGATCGCTCAAGAAAGAAGTCGAACCGGGACACATGGTCGTCGCCGATCAAGTCGTCGATCGTACGACGGGCCGCAACGATACGTTCTACGACGGTCCGATCACGACGCACGTGAGTTTCGCCGATCCGTATTGCCCGCAGCTGCGGCCGATCGCCATCGACGCGCTGCGTTCGATCGGCGTCACGACGCACGACCGCGGCACGATCGTCGTCATTCAAGGGCCACGCTTTTCCACGCGCGCGGAATCGAAGTGGTTCCAAGACGCTGGTTGGGAAGTCATCAACATGACGCAGTACCCCGAGTGCTATCTCGCACGCGAACTCGAGATGTGTTACGTCAATATTTCGCTGATTACCGATTACGACGTCGGCCTACCCGGCGCGCAACCGGTGACGCATGAGGACGTGCTCAAAGTCTTCGCGAGCAACAACGACCGCGTGAAAGCCGGGATCGCGAAGATCGTCGCAGCGATTCCCAGTGCGGTCACCTGCGGGTGTCACGACGCGCTCGCCAGTGCGCGCGCCTAAGATGAGGCCGGTGCAGCCCGGACGTATCGATTTCATGTCGTACGTGCGCGCGTTCGGGCTGCTCGTACGCAATCCGCAGATCGCGCTCGCACCATTCGCGGCATCGGTAGCGACGATCTTGCTCTTCATGCTCGTCCCGGCTGAGGCGGGGTCGGGTTTTCTCGGCTCGATGAATTCGAGCATCGCGGGCCTCGTCGCGCAACTCATCGCGTCATTCGGGCTCGCCGTCGCCCTCATCGTCGCGGAAGCCGCGTGGCGGCGCGGTAAAGCGCCGTTCGACGACGCGTGGGAAGACGCGCGAGGCAAACTCGGCCAAATCGTTTTCGCGGCGTTCGGCATCAATTTCGTCGTCTACGTTGCGGGCCTCGTCGGTGGCTTGCTCGGACCGATCGGATCCATCGTGCTTACGGTCGTCGCCTACGCGATCTTCATCTACACGATTCCGGCCGCGGCGATCGGCGGCATTCCCGGCGGCGCCGCACTGAATGCATCGGTCGAGCGCGCGAAGCGAACCGTGCTCGCGACGGCACTCGTTACGGTACTGTATCTTTTTAATCTGATCTACGTGCCGACGCTCATCATCGAAGCGCTCAATCCGCTCCTGCTCGGGAATTCGTTTCTCGCGCAGGGTGTCGTGATCTCGCTCATCAGCGCGTTCTTCAAAGCGATCGCGACGGGCTACGTGGCGCTCGTACTCGCGAAAGCCTACGACGACGCGTCGTACGGTCGGTGGCGATGAGCTCGCAGATCGAAGCCGACCTCGCGCGGATCCTCACGCTGGTCGACACGCTCGCGATCACGATGGTGCAGGGTTTCGAATCGCTTTAGCGCCGCGTCGGAGTTAACGAGATCGCGATTTCACGCCTCCGCGACGGCTAGCGAGCCGCCGGCGGCGCCAACTGCATGCGTAAGTGATCGACGACCAGACCCGCCGATACGTTGGTATTCGCGAGCCGCTCCGTATCGCCGATCGCCGCGAGCATTGCGACGAGCGCGCGCGCATCGCGCGATGGAAGGGCGGCGATGCGCTCGCGCTGATCGGTCGCCAGGAGCGGAATATCCGCACCCGCAACCGCGAGCGCGACCCAATCGCGCGCGGCAACGCGCACGAGTTCGATCAGTTCGCCGACGAGCGCGCGCTTCTCCGCGCCCGTGAGACTGCGATCGTCGAGCCGCAAAAAGCTCGCGTCGGCATGCTCCCCACGCACCGCACGCGCGAACCACGCGAACGACGCATCGCGCACGCCGGCGTCGTCGCCATCGAGAATCGCGCGCGCGCGCGTAATGCTTCCAAGTGCGACTTCGGCGGCGAAGTGCGCCTTCTCCGGGTCGACCCCGCTCGCAACGAGCACACGCTCGACGTCGGTCGATGGCAACGGACCGAACGCGATTTCGAGCATGCGCGAACGAATCGTCGCGAGCAGCGCACCGGGTCCGTTCGTGGTGAGGATGACCACGACGCCCTTGGGCGGTTCTTCGAAAAATTTGAGCAGTGCGTTTGCCGCTTCGTGCGTCGCGAACGAGACGTCGCCGAGCATCACGACGCGATACGCGCTGCGGTACCCGTGTAACGAAAGCTCGCGCACGAGATCGCGTGCGGAGAGCTCCTCGTCGTGGAGCGCACTCCCGCCCTCTTTGCCGATCTTCACGACGCCTTCCGACGTCACGAAATCCGGGTGTGTCCCCGCAACGAACAGCGTGCATCCCGGACAAACACCGCAATAGCCGAGCACGGTCGGCTTCGCCGTTTCGCAGATCAACG
Organism: Rhodospirillales bacterium; assembly: GCA_025359485.1. Classification (GTDB taxonomy): domain Bacteria; phylum Vulcanimicrobiota; class Vulcanimicrobiia; order Vulcanimicrobiales; family Vulcanimicrobiaceae; genus JANYGA01. The sequence continues at coordinate 4,402 of JANYGA010000250.1, read as the reverse complement.
ATTGCGCGAAGCGACGTGCGAAGGTCTTCTTGCCCACGCCTGCGGGGCCGGTGAAGAGATAGCCGTGCGCGAGCCGCGCCCGATCGAGATTACCGAAAAAAGCGAGCGGCGCTTTCGCGCCGACGACATCGAACGAACCCGTCACCCCATGCATCGTCGCTCTCTTCGGCGCTCATCGCCGTCGAGCCGTTCGACACCGGGCGCTACGCGGAACGGCCCGTTTTCATTTCGTAGGCCGCGCCGTCGGCGGCTTCGAGTGCGTCGGAAAAATCCGTCGTGCCACCGTAAAGGCTGATGCCGATCGACGCGCCGATCCGGAGCGCGTCGCGTTCGATCGGCCGCATCGAAGCGATCGCATCGCGCGCGCGATCGACGATATCGGATGCGACCGTGGGATCGGAGAGCTGCGGATGCACGACGACGAACTCGTCTCCGCCAACGCGCGCCACGTAATCACCGTTGCGCACGACGCGTGCGAGGATACGCGCGATATCGACGAGCGTCGCATCGCCGACGGCATGTCCGAAGCGATCGTTGACCGCTTTGAACCCGTCGATATCGATGAAGAGCACCGTGCCACGACCGCCGAGTTCGTCCATGAGCGCATCGAGGCCGCGACGGTTGAGGAGTCCCGTGAGATGATCGTGATGCGCGTCGTACGTCGCGCCGTCGAGCTCGCGCGCGATCCGCGCGTACTCACGGCTGTTGTACCGACTGCGGTATGCGAGGCCGACCGAGAGTACCAAGACGTCGAACGCCATCCCAAACTCGAAACCGAAGCGCTCGACGAAGGGCGCCTCGGTGCCCATCAGCACGCGATAAATTTTAGCCGCGAAGAATAACGAGAGCCCGAACATTCCGACCAACAGAAACGTTGCCGGCCCGAAACCCTCGATGCGGCGACGGATCGAAATTCCGCATAACGTCAACGAGCCCGCGAGGATCGGAACGACGATCGTAATGTTATCGACGGGCGCTCGCGTGGCGATCTCGTAGCCGACGGCGCTGCCGATCGGGACGAGTACGACGACCGCCGCGATGCCCAAGAGCGCCCGCGACTCGGTCCAAAGCTTGAGGTACGTCGCCGCGAAACCGCCGAAGCTGCTCGCGGCCGCGAGGATCGTCGCCAAAAGTGCGGCGGGAGCGAGCGGCGAGTCGGAGAGGATGAATCCGTCGCGCACGAGTTCGATCGTGAACGTCGATGCGACGAACGCGAGATACCAGTAGGTCGCGACGTCCCGCGACGCCACGAGCGTGACCAGTGAAAAGAGCGCGACGACGACGAGCGTCGCGAGATACGCGCCACCGATGAGGCCGTCTTCGTGCGCGACGGCAACGGGCCGCAGTTCCGTCACGAGCTTCGGAGCGTCGCGACTGCCGACGATGCGCAACACGATCGGCTGCCGCGCGTCGAGGCCCGCGAGTGAGAGCAACGTGGAGGCGTGGCCGAGCGGCGCAACGCCGAGCGGCACATCTTGCCCGGCTCGGCGAACGACGCGACCATCGACGATGAGATCGGCTTCGATCGCGCCGAACGGCACGTCGATCGCGACCGGATCGCCCGGGGCCACGATCGCGATCCGATACGATCGAACCGCGTGATTCGCCTCTTGGCCCGTCGCAACGATCGTGACGCGCATCGGGCTAGCCGAGATCGCCATCGGCCAAACCGCCGCGATGAAAAGCGCGAAGATTCCCGCGAACGCGACGCGGCGTGATTGTTTTTTCATTACTCGATCGGAGGCGGGCAAAGGGTCACGCGGTAGCGTAGCATCGGGAGCTTCGTATAAGCCAACGCTGCGCGCGTCAAGTTTCCGTAAAGCCATCTCGAATCGGAGGCATCATCTCCGCGATGACCGCGAGAGCGTGCGCGAGGACCACGTCGGGGGCGAGCGTTCCATCGAGCGTCACGATCCGCTCGTCGACGCGGGCGAGTTCGAGATATCCCGCACGGACGCGTTCGTGAAAGGCCGTGTCTTCGCGTTCGAGACGATCGATTGCAATATGCGCGGCTTCCGCGCGCGATGCGACGCGCGCGCGCGACACCTCGATCGGCACGTCGACGAGAAACGTCAGATCGGGTAATCGTCCGCGCGTCGCCGTCTCGACGAGCGTTTGCAGCGTCGCGTAAGCGAGTCCGCGGCCGAAGCCTTGGTACGCGAACGTCGCATCGATGTAGCGATCGCAAAGGACCCACGCGCCGCGTGCGAGCGCGGGTTCGATCACGTCATCGATGAGTTGCGCGCGCGATGCATTCACGACGAATGCTTCGGTTAGCGGAGAGAGCACGACGCCCGGTTCGACGAACGCCGCGCGCAAGAGATTTCCGAGCGGCGTACCGCCGGGTTCGCGCGTGGTCACGATGTCGCGGCCACGCGCGACGAGTGCGGTCGCGAGGCACGAGAGGAGCGTCGATTTGCCGCTCCCCTCGATTCCCTCAACCGTAATAAACCGCCCGAGGTGTGGAGCGGCTACGCGGACGCTCCCGTGCCGTAGGGCAGATCGTTGTTGCGGAAAAGGACGAGCCGACGGTTGGGCTCCATCCCCGTGCTCCGCGACATCACGCGATGCTCTTCGGCGAGTTGATGCTGCAGGCGGCGAACGTACGACGTCTGCGGCGTGAGTTCCACGGGCTTGCTATCGAGCAAGACCTTGTAGATCGCTTCTGATGCTTCGCGAATCGCGATCTCTTCGGCGTCGATCGACGGGAGCGCGAAGATGTCTTTGAGCGCGTTCATGACTTGCGCCGTCGTGTTGGTTTTGATCGAATAGATCGGCACGTTTTCCGTCGCGATCGATTTGAGTTTGTCGCTCTCTTTGCGTTCGAGCGATTTCAGCGTGAGCACGACGTCGGCATCGTCCCACTTGCGCGCGATTGAGGCATTGACGCCGAGGTTGTGAATCGCGCGCTCGATCTTGTTGCGCGATACGCCGTAGGGAAAAAGCAACACGTGTTGCGCATCGCTGCGCGTGTCGAGGTCGCGCTCGGCGAGATCGGCTTCGCGCATCGCTTGCGCGAACTCCGATTCGGGCGTGTTCGCCGTGACGAGTTTGGGCGAACCGCCCGCGATCGAAACGCTCGGGCGCTTCGGTGTTGCCAGACCTGTCGCTTCTTGCACGACCTGCACCGCGCCACCGGGAAGACGCTGACGTACTTCGGCTTGCGGCTGATAACCACGCAAGAGCGCGTCGACGGTTTCCGCGACGTTTTGATAGATCGAGAGTCGGTTACGATCGTTGATCTCGATGAGGACATCGAAGGTCGGTGGTGCTTTGCGTTCGAGAACGGTCTTGCGCGTGCCGCGGCGGCGCGCTTCCTCATCGCTGAGCGTCACGGTGCTGATGCCGCCGACGAGGTCGGAGAGCGTCGGATTCATCAGCAGATTTTCGAGCGTCTTGCCGTGCGCCGTGCCGATGAGCTGCACGCCTCGCTCGGCGACCGTGCGCGCGGCCATCGCTTCCATCTCCGTCCCGATTTCGTCGATGACGACGACTTCGGGCATGTGATTCTCGACCGCTTCGACCATCACGTTGTGTTGCAACGCGGCGTCGGCGACTTGCATGCGCCGCGCGTGACCGATACCCGAATGCGGGATATCGCCATCGCCACCGATTTCGTTGGACGTATCGACCACGACGACGCGCTTACGATCTTCCGAAAGCACGCGCGCACATTCGCGCAAGATCGTCGTCTTCCCGACGCCCGGCGGTCCGAGCAAACACACGGATTTTCCGGCGCGAATCACGTCGCTGATGATATCGATCGTGCCGTACACGGCGCGGCCGACGCGACACGTGAGCCCGACGACGTTGCCTTGGCGATTGCGAATCGCGGAGACGCGATGCAACGTCGATTCGATACCGGCTCGGTTGTCGCTCCCGAACGCCGACAAGCGCGAGCTTACGTGCGCGAGATCTTCGAACGTGACCGCCGTGTCGGATAAAAACACGAAGTCGTCCGGAAAGCGAGCTTCGGGCGGGCGCCCGAGATCGAGGACGACTTCCACGAGCGATTCGAAGTTGGGGAGGCGAACGAGCGCTTGCCGGATGGGAAGCGGGAAGATATCCAGCAGGCTCGTGAGTTCGCAGTGGGCGGAGAGAGTCTCGGCGTTAACGGCCAATGCACATCCTCGGCGAAAATTCGGTCGTTTGCCGGCCTTGCGAGCCGACGCGTTCCGTGGTGGCGGTCTTAGGAAATCGGGTGACCATGTTCCTGTACTACCCGGATCGACCGTAGTTCCGAGTCGTAGGGCCCCTGCATGCGAACGCCGGCCTTTTTCTCGAGATCGAGATAGTCGACGATCGCTTGCGTGATTTCTTCCCCGGGCGAGATAACCGGAATGCCCGGTGGATACGGTGTGATCACCTCCGCACAGATACGTCCCGCGCTTTCTTTGAACCG
>JANYGA010000233.1 GCA_025359485.1 Rhodospirillales bacterium | reverse complement strand
GCGCCGCGATGATCGGATCGACGCGCAAACCGTGTGCCTTCGCGCCCGCTTCGAGCGTCTCATATTTGTTCACGCCACAACCGGAGCACTTCAAGCCGAACGATTCGAGGACGGCTTCGGCGATCGGAAGCGACGTGACGAGTTCGCGAATGTTCGAATCTGGGGCAATCGTTATGGATGGCATGACGCCTCGGCTACAACTTTCTCCGGCTCGATCCTGATACGATGACCTTCGACGCCGGATCGTGCGTCTCTGTGCGGCGAGTCACGGAGCGAGCGACCGTACCGCACTACGCTACCCGCACTGCAGTGCACCTTGAGGAGAACGATGGCGGCTTCCGCTTCGCTGACCATTCCCATGACGCTCGGAACCCCCGCGCAGGCCTACGACGCCGCGGCCGCCTTCGGGCGTACCCCCGGCCTCCTGCGCCACGAGTTCGATGCAACCGGCACCTCGGCGACGGTGCAGTTCGAATTCCCGGGCAACGTCGACGCGCTAATGTCGCGCCTGATGAACAAGCGCCTCACCGCCTCGCGGACCGCGACGATCTCGGTGCCGGTCAAAAATCTCACGGGCCGCGTCATCGATCCGACGGCGCTCATCGCGAGCCTCAACGCGTCGCCCGCCGTCTCGAACGCGAGCTTCGACGGCACGACCGTCTCGGCCACGATCGTGGCTGCGAATAATGCCGTTCGTTATATGTACGAAGAGATCGTACTCGCGGGGTTGATGCCGCTGGATAAGGCAACCGTCGCGGGACCGCAAGAATTCGTTCTGTAAGCGCTGTCTTTTCGCGCAAGGTCGTGCTCGTTCGGAGTATAACCCTGCGCGTAGTAATGACGACCGAAAATCCCATGGAGTCCACGGGTGCTCGAACGGAATCTTGATCTGAGCCTCTCGGGGGCACTCGCGTCGAGCGACGCCTCCGATTTGCGGGCCGCATATGGGATTTGCCGCGAGATCACCCAGGTCGCCTCGAAGACGTTCTATCTCGCGTCGCTCTTTCTCGCGCCCGAGAAGCGACGCGCGGTTTGGGCGGTCTACGCGTTCTGCCGCACGGCGGACGACCTCGTCGATACGACGCGGCCCGCGGCGGAACGTCTCGCACGGATCGACGAACTCGAGCGTAAACTGCTCGCAGCGGCTTCGGGTAATGCATCGGAACCGATCTTTGCCGCCTATACGGACGCGGCGCGGCAGTTCGATATTCCGCTCGAGCCCGCACTCGCGTTGCTCCGCGGAGCGCGGATGGACGTGACCGTCCGCCGCTACGCGACCTACGACGAACTCTGCAATTATTGTTACCACGTCGCCTCGACCGTCGGACTGCTCGTTTCGCCGATTCTCGGCTACGCGTCGCCGGAAGCGCTCGAATATGGCGTGACGCTCGGCCGCGCGATGCAGCTCACGAATATTCTGCGCGATGTCGGCGAAGACGCGCTCATGGGGCGGGTCTACCTGCCGTCGGAAGATCTCGCGCGCTTCGAGTATTCCGAAGATGAGATCTTCGCAAGCGTCCGCGACGACCGGTTCGTCGCGCTCATGGACTTCCAGATCGCGCGCGTCCGCGAACTCTACCTTGAGGCCGAACCCGGTATCGCGATGCTCACACCGGAGAGCCGCTACACCGTCCGGCTCGCCCTTTCGTTGTATCGTCGCATTTTGCGCGCGATCGAGCTCAACGACTACGACGTCTTCTCGCGGCGTGCGTTCGTGCCGCTGCGCGCGAAGATCGTCACGGCGGTCGGGGTCGCGCTCGCGCGTTAGCTTCTCGGAATCGCCCTACTGACAGAGAGCGCCGTCGCGAAAACGCACGGCGCTCTCCGCATTTCCTCGTGAAGCGCTCGGGAATCCCCGAGCTCGGTGATTTGGGTCGCATACGGTAGTAGCCGCTACAACGTACGATGATCCGGTCCTGATAAGCTACTCATAGAAAAGCCGACGCAAGAAGGCCGATCAACGCTTCACTTTAGGGGGACCGCCATAATGGCAACACTCGATCCGGCCACCGCCGGAGTTTACGAGATCGGCAACGATCAAGTACCGGAAGTCTACCGCCCATTTTTCGACAACGGCGATTGGACGCAGCACACGCTGACGGTTTACGGCTCCTGGGTGTTTTTCGTCATCGCCGTTATCGCCCATATCTTCGTCTGGCTCTGGCGGCCGTGGTAAGGGAGAATAACTGATTATGGTACGCAAAAACTACAACTTCCGCGCAGTTCTCGCAGCCTACATCGGCGCAGGCCTCGTGGTCGCATTCCTGATCCACTTCATCGTACTCTCGTCGCCGAAGTACAACTGGATCTTCCCGCAAACGTCGACGACGGCCGCGGTCATTCCGGCGCCGGCGCCGGGTGCCAAGTAATCACCCGCAAATGAGATCGAGCGGGGGCGGCGATCGCCCCCGCACACGTTTGCAATAGAGAGGCATCAATGCTTAGTTTCGAAAGCGTCTATCGCAAGCGCGGGGGAACGTTCCTCGCCGATCTGATCGGCGACGATCCGCTCGATTTTTGGGTGGGGCGTTTTTACGTCGGCATCTTCGGCGTTATCTCGGTCGGCGCCGCACTCGCGGGCATCCTCGTCATCGCGCTGTCGATCGCGATGATCGGCGACGGCGATCTCGCCCGGGTCACGATCAGCGCGCCGCTTCGTCAATACGGTCTATCTTTCGCTCCCTTCGCTCAAGGCGGAAATTGGGAGCTCATTACGATTTTCGCGGTCATCGCGTTCGTCTCGTGGGCGCTGCGCGAAGTCGAAATTTGTCGCAAGCTCGATATGGGCTATCACGTGCCGATCATGTTCAGCTTTGCGATCTCCGCGTATGTGGTTCTCGAAGTCATTCGTCCGCTGCTCTTGGGCTGCTGGTGTGAAGGCTTCGATCTCGGATTCACCGGCCACCTCACGTGGGTTTCCAACACCGGCTTCAAATTCCAAAACTTTTATCTCAATCCGTTCCACGCGTTCGGCGTGCTCGGATTCTTCTTGACCGCGATGGCGCTCGCGATGCACGGAAGCGCGATTCTCGGCACGTACAATACGAACGCCGATCCCTCGGTCGAGACCGCAAACGTCGATAATTTTTGGCGCGATTACATCGGCTACTCGATCGGCGAGCTCGGCATTCACGTGCTCGGCTTCTGGCTCGCGATCTACACGCTGA
>JANYGA010000168.1 GCA_025359485.1 Rhodospirillales bacterium | reverse complement strand
GTGCCGCCTCGATGGCTTCGACCCCGCCTACACGCAGGGCGAGGATCACGTCCTCGAATCGATGATCGAACGCGCGCCCGAAACCGACGAAAAGAACCTCGTCATCCTCGGCTGTATTTCGCCGCTCGAAGAGGCCGAGATTCGCCTGGAATGCGCCGCGATGGGCTTGCCCGTGCCCGCATTCTTGCCCGCGGAAAGCGCGATGGAGTTGCCCGCGATCGGGCCCAACACCGTGCTCGCACCCGTGCAACCGTATCTCTTCGGCGCCGCTTCGTACGCGCTACGCGAACGCGGCACGCCGATGCACAAAACGCTCTTCCCCTTTGGCCCCGACGGCACGCGCGCATTTTACGAAACCCTCGCAGCCGCATTCGGCAAATCGGTATCGTACGCCGATCGCGAACGCGAAGCGTGGGCGGCACTGCGACCGACGACCGACGTCCTGCGCGGAAAGGCGATCGCGTTCTGCTCCGATGCCATGCTCGAATTGCCGATCGCGCGGACGCTGCGTGCGGGCGGTGCGACCATTCCCGTCCTCGGTACGCCGAATATCTACAAGAAATTTCACGCACTCGAACTCGCCGCACTCGCCGGTGTCGAAATTCTCGAACGCCCCGACCGTTACGATCTCTTCGCGCGCTTTCTCGCCGCCAAACCCGATCTCGTGGTCGCGAACCTCAACGTCGCAAACCCGCTCGAAGGCATGGGCCTTGCCGTGAAGTGGTCGACGGAACTCACGTTCCAGCCGATCCACGGTTTCAGCGGTGCGTCCACGCTCTTCGGCATGTTCGCAAGTTCGATCAAACGCCACGAAGCGCTCGCCGCACGTCGCAAACGCGACGGCTCGCAAGCAGCACCGATCGATCTCCACTATTTCCGCCACATCGAAAAGGTCGGCGCGTGAAGCTCGCGATCTGGAGCTATCTCGCGCCCGCACACGTCGGCGTCTCAAAAGCCGCGGCTTCGTTTGCGGACATCCATTGCGTCGTGCGCGCACCCAAGGGCGACGGCTACGGCACGATCATGCTCGCGATGTTCGAGCGTCTGGGCGTCATGCCGCCGCTTTCGTTTTGTGCGATGTCGGAAGCGACGCTTGCGGGTGCCGCGGCGAATCTGCCCGCGGTGTTGCGCGAGATCGACGCGCGCGTGAAGCCCGCGATGATCGTCGTGACGCGCAGTGCGACGGCGTCGGTCTTGCAGGAACCGCTCGATGGCGAGATCGCGATGATGTCACCTGGCGACGTGAACGCCGAGATCTTCATGGCCTCGACGCATCCGATGCGCGATAACGAAATCTCCGCCTTCGCAAAAACGACGCACGAAATCGTCGCACACTACGCGCGAGATGTCGCGCGGACCGAGCGGCCTTCGGTCAATATCATCGGGCCCTCGCTGCTCGGCTTTCACGATAAAGCCAATATCGAATCGCTGCGCAAAACGCTCGCCGAGCTCGGCGTCGATATCAACGCCGTCGTTCCGATGGGCGCGACGCCGGACGACCTGCGCACGATCGGAGGGGCGTGGGTCAACATCCCGACCGCGCACGAACTCGCGATGCCGACGGTACAGTACTTAAAAACGCGCTTCGGCACGCCGTATATCGACGAGCTTCCCTACGGTGAAGCCGGCACCACGCGCTTCCTGCGCGAACTCTGCGGCCATTGCGAGATTCCGCAAGAACGCATCGTCAAGGCGTCGCGGGCGTCGAACCTGCTCTGGTATTCGCGCACCGTCGACGCGCACGCGCTCTCATCCAAACGTGTCGCCGTCTTCGGTGCACCGACGGCCGTTGCGGGCATCGCGCGCGTGTTGCACGACGAACTCGATATGGAAGTCGAATTCGTCGGCACGTACGCGCTCGACTATGGCGATTGGTTGCGCGCACGCGTCGCCGATATCACGACCAACGTCCTCGTGAGCGACGACTATCGCGTCGTCGCCGCCGAAATCGACCGCACGCGACCCGATATCATGTTCGGCTCGCAAATGGAGCGTCACTCGGCATCGGGATTCGGCGTGCCCTGTGCGGTCGTCTCGCCGCCGTCACACATCCTCAACTTCCCACTCGGCTACGCGCCCTTCATGGGCTACGATGGCGCCAATCACATCGGCGATCTCGTCAACCAAACGCAAGTCCTCGGCCTCGAACATCATCTCATCGAGACGTTCGGTCCGCGCGGTCAAGGCCGCTTTGCCGAAGCCGCGCCGGAACCCGAAGCCGTGCCCGAAGAAGCGCGCGTACCCGTGATGGTCGGCGGCGTTGCGGTCGAAGAGCTGCGTTGGGATGCCGCGGCGGAAAAGCTGCTCAGCCGCGTGCCGTTCTTCGTGCGCAAAAAAGCGCGCACGAATATCGAGAAGTACGCGAAAGAACGCAACATCATGCTCATCGATGAGACGGTCATGCTCCGCGCTCGGGAGCACGTCGGTGGGTAAGTCGCGCGTCGTCTTCGGCGATTCCGCACGCTCGGCCGTGGAAACCGCGGGCCAATTCGGCGCGATGATGTTGCCATTTGCCGACCGCACGACGGGCGCGGCACGCATCAACGCGTCGCTCAAAACTTTCGCGAAACCCGGCACGTGGTTCGCGCCGATGTGGGCGATGATCGTCGGCTGCGTCGCCTCGGGCAACGCGCATTGGCAATTCGGATCGATCGGGCGCGTCGTGCTCGGCATGATCCTCGCGGGACCGCTGCTCTGCGCGTTTTCGCAAGTGTCCAACGACTGGTTCGACCGCGACGTGGATCGCATCAACGAACCCGAACGGCCCACGGCCGCAAACGCGCTCGCACCAGCGACCGTCCTCGCGATCTCACTCGGACTCGCAGCCGCGGCCCTCGGCCTCGCCTGGGCGCTCGGCATCACCGTCTTCTATCTCGCCCTCGGCGGCCTCGCGCTCGCACTCGCGTACTCGGCACCTCCGCTACGTCTCAAAGCGCGCAACGGCTGGCTCGCGAATGCGGCATGCGCGTTTGCGTACGAAGGCTTAGCGTGGATTGCGGGTGCCGCGATCTTCGGCCACGTCACGACGGGCACGATCGTTCTCGCGACGCTCTATTCGCTAGGATCGCACGGCCTCATGACGCTCAACGACTTCAAGAGTTACGAAGGCGATAAACGTTTGGGTCTGCGATCGTTACCCGTCCTGCTCGGTCTCGACGGCGCGCTCAAAGCGGCTTTCGCTTTCATCGACGTCTTCCAAGTGCTCGCCATCGCCTACGTGCTCGCCAATCGCATGTATCTCGCGGGCGGCATCATGACCGTGCTCTTCGTCATTCAACTACCGATGCAACGCAAACTCGGCACCGATCCCAAGGGCCTCGCGCCCTGGTATTGCGCGAGCGCCATTCCGCCATTCGTGTGGGGCATGCTCGTCTCTGCTCTCGCCATTCGCTCTGGAGGCTTCTAACCACATGGATGTTATCGTAGTCGGTGCAAATGTCGGCGGTAGCGTGACTGCAGGCGATCTCGCCGCGATCGGTGCCAACGTGATTCTCCTCGAGCGTGATTTCAAACGCAAGAAACCGTGCGGCGGCGCGATTCCGCCAAAGGCGATTAGCGAGTTCGGCATTCCCGATCGCGTCATCGAACGCAAGACGACGCGCGCCGTCATGATCGGGCCGAGCGGTTCGGAGACGGGCATGGACGTGCGCGGCACGCGCGCGCGCGAAGACGATTACATCTGCATGGTCACGCGCGAAAATCTCGACCGCGTGATGCGCGAGAAAGCGCAAGACGCCGGTGCCGATTTGCGCGAAGCGACGTTCGTCTCGCATACGGAAGATGCAAGCGGCAAAGTGCACGTCACCATGCGCTATCGCGGCGGACGCGAAGAGACGCTCGTCGCCGATGCGCTCGTCGGCGCCGACGGTGCGGGTTCCGCGGTTGCGAAATCGTGTGGTCGCCCGGCGATCAAACATGCCTCCGCGATTCAAGAGCGGCTCTACCTTCCCGACGACGCGATGAAGTATTACGAAACGACGGCCGAACTCTATCTCGGCAACGACGTCTCGCCCGACTTCTACGGCTGGGTCTTTCCGAAATCCGATCACGTCGCCGTCGGCACGGGCTGCCGTCCCGAGCATGCGAATCGCTCCTACGCGTTTCTCGAAGGCGTGAAAGCGCGCGCGGGCGATAAACTCAAAGGCGCCAAACGCATCTTGCTCGAGGGCCATCCGCTCCCGATGCAACGCTACAAGAAGCTCGTCTACGGCAACACGCTGCTCGTCGGCGATGCCGGCGGCATGGTCGCGCACACCTCGGGTGAGGGCATCTACTTCGCGATGGCCGCGGGACGCCTCGCGGCGCAGACGATCCACGCCCACTTCGGCGACGCGAAATTCAAGCTCGAACGCTACGAGAAGAGCTGGCAGAAACGTTACGGCACGATGTTCGATTTTCTCGAAGTGCTCGAAAAACTTTCGTATCGCGGCGATAAGAATCGCGAGTTCTTCGTCGACATGTGCTCGACCAAAGAAGTTCAGGAGCTCACCTTCGATAGTTATCTCTTCAAAGAGATGGCGAAGGTCACGCCCGCACACCACGCGCGCATGGCGATCTCGGGCGTGAAGGCCGCGATCAACAACTGGACGCAGCCGCGCACGCCACTCTCGTCGGGCCCGCCGCAAATCACCGCCAAAGAAGCGCTCGCGCTCACACGTGTCGCCGTCTCGGACGGCGTCGCGGTCGACGAGAGCGCGTTCGCCGAAGCTTCCTAGGAAAGCGACGCGTCGTGGCATCGGCTCCACTCGAACACATGGCGATCGCGCCGTACTACTGGTTCGATGGGACGATCGCGCCGCGCAAAGCCGTTACGGTCGATCCGCTCGCCCACGGTCTGCATTACGGCTCGGGCGTCTTCGAAGGGATCCGCGCGTACGCGACGCCGCGTGGCCCCGCGATCTTTCGGTTGCGCGACCACATGGTTCGCTTCCAACGGTCGGCCGATGTGTACGGCATCAAGATCGCGTGGGATGTCGACGAAATGTGCGCCGCCGTCGTCGAGACGCTCGTCCGTATCGAGCTCGAATCGGCGTATATCCGGCCGCTCGCGTTCTTCGGTGAGAAGACGTTTTCACTTTCGGCGCGCTTCGTCTCACCGACGCACGTGCTCGTCGCCTATCGCGCGATGGGCGATTACTTCGGTGCCGGACAAGAAGCAGGCATCGCCGTAACGCTCTCGCCCTGGCGCAAATTTTCGTCCAAAGCGCTGCCGTCGACCGCGAAGGCAGCGGGGCATTACGCCAATTCCGTCCTCGCGATGCAAGATGCCGTGGGCCGTGGCTTCGATGAAGCGATCATGCTCAACGATCGCGGCGACGTCGCGGAGGGGACGGGTGAGAATATTTTCGTCGTCAAGGATGGCGCGCTTCGCACGAACGATCGTTCGTCGGATATCTTGCACGGCATCACGCGCGCGAGCGTCATCGAGCTCGCGCGCGATCGCGGGCTCTCGGTCGAAGTCGATCATCTCTCGCTCGACGAACTCCACGACGCCGATGAAGTCTTCTTCACCGGGACGGCAGCAGAAGTCACGCCGTTGCGCTGTCTCGACGCGCACGTCTACCCCGCGGTAAAACCGATCTCGACGATGTTACGGGCGGCATATCTTGCGGCGGTCTCCGGCACCGACCCTCGCCACGGCGATTGGGTTACTTTCGCACGCGAGCAGACGACGGCGCACGCGTAAACTCCGGGGGCGAGCAAGACCGCGCTCGAATCGCGCGGAACACCGCCGCATGTCAGGTTCGTTCGTCTCTCACGCGCTCGCTTCGGCCGCACTCGTCGCACTCGTCGGATTCACGCCGAATCTCGCCATGCCGGCGATCGCCGCCGACGAAGTTCCGACGCAAGCGCTCGATCCCGCGATCGTCGCCGCACTCGCGCGCGTGAAGGCGAACGAATTGCGCGAGATCGATACGAAGCTCGTCGGATTCGGGACGCGCAATCTCTTTTCCGAGGGCTCGCACAATCGTAGCCGCGGCGTCTATGCGGCGCGAGACTGGCTCTCGGGTCAATTCGGCGACGTCGCAAAGACGGCGGGCGATCGTATGACGGTGAAATTCGATACGTTCGTGCAAGAGAAAACGGCTCGCACGCCGCGCGCCGTCGAAACGTCGAGCGTCTACGCCACCTTACGCGGCGACGATCCGACGCGCGGCACGATCGTCATCTCGAGCCATTACGATTCGCGCAATTCCGACGGGAGCGATCCCATCAAAGATTCTCCCGGCGCCGACGACAACGGTTCCGGGACGTCGGCGGTGCTCGAGGCCGCGCGCGCGATGGCACCGATGCATTTCCCGGCGACGATCGTTTTCGTGTGTTTCGATGGCGAAGAACAGGGGCTCTTCGGCTCCGCGCATTTCGCGAAGATGCTCAAGGATCGCGGCACGGTCGTCGAAGCCAATCTCAACAACGACATCATCGGCGCATCGGTCGGGCACGGCGGCGAGCAATCGCCAAACGACGTGCGCCTCTTCAGCGAAGCGCTCCCCGCCGACGCGAAACCCGGACGCGTGAACGCCACGGGCACCGAAAACGATAGCCCCGCACGTGAACTCGCGCGCGCCGCAAAAGCGATCGGCGAGGCCTATCTGCCGACCATGCACGTGAACCTGATCTACCGCGCGGACCGCTTCTTACGCGGTGGCGATCAAGAGTCGTTTGCCGAAAATGCATTCCCCGCGATTCGCTACGTCGAAGCGCACGAAAATTTCGATCACCAACATCAGGACATTCGCGTCGAGAACGGCCTGCAGTACGGCGATCTGCTGCGGTACGTCGATTTCGATTACGTCGCACGCGTCACGCGACTCAACGTCGCGGCCGCCGCGACGCTCGCCCTCGCACCACCGGCGCCCGTAACCGAAATCGATAATCGGAAGCTCGCGTACGATTCGACGTTACTTTGGGCCGCGGTGCCACACGCGCAAAGTTACGAAATCATGTGGCGCCAAACGAGCGAACCAACCTGGAGCCACGCCCGTAACGTCGGCGCGGCGACGACCGCCACGTTACCGCTTTCAAAAGACGACTGGCTCTTCGGCATTCGCGCGCTCGATGCGAGCGGCCACGCAAGCGTCGTCGCCTTCCCGACGGCGAAAACGAAGTAACTGCGCTTTTACCAATGCGTCGCGCCGCGCGATGCCCGGTTACGGCGCACCCGCGAGTTCATCAAGCGCCGTTGCAAGCTTAAAATCACGTTCGGTGATCCCATCGGCATCGTGCGAGCAAAGGGTGAGCGTCACGATGTTCCAGGAGATCGCGATATCGGGATGATGATCGTGGAGGTTGGCGAGGCTGGCGACGTTGTTGACGAAGTGAACTGCCGAATCGAACGAGCCGCGGTCGAATCGCTTTTCGAGTGCATTGCCGCGATGGTGCCACTCGGGCATCTCAGCAAGGCGCCGCCCGATCTCGTCGTGATGGATCAGACTCATACGATTCTCCGTTCGCGCAACGCCGCCATCGATGATTCGCAAGCAACGAGCGTCGCGTCGATCTCAGCGTCCCCGTGTTCGGTCGAAAGAAACATCAATTCGTTTGCCGACGGCGCGAGCAACACGCCGCGATCGCGCATCGCGTGATAGTACGCGGCGAATGCGACACGATCGGCTTGCTGGCGTTCGTCGTAATTCCGCACGGGCGGCCCCGCGCGAAATGCGAAATCGACCATACTTCCCAGCTGCGTCACCGCGTACGGGAGCGAGCGCACCGCGAAGATCGAACGCATGCCCGCGGCGAGCCGCGACGCGCGCGAATCGAGTCGCGCGTACAACGTGGGATCGCCTTCGATGAGATCGAGCGTGCGATGGCCCATCGCAACCGCAAACGGATTCCCCGAATACGTACCGCCGGTAAAGCTCGCGCCGTCGGGGCTGAGCACGCCCATCACATCGGCGCGACCGCCGAAGGCCGCGAGCGCAAATCCGCCACCCATGATTTTGCCGAGCGCGGTGAGATCTGGGCGATGACCCGTGAGCGCCTGACCGCCGCCGAGACCCAGGCGTAACCACGTGATCACCTCATCGAAGATCACGAGCGCGCCATAACGACGCGCGCGTGCGAAGAGAGCGTCGAGGAAGCCCGGCTGCGGCAGCACGAGCCCCATATTTCCGACGATCGGCTCGACGACGATCGCGGCGAGCTCGTGCTCGCGACCGCCCAGACGCGCGTCGAGATCGTCGAGATCGTTATAGCGCGCGACGACGGATGCGGCGCGAACGCCCGCGGGAATCCCGCTACGTGCGACGTCGTTTGCACGCGCGGATACGCCCGCCGACGCTCCCGCATCGTGCAACGCACCATCGAAGTGACCGTGATAGTTTCCCGCAAAACGCGCGACGAGCGACCGTCCCGTAAACGCGCGCGCGACGCGGACCGCCGACATCATCGCCTCCGTTCCCGTACTCACGAAACGTAAGCGCTCCATAGCGGGCACGTACGCTGCGATGCGATCCGCCAGTCGAATCTCATCGTGCGTCGTCGCCCCGAAGACCGTACCGCGCGCGGCGATCGTATCGAGGTCGCGCACGAGCGCGGGATGCGCGTGCCCGAAGAGCAGCGGCCCGTACGCCATGACGTAGTCGACGAAGGCGCGTCCCGTACCGTCGATCGCATAGGCACCACGGCCCGAAACCTGCACGAAAGGCGCGCCGCCGACGGCCGCGCCGACGCGCACGGGCGAACTCGCGCCGCCGGCGAGCGCACCCGTCGGCATACCAAAATCTCGGTCGCTGCGCTCGCGCTCGGTGATCATCGCGCAACGCCTTCCGTCCCGCGCCGGGCGTGCCTGCCGTTAGGCGTCGTGAAGCGTCGTCGTGCCGTTCTCGCGCTCGGTCGCACCATCGGGTCGTCGGGCCACGCAGATCGTCGCGCGGTCCGATATGAAATTGACGCGCACGAATAAGATCGTGACGCGCCGCGCACCGCGCAAAAACGGAAAGACGAATTCGAACGGTTCGATGCTCGTGTCGTGCGATGTGAGAAACGTCTCGAAGCGACCCTCGAATTCTTCGATCGCCGTGCACGGCGCGACGTCGTGAAAGAAGTTGCGCCCGAGTACGCGATCGCGCGAGAAGCCCGCCATCTCGCCCGCGCGATCCACGACGATCACACCGAACGGCAACGCATCGATATCTTGGACTGCCGACGCCTTCTCGATATCGAAAGGCTGGAAGAGCTCGCTCACGGTGTCTCGTCGACTCCGGATGGTGTTTCGTAGAGGGTCGCGATCGACGCACGCGCGCGTTCGACATCCCACGATAGCGGGATGGCGCCTTCGCGAATCGCGCGTTCGTTGCCCGCGTAGGAAACGCTCGAGCGCGGCGCGAGGGCGAAGCGGGGGCGATCGAGTTTTTGTGCTGCCGCAAGCGCGTGCATCGCGCCGCCGTCGACCGCGCTTGCAACGAGGACGATGCTCGCCGCATGCGCGGCCTGCAACCGATCGCGACGCACGAGCGCGTACGGACGCACGGCCGTATCGGGAAGCGATTCCGTTAGGATCGCCCCACCCGCGTCGACGATGCGATCTTCGAGTTCGCGGTGTTCGGCGGGATACGTCGCGCCGAATCCGTGGCCGACGTAGGCGAGTGTCGGCGTCCCCGCATCGAGGGCGCCTTCATGCGCGGCCGCATCGACGCCGAGTGCGAGACCGCTCACGATCGGCCCGGGCGCGACGCGCGCCAGCCCGCGTGCGAAGACGAGCGCATCGGAATCGGCATCGCGCGCGCCGACGATTGCGGTTCCTTCGCGCCATCGCGTCCGTTCGGGCAGCGTGCCGCGAACGAAGAGCATCGGCGGGGCGTCGCGCAAATCGCGCAAGCCTGCGGGATACGACGGCGCGCCGAGTGCCACGACGCGCGCGCCCAAGCGTTCGAGGCGCTCGGCAACGACCCGCGCATCGCGCCGCGCTTCGGCGAGCCGCGTTGCCGATTCGTTGGCGATCCAATCGCGAAGCGCGCCTTCATCGCCGAGCGCGAGAGCACGCACGCGTCGCGCCGGAATCCGCAAGAGCGCAGCCGCGATGAGCACGAGCGAAGACGGCACGACCTCCTAGCGCCGTGGTGCGTATTTTGCGGTGATCTCCTCGATAACCGACTCATCGACGTCGGTGCCGCGCGCGCGCGCGAGCGCCTCGGCTTCGCTCCGCAGTTTTTTCGTCACGGAAACGCGCACGAAGAACGGCACGCGTTTTGCGGTCTTATCGGCAAGTGCTTTCGCACCGTCGGTCCAGGTCAGGACGCTATTCTGACCCTTCCCCGCATCGGCCGTTGCGAGCGGCGCGTCGCGCAAAATCTCACTCGTCGGCTTCGTCGCCTGGACGGGCGGCGCGTACGAGGTCGGGAGATTCGCAAAGAGCGTATCGAAGAGCACTTCACACACGGTCTGCAGCAACCAGACCGCACCCGCATAGCCCACGAACGGCGTGCCCGTCGCACGGCGCACGACGGCACCGGGAAACGACGCTTGATAGAAGCGCGATGGCAGCTTCTCTTGCGCGAGAATCATACGCTCGTTAATCGATCCGAAAACGAGCATCGGACTCGGGCTCGCCTCGGCGAGCGCTTCGCGTACGACTTCGCTCGGCGAACTTTCCGGACCCGTTCGATAGGCACTGTACGAAATCGGGAGCCCGAGTTCGTCACCGAGATATTTCTCGAGACCGTCTTTGTACGATGGCGGCGCGATGATCGCGATCGGGCTATTGGCGAAGAAGTCACTGTGCGTCGAGCGCCAGATATCTTGCCACGCCGCAAGCGTCGTCTTCTTCTCGAGTGAGATAAAGGCTTCGGCACGTTCTTCCAGGCCGAGCGTCTTTGCGATGTCACGAATGAACGTCGTCGTGTCCTCGAGACCGAAGGGTGCCGAAAACGTCGGCAAGCCGACTTCGCGTGCGAGCGACGAGCCGAATTCTTTATACATGACGATCGTCGCCGTGGCGTCGGTCAGACGCGTCGTATCGTACGAATTCGCATCCCACGGATAGACGAGATTGATCTCGGCGCCGATCCCCGCGAGGAGCCGTTTGATCTCCGCGATATCGCTGTACGAGTTAAAGCAGCCGTACGTCGGGCCAATGATGTTGATCGAAGGACCCGCAGGTTTCGGCGCGAGACCCGCACTCGCGGGGCGCACGAAATGGTCGCGATTCTGCCACAGAAAGAGTAGCGCGCGATCGCGCGCGTGCCATTCGTCGTCGTCGAGCGATTGCGCGTTGAAGAAGAGCGGCGTGCCTTTGACGCCTTCGTCGATCGTCGTCCAGGCCGCCCCGATGAGTTCCGACATCGGCGTACTCACGATGAAGACTTGTTTGCCCTCGACGTTCGCGCGCGCGACTTTCTCTTTGAGGACGCCGAGCGTTCCGGCAATCGTCACTTCGTTTTCGGAGAGCTCCGA
This sequence comes from Rhodospirillales bacterium, assembly GCA_025359485.1. Lineage (GTDB taxonomy): Bacteria > Vulcanimicrobiota > Vulcanimicrobiia > Vulcanimicrobiales > Vulcanimicrobiaceae > JANYGA01. The sequence goes on along the minus strand of JANYGA010000168.1, from coordinate 7,297 downwards.
ACACGTTACGTTTTGCAAGTACGGAATCGAGTCGGTATAATTGATGACCGCGACGGCGGGCATCACGTGACATCCGACGGGCCCGTCGAGAACGACGTTGCCATCGCGCAGATTCGCGAAGACTTGCATCGCGCCCGTATCGCCACCGGCATGATCGAGATCGGTGACGCGTTTGCGGATCGGCGTATTGACGTTGTCGCTCGGGAGCTCTTGCGTCAGACCCATCGTCCTAGGCTCCCACGTTCGGTGCGAACGCGTCGTTGACGATGAGGTGTTCGGTGAGATCGATCTTCGGCTGCCACGATGTCGCCGTTTGACGCGGGACGCCCGTCTCGCTAAAGAACGACGCGATCTTGTGGTAGCGCTCTTTGCTGCGATACGTCGAGGTTGCGAGCGAGAGAATATCCGCCGCACCTTCGGCAAACATCTGCGAGCGCGTCGCCATCGCATTGGTGTAGTAGATGGAGGGAATGCCGAGCTCTTTCGCATGCGCGCACAGCGGGGTCGTGCCGATCACACAGTCGTAAGGATGGTCTTGCAGCGCGCCGATCTCGTCGTCGAAATTCGCACCGTAGAGCACGGTGCAGCCGCGCTCGCGCAGCCACGCTTCTTCCTGCCGTGCGAGCGGATTCGTGTTGACGGCCGTCGAGAGATACGGCACCTTCGCGCCGGCCTCGATGAGCAAGCGCACGAGCATGAACTCGTGGCCCTCGTAGCCCGCGACCATGAACGTGAGGCCGTTGAGCGGATAATCCGCCATCGCCGCGCGCACCTTATCGCGCTCGTCGGCTGCGACCGCTTCGACCGTCGCCGCGTTTAAGTTCAGGACTTCACCGATCGACTTGATCCACGAGTAGGTGCCGTCGATGCCGACGGGCGCGCCTTCGACGAATGGCAAGCCCTGTTTCATCTTCATCCGCTTCACGCTTTCGCTGTAAAACGGATGTAGCGGCGCGTTGACCGCACCGTCGACCATCGCGACGTAATCTTCCCAGCGAGGCCCCGGCACCGTCGTGTTGACGTGCGTTCCGATACGACGCAAGACGTCGTCGATCTTGAGCGGGTCTGAGGGAAAGAGTTCGCCGATGAGATTGACGCCCGAGCGCGCCTTCCGCTGTGAGGGCAACCGCCAGACGAGCGAATCGACGACGATATCTTTCGCGCGCGCGTGCGTATGCACGGAATATGCGGGCAGCGGCACGTACACGATTTCCGTATTGCCGATTTGCTTCGGTAGCAATTCGAACGGCAATCCGACGGTATCGCTCACGCAAAGCGAGCAGATCGGAATGAGCGACGGCTTATATTTTTCGGCCATCTCGACGACCATCGCTTTGAGTTCGTCGAAGACCGAGCCCTTCGCCCACATCTGCGATGAGACGCCGGGTGAAAAAATGGGTCGATTCGCGACGTAAAAATGCGCGACGAAGGTATGGCCGTACATACAGCCGTCGCCCGATGAGATGACGATCGGCATCGCATCCTCCATCCGCAAGAGATTGCGGATCGCGCCAAACGCGGGGCACATCGAGGATGCTTGTTTCGACACTTCAGTTCAACCGTTCAGGAAAGACGAGCGAGGAAAAATCGCGGAGGCGCGCGGCACGCTTACCAATCGGCCGACGGAACGGCGAATCCGCCCGCGCTGACGACGGTCGGCACGAGCAATTTATCCGCATCGTGTTCGGCTTCGAGGTAGCGATGGTCGAGTGCGCCACCGTTGGGGATGCCGCTCATGTCGACGATCTCGGGCAGCGACCAAAGTTCGTCCGACGAAACGGCCGTGCCGTCCATCGTCGCGGCGTTGCCCGAAAGCACGCACATGAATTCGTGAAAGTCGACGGGCTTGGGCACGTAGGCCGGTTTGTTGTCGATCGCGTCGATCACCTGATCGATCGCCGCGGCGATGAGCGGATGCGTCTCGCCCGAGGCCGCAATCTCGGCCTGCGGAATCACCGGCAGCGATGCGAGGACCGGCACGCCGAGAAACTCGGCCATCCGTGCGGCCTTGCCCGAGCCGTCATCTTTGTTCACGAATAAACCAAGGAGGCGCGTCTTGCCGCCTTGCTCTGCGAAATAGCGCACGGCGGAGGCGATGTTGTTGGCAGCATACATCGACTGGCCTTCATTGCTGCAAACGATGATGAGCTTATCCGCCATCGAGCGCGCGATCGGCGTGCCGAATCCGCCGCAGACGACGTCGCCCAAAAAGTCGAGCAGCATGTAGTTGAAATTCCACTCCGAGAGGCCCCATTTTTCCAGGAGTCCGAAGCCGAACGTGATGCCGCGACCGCCGCATCCGCGCGCCGATTCCGGCCCGCCGAGCTCGATGCAATACACGCCCTTGCCCTTGAAGATGATGTGCTCGGGTGCGAGCTCTTCTTCTTTGCCGTCTTTTGAAAACTGCGCCCACGTGCCGAGCACCGTGGGAATGAACGCACCGCCGAAGTGCTGCACGACGCTGTCGTGTTTGGGATCGCACCCCATCTGCAGCACGCGGTTGTCGCGATCGGTCAACGTTTTTGCGACCATGCTCGTGAGAAAGGACTTGCCCGCGCCACCTTTGCCGTAGAACGCGGTCGTGTTGTTCTTGCTTACGCCCATTGCAGTATCACTTTCGGGACTGAGGGATCTTCAAAGGCCGTGCGATACGCCGCTTGATAATCGGCGATCGGCACGATGTGATCGGCCATGCGGCCGACGGAGATGGTGCCTGCGGCGAGCATATCGCGCGCCGCAAGCAAATCGGTATGCGCCCACTCGCGTGCGACGAGCAGCGAGACTTCTTTGACGAACAGGTCGACGAACGGCGTCCGCAATTCGTCGTAGTACGACAGCAACACGATCGACCCACCGGGCCGTACCGCGCGCGCGCACGCGGCGATGAGTTCCGATTTGCCCGTCGCTTCGAAAACGGCGTCGAGATCTTGCAACGCTTCGTCGATCGGCGTCGTCGAGACGTCGAGCCGCTCGCAGCCGTCGGAGGAATCCGCAAGTCGCACCGCGCTGACGTCGGCGCACGTTACGTGCGCGCCGGCAGCGACGAGAAAGCGTGCCGCAAATTGTCCGATCGCACCCATGCCGAGCACGCAGACGCGTAGGCCACGCACCTCGCCAAGCCGACGCACGCCGTGCAACGACGTCGCGGCAAGAGCGAGCAACGGCGCGACCGATAGCGCTATGCCGTGCAACGGCACGACTTGCGAGGCGCGTTTGATGAGGCGTGCCGCGTTGCCGCCGAAGACGCCCGCGACGTCGGTGTAGCACATCGAGCCGCCGACGAATACCGCGTCGCCAACCGCAACATCGGTGACGTCCGAACCGACGCGCGCGACGATGCCGACCGATTCGTAACCCGGCACGAGCGGAAAGCGCAACATCGGAAAGCCCGGAAGTTTGCCTGCGTAGATGAGCCGTTCGGTGCCCGCCGAGATCGACGAGAATTTCGTATCGACGACGACTTCGTCTGCGTTTGCTTCGCGAAGGCTCGCATCGTGCGTGCCGAGTTTGCCGGCTTCGCGGAAAACGATTGCATGCGTCGTCTCACCGCTCGCCTTCGGCGGTGCCATCGCCGCGCCGTGACCGTGGCCATGACCGTGGCCCGCGGTCGCGTGTGCGGTCGGAGCAGCCGTCGGTGCGCCATGCGCGAACGGGATCGTTTCCGACGCACTCACGCGGCGATCCCGAGCAATTTCTCCGCCGCCTGCGTCTCGGATTTTTGGCGCTGCGTGCGATGGATATATTGCGCGACGTTGACCGCGTACACCGTATAGGCGAGGCCGAGCATGAGCAAGACCGCCGGCATGAGATCGCGGTGGAACGCGACGACCGTGAGGTAGGCGAGTTGAAAGATAAAAACGATGAGCGTCATGACGTCTTCGAGCAAAAACTCAGGCGCGAACCACCAATAGCCGAACATGTCGTGTTCCCAGAACGAGCCGGTGAGCACCGCGCCGATCATCAAGCCGATCTTCACCAAGACCGAGACGTGAACGGCTTCGAAGGAGACGGCGCCGCGGAAGAACGCGACGAGATACCCGACGCTCACGAAAAACGCTAACATTTGGCCGATCGCAAAGAGCGGATGAATCATCGTCCAGATGCTGGCTTTGCGACGGTCGCGAGCGGCCAGTGCTGACGCTTCGGGCATGGGAATCCTCCAGCCCAATGCTATCTCGCGGGTGGCGCGGACTCGGTGATACCTATCACCCTCCGGCGAACGGGGCTCGCGGCGACCACGTCGTAAGAAGCGACAAAACTCGCACCCACGCTAGGAGCCATACGTGAACGTCGTCCTCGTCCTGCTCATCGTGATGCTCATCGGAAGCATCGGCGCGATGCTCGTCGTGCCCCCGTTCCTCAACAAAATCGAACGCACGGGCCGCGTCAACTTCTACGGCATCAAGTTTCTCTAGCGAGACGGTCGTATAAAAAGAGCCGCTCTGAGAGCGGCTCTTCCTTTTCCGTAGCCCTCGAATGGGATGTCTTAAACGATGAGCGCTTCGAGCGACCCAAGGTCGAGGAGTTCGAGCGCTTGGCCCGTGCTCGCGTCGCGGACGTAGCCCTTCTGTCGAAAACGCGCCATGTTGCGCGAGACCGTTTCGCGCGCGGTGCCGATCATGTTCGCGAGATCTTGATGCGTGACGGGAAGATCGATGCGAACACCACTGTCGGTTTGTACGCCGTATTGCTGTGAGAACTTCACGAGCACGCGTGCGAGACGCGATGCAACATCGCGACCGCGGAAATCGTCGAGCAATGTCAGCGCGTCACTCACTTGCTCCGAGATGCGCTGCATGAAGCTCGTGAGTCGCTCGGGGCGTTCCCGCAGATACGCTTCGAAGAGTGCGTTGTCGACTGCGTAAATGTCGCTCGGCTCCATCGCCTCGATGAAGACTTCTCGCCAATACCCATTGAGTACGGCGCGATCGCTCCATAACGATCCTGTCTGAAGAATCGTGATGAGAATTTCGCGACCACTCGCGAGCAGTTTCGTAACTTTTAACGTTCCCGATGCGCAGTAGAACGTTTTTTCCGGCCGACCTTCGGGATCGGAGATGACGGCTCCATGATCATAACGACGCGACGCACCTTCGGTAAAAAGTGCGTCGATCGATTGACCTGAGTTCGCGGGCGATGCGACCGTCGAACTTGGCAGACTCCAAAAATGATCCAACTAGTGGTCGATAGCCCCCGACGCGAGATGCGCCCCTGGATTCTCATGAACTTCGGGGTGCGCTGCAATCGCTTGGACTGGTGTTTGATCCAGCCCTGCTTTCACGAGCGCACTCGGCCATTTGTTTCCTTGATGACACGTGTAACACGTGACGGCTTTGATGTTGGGCGGGAGATATTTGTGATTGATCTCATCGACCATCGCCCACATCCGATGCGAGATTTTATTCGTCGGATAGTATTGCAGCGAGACGAAGTCTGCGCTGTTATGGCAGAAGAGGCAATTCACACCGAGCGATCGCGAGGCCGAATACATCGAGTTGACGACGTAGCCGACTTGCTTCGTCGATTTCGAGCGTGAGTTGAGATATTGCACCGGCACGACGTTCCACTTTACGCCCATGTGCGCGTTGCCTCGGTGGCAGGTGACGCATCCGACGGCGCCCGTTACCGCGTAATTCGGATAATCGACTTTGGCTGGTTGCACCCAACTCGTTTGCACGGCATTGGACATGATCTGCATCGTACGCGCGATCTTCTTCGTCTTCGTGTCGTAGGCGAAGTTGCCGACATTGTGACAGTACGAACATTGCACGCCGAGCGACGATGAATAGTACGCCATCTGGCCGACGAGTTGAGCGTACGAATATTTTTTCAGAACTTGCACGTTGTAGAGCTGTCCCGCAACGTAATTCCGCGGTACGTTTTTGTTCTGCGTCGAGAAGTCGAGCGGTTCGTTCTGATTGACGGGGCCGTATTGCCCCTTATAGATCTGATTCGCGCGTTCGTCGTTCTCGACGCCGAGTTGCGCGGCATTGTTCGTGCGGATGAGGGCGCCGGGGAGTTGCGGGCCGGTCATCCCGTTTTCGGCTGCGACCCCGAGTTTATCAGAGGCTTTCGCCGGACTGAACATCGGCGCGATGGAGCTCGCCGCGATCACGGTCGCCGCGATGAGCAGAGGTCCGAAGAGTTTACGCATTCTAGTCTGTTTCCGCCTTACCGGGCCGGAGGAGCTTGCGAGGTCGTGGCACCGACGGGTGCGAGTGCTGGTGCGCCGTTGACGGCGTCGCGCGTCATCGGGCCGTACTGTTGAACCCAGCCATGATCGACGCCCCACACGTACCAATCTTTGACGATGGGACCCGTCACAATGATACCGATTGCCGACGCGATCACGGTGCCCATCGCGAACCAGAGTAACCAATCGTGAATCGTCTTCGGATTCGCATTGAAGCCCATCGTCCAACGCCAGAAGAGCATCGATTTGTGCGAACCGGAGTGCATGTCTTTGATCTCGGCGAGTTCCTGATGCGAACCCTCGGATGCCGTTGCGAGAATCGTCGCGCCGTGCATACCCCAGAGCATCGTCGAACCGAAGAGAAAGAAGATCGCGAGCATGTGCCACGGGTTATAGTAGAGATTGCCCCACAGGACGCTGAAATTCTGCGCCCAATCGATATCGGAATTGAGTCCGAGTGATGGCGCCTCAGCCCACGAACCCATGACGAGCGGCCGGAAAACCCAAATCGTCGCCGTCAGTAAGATTGCCGAGAGCCACGCGAAAAGCAGATACGGGCGCCAGCTGTATCGCACGAGCCGATTGTAGCAACGGCCGGCCCAACACATGACTGAAAGTGCCCAGAAGAGCAGATTGATCTGCCAGAAGCCGCCCTCTTCGAGCGACGGCGCCATGCCGAGTCCGTTTGGTGGCGCGATCTGAACGTTCGCGAAATACTTGACGAGCATCCAGACGTTGCCTTGCATCTGTTCGATGCCGGCGTACGTGAGGACGGCGAGCCCGGCCACGAAAAACATGACCGAGAGCATGCCCCACGTCCCGAGCCAGATCGCACCCGTTTGTGTCGAGACGCCGAAGCGCGAGAGGACGGGGATGCTGACGGGCTTGCCGAGCCGGAGACCACCGAGATCGCCACGATCCATCGGATGATCTTCGGGAGTTTCGAGATGCGGGAGGCGGGGGCGAGCGATTACGGTTGCCATGCGGACGGCCTCTTAGTGAAACCAGGGAAGTTGGAAGTGCCAGAACTCGACCCAGTCCTTCACCCACGGTCCCGAGGTGAGGATGCACAGGTCGGACATGATCAGCGTGTAGATCGCGAGC
>JANYGA010000207.1 GCA_025359485.1 Rhodospirillales bacterium | reverse complement strand
GAAGCCCGCAGCGATCGCGAAGGCGAGCGCGATCGCGCCTGCGAGTTCGCGCACGAGCCCGCGTTTAAAACCCGAGAGCGTCCCCAAGAGCAAGATGAGCGCGAGCGCGAGATCGGGCCAGCCCCATCCGTTCACGAACGTATCGTCGCCCCGCATCGCTCGCGCAATCGTACGAGGATCGCGGCGACTTCGGCATCGGCATCGGCATCGGTGAGCGTCGCATCGTCGCGTTGGAAGACGACGCGTACGGCGATGCTCTTGCGGCCATCCGCGATCTGCGAACCGCGGTACTCATCGAATACGACGACGTCGACGATCGCACTCTCGGGCGTCGCGCGAATCGCGTGTTCGATCTCTTTCGAAGGCATCTCCGGTGCGACGATAAGCGCGAGATCGCGCCCGACAGCCGGAAATTTCGATGGCGCGCGGTACGTCGGCACGCGATACGTCGGCAGATCGGCGAATCGCATCCAACCCGAGTAGACGCGCGCGTCGAGATCGAAGACCGCGAGCAGACGCGGATCGAGCGCGCCGATCGTCGCCGCGTCGTTGCCATCGATCGCGAGCGACGCGGTCTTGCCCGGATGCCATCCCGCAAGCGTCGTCGACACCGTCTGGGGCGTGTGACCGCAAAGTTCGCGGAGTAGCGCTTCAGACTCGCCCTTAAATTGCAGGAAGCCCGTGTCTCGCCACGTCTGGTCGTCGCCGCGTGGTAACGCGAGGAGCCACGCGACACCCGATGTCTCGTTCGGTTCGGCCGCATCGGCGAAGACGCGCCCGATTTCGAAGGCACGATACGCACCGTCCCCACGATACTTCGCTGCTAAAGCGATGAGCGCGGGGACGAGTGAAAAACGCAAGTAGCGTTGATCCTCGGAAAGGGGATTGCGAATTTCGAGGACGTCGCCGGGAAGTGCGACGTTCGCGCGCGCGAAGGCTTGCGCGATCGCTTGGGGCTGGAGCGAGAGCGAGATCGTCTCGCGATAGCCGAGCGCGGCGAGGGCGTGCGCGACGCGGCGTTCGTCGCGATACGCCTGGCTCGGCACCGCATGATCGAAGACGGGCGGCATCACGGCTTCGATGCGATCGTAGCCGACGATGCGCGCGACTTCTTCGATGACGTCTTCGGCGATGCGAATATCGCCGCGCCAAAACGGAGCGACGACGTCGAGTAAGAGGGCATCGAACGACGCCTCGACGCGAAAACCGAGATGTTCGAGCGCCGACGTGGCTTCGCGCGTGGTGACGCTCATGCCGAGTAGCGCTTCGATCCGACGGAGCGAGATGGTGATTGCGGCGGGGGCCGCGAGCGGCGTGCCGACGGCGAACGGGGCGTGTGCCGTGGCGCCGAGCGATTCCAAAAGATACGCGGTTCGCGCGGCGGCCCAGTCGGCGAGGCCGGGTGGCAACCCCTTCTCATGGCGGGTCGAGGCCTCGGTGCGCAGGCCGAGCGCGACGCTCATGCGTCGCACTCGCGGCCCGGAGAAGGTCGCAGCTTCGACGAGAAGCTCCGTCGTGGCGGCCGTAACCTCACTTGTGGCACCGCCTTTGAGCCCCGCGATGCCCTGCGGCTCGTTTGCATCCGAAATGACGAGGAAGCGCTCGTCGAGCGTGCGCTCCGCCTCATCGAGCGTGCGCATCGTCTCACCCGCGCGCGCGTCGCGCGCAACGAGCGTTCCGCCGGCGATGCGAGCGGCATCGTAGAAATGCAGCGGCTGCGCGGTTTCGAACATGACGAAGTTCGAGACATCGACGAGACTGTTGATCGGGCGTTGGCCCGCAAGCGCGAGCCGCACGCGCATCCAAAACGGAGCGGGCACGACCGTCACGCCCGAAAAGCGTTGACCGACGAAGCGCTTACAATCGGCGTTCTCGATCGAGACCGTGACGGCGTGTGCGTCGCCTGCGGGCGTCGACGCGGCGACCGCGAGCGCGGGTTCGACGACCGCGACCCCGAGCGATGCCGCGAGTTCGCGCGCGAGGCCGACGATCGACATCGCGTCGACGCGATTTGCCGTGATTTCAACATCGAGCACGTCGTCGTTGAGTCGGAAAGTGTCGATGAAATCCGCACCGATCGGCAGCGTCGTCTCGAGCTGCATAATGCCGTCTTCGAACCACGCCCCTTCGAGGCCGAGCTCTTCGGCGGAACACAACATCCCCTCCGAGTCGATGCCGCGCATCTTGCGCGGCGCGATCGTCAGGCCGACGAGTTCGGCGCCGATGGTGGCGACGGGCACGACCTGGCCCGCGGCCACATTCGTCGCGGCCGTCGCGATCGTCAGCGCGCGATCGGTGCCGATATCGACGGTGCAGACTTGCAGCCGATCGGCATCGGGATGCTTCTCGACGCGCGTGAGGCGACCGATGCGCACGCCCGAAAGTTTGGGGCGGCGCACGATATCGTCGACGGGAAATCCGAGCGTCGCGAGACGCGCCGCGATGTCGTCGGTTGAGAGATCGATCGTGAGATAGTCGCGTAGCCACGCGATCGGTAATTTCATACTACGCCAATTCCGCGAGAACGCGCGGATCGTTTTCGAAAAGTACGCGGATGTCGTCGATGCCGTGCCGCACCATCGCGATGCGTTCGGGCCCGACGCCAAAGGCCCAGCCCGTCACGGTTTGCGGGTCGTAGCCTGCTTCACGTAAGACATCGGGATGCACCATGCCCGAACCGCCGATCTCGATCCATCCCGAACCACTGCACGTCTTGCAGCCGCTACCGTGACAGCCGGGACACGTCGTGTCGACTTCGGCGCTCGGTTCGGTAAATGGAAAATACGACGGCCGGAAACGCACGGCTTGTTGCGGCCCGAAGAGATCGCGGAAGAGTCCCGTGAGTACGCCCTTGAGGTGGCCGAGATGGATGCCCGGTGCCACGAGCAGACCTTCGATCTGATGGAAGACGGGTGAGTGTCGCGCGTCGATCGCGTCGCGGCGATATGCCTTGCCCGGCACGACGATCGCGATCGGTGGCGGATAGGCTTGCATCGTGCGCACTTGCATCGGAGACGTGTGCGTGCGCATCAGGAGTCCGGGCCGTAAGTAAAACGAATCGAGACCTTCGCGCGCGGGATGATCGGGTGGAATGTTGAGCGCGTCGAAATTAAAATATTCGGTTTCGATTTCGTTGCCGGTGACGACGGCGAATCCGCGACGCTCGAAATACGCACACGCATCTTCGATCGCGCGGCGCACCGGATGCAACGAACCCGTCGCGCGCGCCGTGCCGGGAAACGTGACGTCGATACTGCGCTCGAGTTCGGCATCGAGTGCGCGAAAAGCGAGCGCACGTGCGGCCGCATCGACGAGCGCTTCGAGGCCCGTGACGGCGGCGTTGATGATCTTGCCCGCTTGGGGACGTTCGCCCGGCGGTAGCGTCCCGATGGAACGTCGCACGAGCGTGATCTCACCGCTCCGACCGAGAAATCGCACGCGCACGTCTTCGAGTGTCGTCGTATCGGTCGCCGTCGCGAGCGCTTTGGTCAAGCGCTCGGTTAAGCTCTGTAGTTGTTCGTTGAGTGCTGAGATGGGAAACGCTCCGTCGTGCGCGGGAAAAAGCAACGCCCGGCAGATTCGGCCGGGCGTTGAAGAGTTCTTTTTTAGCGGAGTTCTAGGGGCGGGGGCTAGCCATTGGCGGGTGCTTGGTTTATCTGACGATACATCAGATAAGCATATACGGATCCGGTATTCGCGAACAATTTCCAGAAGCGGTCGTGAGTGCGCATCAGTCGGCGTGTACCCTTCTCAAGTTTGTCAGTCGCGGCATAGCCGCCCAGAACATTGGCGAGTATAGCATGGGCTACGGGCCCCGCCAAGACTTGACAAATAACGTTGAATTAAAGCCCTAAGCTTTAAAAATAATACATTACATCTGTTGCGAAAATGTGTAGAGTATGATACCGCCGGCAATCGATGCGTTCAAGCTTTCACCACGTCCGGGCTGCGGAATCGTTACGCCGGCATCGTAGTGCGGAAGCCATCCGCCGACGCCGTGGCGCTCGTTGCCAATGGCGAGCAGCGCTCGCTTCGGGAACGTGAAATCTGGCAACGCGATACCGTCGTGGGCGGCCGCGACGATCGTATAGCGATGGACGGCTGCGAGCTCGATGAGCTCGGCGGCATCGACGGTCGCAATCGACATCCGGAAGATCGCGCCCATGGTCGCCCGCACGACCTTGGGATTATGCGGCTCGACGGCTTCACGCGCGAAGACCGCATGACGGATCCCAAAGATCTCCGCCGATCGCAGGAGCGTCCCGGCGTTGCCGGGATCGGCCACGCCCGCGAGCACGATTGCGGGCTCGCCCGTCGCGAGCAACGCATCGAGCGTCGCGAGTTCGAGTGCGAAGACGGCGAGAATGCCGGGGGGCGTCTCCACATCGGAGAGTCGCGCCATGCTGCGGTCGTCGACGACGAAGAGCCGTTCGGGCCCGAGCAGCGTCGTGCGGTCTCCAAGGGCCCCGAGGCCGCGCTCGGTCACGTAGACGGCGCGCGGCTCGCGGCCCGAGGCGATCGCCTCGTCGAACATCGTCGCGCCTTCGACGGCGAAGAGGCCCTGCTCGCGTCGACCGGCTTTGGTTCGCAGCGCGCGGATCTCTTCGAGCACTTGCGCGTGGCGACCGAGTGGTGTTCCGTACATCCGTCGCGCCGTTCGCCAACGGGCATGCGCGAGCCCCACGAAGGGGAGTGTCGATGGAGCCGGGGATGACACCGGAGTGAACGCTCGCACGCTCGAAATCGCTTTCCTCGTCATCATCGCGCTCCTGGTTCTTATCGGGGGCGAAGCGCTGTTGATCACGATCTCGCATTCGCACGGGATCGCGGTCTCGTTTCTCGTCATCGTGGCGATCGTGATCGTCTACGCGTTCCGGCGAAATTTCCTCGCCGGAGGACCTGGGATCCGTCTCAACGCGGCGCGCGACGGAGCGTTTCTCGCAGCCATCTTGTGCGCCATCGCCTTCGTCCTCTTTCCGGCGAAATGGTCGCTCGGCGCGACGAAGTTCGCACTCGAGGCGGGCATCATCGTCGAAATGCTCGGGCGGCTCGCGCCGGCCCGCCCCTCGTAGGGAAGAAAGCCAATGAAGACCTACACATCGGAGCGCATCTACACGGGCCGCGTCGTGAACCTCCGCGTCGACGAAATCGATGCCGTTCGCGGCGGCACGCATCGCAAGATCGAAGTCGTGGAGCATCCGGGCGGCGTCGTCGTGATCGCGCGTCCCACGCCCGGGGAGATCGTGCTCGTGCGTCAGCATCGGCATGCGGTCGATCGCGATTTGTGGGAGGTCCCCGCGGGCATGATCGAGCGCGGCGAGCCTCCGATCGAAACCGCGCGCCGCGAGCTCATCGAAGAGACGGGCTACCGCGCGGCGAGCCTGCGGTTTTTGTGGAGCCTCTACCCGACACCCGGTTTTTGCGAGGAGCGGATCCACCTCTTCGTGGCCGAGGGCCTGACGCCGGGCCCAGCCGCGCCCGAAGATGATGAAGAGTTCGAGATCAAGACGTGGCGCGTGGAAGACGCGTGGGATCTCGTGGAACGCGACGAATTGCGCGATGCCAAAACGCAGATCGCCCTCGCCTGGGCACGCTCGAATGCCGGTGGCGCGGCATGATCCTCAGCGCCGTCGACGTCGTGGAACTGCAGTATTTCCTCATGGACGGCGCGCGTCGCTACGTCGCGACCTCCGGCACGGTCGACGCCGTTGCCGACGACCTTTTGGCGAGCGCCGCCGCGCTCGATTACGCGCTCTTGCTCTCATCGGAGCACGCGAACGAGACCCTCGACGACGACCTTCCCGTGGCGGCCTCGATTCGGTCGACGCTGGAGCGCGCGGCTCTGGCGGCACTCGATCTCGTCGACGAACTGCTCGCGGGGCCGCCAGACGCGCTGCGCGAGTTCCTCGGGCGGCACGGCACGCGTGAGGGTATTTTCGCCACGATTGCGACCCTACGTGCGCGGGGTGCCATCGCGAGTGACGCGGTCGCATTTCGCGCCCTCACCGTTGCAAGCGACGTTCTCGCTCGCCGGTAGAACTGCGAATCGGAGGCGCGGAACGACTACGTTCCGAACTGCCCCGTCGTCTTTTTGACCGCGAGACGTTCCATCATCTCGTTGGTCGGAATCTTGACGTTCTTTGCCAGCTTGAGCCACGTCATCGCCTTGATCGTCCAATACGTCGGATCGAATTCGAACCATCGCATGCCATGTTTCGCCGAAAACGGGAAGGCGTGGTGATTGTTGTGCCAACCCTCGCCGAAGGTCAACACGGCAACCCACCAGTTGTTGGTCGAGCGATCGCCGGTTTTGAAGGTTTGGTACCCGACTTCATGCGATGCGCTGTTGACGAGCCACGTGCAGTGGTAAGTGAAGACGAGCCGTGCGAAGACGCCCCAGATCACGAACGGCATGCCACCGATGGCGAAGAGAATCGCGGCGAGCACGAACTGGAAAACGACGTTGTACTTCTCGATGAAGCGGTAGACCGGATCTTTGTAGAGGTCGGCAGCCCAACGCGGACGCGCTTCGGGGGCGACGCGTGCTTCGTTCGTGCGGAAGAGCCACTCCCAATGCGACCAGGGCATGCCCTTATTGGAGTCGTGCGGGTCGCCGGGGGCGTCGGTGTGCGCGTGATGCGCGCGATGCTGCGCGACCCACTCGATCGGGCCGCCCTGAAGCGCGAGAACGCCGACGATGGCGAGCGCATATTCGAGCGGCTTCGGAACGGTGAGACTACGATGCGTCAGCAGGCGGTGGTATGCGAGCGTGATGCCCATGCCCGTGAGGATGTAGAGGCCGACACCGACGGCGACCGCGGTCCACGAGAAGAACTGCGGAAGAAAGACGCCGAGCGCGCCGATGTGGATGATCAAAAGCGCAATGCCGACCGGATAGTCGCGTTTGACGATGCGTTTTTGAGCGGGAAGTTCTCGTGCGGGAGAAGCCAACGTGCGGTCCTTTCGGACGGGATGATTACGAACCAAGTATCGGCAGGATGTTCTCACGATCCACCCGCCGACACATGCTTTGAACGTCGTGACGGGAGCTCGGGTTCCTCAGGGTGCGCCTGCTCGGGTCATCGAGGGGCACGAGAGGCGACCGGCGCTGGATTTGGCGGTGCAAATCCAGCGCACATGGTCCTTAGGAAGCGACCGACGCCGATCCGTGGTGAGCGTCGAGTTGGGCTTTGGCCATCTTCAAAAGCGCGTCGAATGCGGCGCGATCGCTCACGGCGAGTTCGGCGAGAGCCTTGCGATTGAGCATGACGCCACCGAGCTTGAGCCCGTTGATGAGGCGCGAGTACGAGAGGCCTTCGCGACGGGCGGCCGCGTTGATGCGGCTGATCCAAAGCGAACGGAAGTCGCGCTTGCGCACGCGGCGGTCGCGGAACGCGTAGCTCAGCGAGTGGAGCAGCGCTTCGTTTGCGACGCGGTAATTGCGGCTGCGTGCCGCGCGGAAGCCCTTGACGAGCTTCATCACCTTACGGCGATGTTTGGCCTTTTGAATGCCTCGTTTGATGCGTGCCATTGACTATACGACTCCTACAGCAGATACGGGATCTGCGGCGCGAAGCGCTTGAGATCTCCGGCGAACACGGGCTGGTCTTTGCGGAAATTCCGCTTGCGCTTGCGCGTCTTCTTGCTCAGGATGTGACCGCAGCCGCTGAACTGGTGTCGGTGGCTGACCTTACCGGTCGAGCTGACCTTCACGCGCTTGGCGGTGCCACGGTGCGTCTTGATCTTAGGCATTTGAGGCGACTCCTTCGGGTTCTCGAGGCTCTGGGTCGGACGGATGTTCGGGTGTGGGAGCGTCCGTCGGCGGGGCGGCGGGGGCGGGCTGCTCGGCGACCGGCTCGGCCGCGGGCTCGTGGTGGGCGGTATCGACCTCGGCGTCGTCGTCATCGTCGTGCTCCGTATCGAGGCCGTGCTTGGCATCGAGGGCGGCGTTTGCGGCGATGGTGGCGGCTGCGTCGTCGGTGTGAAGATTCGTGTACTTGGGTGGGCCCGTGGGGACCGGGCGCGGCGCGAGGATCATGAACATGTTCTTGCCCTCGAGCTTCGCATCTCGCTCGACGATCGCGATCGGCGTCATATCGACCGCCATGCGGTCGAGAAGGCGCTTTCCGAAGCTCGTGTACGTGATCTCACGTCCACGGAACATGATCGTGACTTTGACCTTCCCGCCATCGAGGAGGAGACGTTCGGCCATGCGGGCCTTGGTCTCGTAATCGTGTGTCTCGATTTTAGGCCGGAGCTTGACTTCTTTGAGCTCCCAATTCTTCTGTTTCTTGCGGGCGTCTTTGTCTTTTTTCGATTGCTCGTACTTGAGGCGTCCGTAATCGCTGATCCGGCACACGGGTGGCACGGCCGTCGGCGAGACCTCGATGAGATCGAGACCCTTGCCACGAGCGAGCGCGAGTGCGTTTTCGGTCGGCATCACGCCAAGCTGTTCGCCTTCATCGTCGATGACGCGAACTTGGCGGATGCGAATCTGATCGTTAATGCGCAGCGGTCGTGCTATGTGAAGCTCTCCTACGAGGGATAAAAAAAAAGTGGCGATGCCGAAAAACATCCCACAAGGCCCGAACCTACCGTCGGTTCGGAATCTGTGCGACCGGATGGCCCGAGGGCATCCGGTGAGGTGTGAACTGGTATGACCAGCGACCCCTGCTTCGGCCCGCGTATCGTACCAGGAAGGTGCTGCAGCGTCAACGTGACGGCACCGAAGCCGCTCATCGAAGGTCGCTTCTTCCCGAAAACTCGCTTCCTTGAGAAGGCATTGCGAACGCAACAAAGTTGCGCGGACGGCTATCGCCGCGTAATGCTGTTGGCTTCCACCATTTGCATCCGCCCATTGGGGGTGAGGTAGACGTGGCGCGTCGCGTAATCGAGATAGACGGTAAAGAGCTTGAGGATATCGGCGCCGATGAGCCCATCTTCATTATCGAATCCCAGGGCGTTCGGTGAGAGTGCCTCGACGCCGACGGCGTCGCCGAACGACCACGTGCCGAGTTCGACACGTTTGGCCGCGATCGAACGAAACGAGAGCGAGCCGCCGACGCCGCTGCCATAACGCACGCGGCCGTCGCCCGATATCGACGCGGCCTCCGGATGCGCGCGCGCGAATCGTTGAAAGAGAACGTATGAGAACGCGGCGCCCGTATCGAGGATGAAGTCGTCGCCCGTCGCTTCACCGATCG
>JANYGA010000200.1 GCA_025359485.1 Rhodospirillales bacterium | reverse complement strand
CGAAGACCTCGACATGCCGCTGACGTTTGAAGGCGTGAAGGCGTCGGCCGCCACGCTCGGCTCGGGCGTCATTCTCGTGCTCGACGATAGCGTCGACATGCTACCGATCCTCCAACGCATCGCCGCATTCTTCCGCGACGAATCGTGCGGTCAGTGCGTGCCGTGCCGCGTCGGTACCGTGCGTCAAGAAGAAGCGCTCGCGCGTATCGCCGCGGGCAAACCGATCGGCGATATCAAGACCGAAATTTCGCTCTTGGACGACATTGGTTTGGTCATGAAAGATGCGTCGATCTGCGGCCTCGGCCAAACGGCGTATAGCGCCATCGAATCCGCCATCCATCGCTTGAAAGTCATCGCATGATCACGCTCTTACCGCCCAAAGCTCCACCGCGTCAGATCGAGATCGAGATCGACGGCGTAAAAGTCACGGCCGATGAAGGCCTGACGATTCTCGACGTCTGCAAGGCCAACGCCAAAACGATCCCGACGCTCTGCTTTCTCGATACGCTCCATCCCGTCAACGTCTGCCGCATTTGTGTCGTGGAAGTCGTCGGGGCGCGCGTGCTCGTACCGTCGTGCTCGCGTATCATCGAGCCCGGGATGCAAATTAAAACCGATAGCGACCGCGTCAAGCACAGCCGCAAGATGGTCTTGGAATTCCTCGATACGTCGACCGACTTGAGCACCACGCCGAATATTCCCGAGTGGCGCGACGAGATGGGTACGAACGTCGATCGTTATGGCCCAGCCGCACCGCCCGCCGAAGCAGGCGCCCGCGATCGCGTCCACACGGGCCATCACGACGCGCCCAATCCCGCCTATCGCGAGACGGTCGCACAGCCCGTCAAGATCGACAACAATCTTTACGTGCGCAGTTATGAGAAGTGCATTCTCTGTTACAAGTGCGTCGAAGCGTGCGGCACGGACTATCAAAACACGTTCGCCATCGCCGTCGCCGGACGCGGTTTCGCGGCGCGCATTTCGACTGAATTCGCCGTCGAATTACCCGACTCGGCGTGCGTGTATTGCGGAAATTGTATCGCGGTCTGTCCCACGGGTGCGCTCATGTTCAAGAGCGAGCACGACATGCGCGAAGCTGGCACGTGGGATGAAGGTAAGCAGAAGCAGACCGATACGATTTGCCCGTATTGCGGTGTCGGGTGCACGCTCACGTTGCACGTGCAAGATAACGAGATCGTCAAAGTCACCTCGCCCTTCGATCAGACGGTGACGCGCGGCAATCTTTGTATCAAGGGTCGCTTCGGGTGGAAATACGTCGGTAACGCAAAGGTGAAATCCGACGCGCCGAGCGCATGACCACGCGTGATGCTGCGGGGCGCGAGACGCTCGATCCGCAGCATCCGCTCTTTGGTCTCGGCTACGCGCACCCGGTTGAACGCCGCACGTTCGCGCGCGTTCGCGAGAGCGATCGGACGACCGAGGAAGCCCCCGTCGCCGAAGAAGTCCCCGTCGCCCTCGCGTACAATGGAAAACCGCACGTCGTCATGATGTGCACGCCCGCCGATATCGAAGATTTCGCGCGTGGCTTCTCGCTCACCGAAGAGATCGTCGCGAATGCGACGGAGATCGGTGCGATCAAGGTGGTAAAATATAGCCAGGGCATCGAAGTCGCGATCGCGATCCCCGACGCCCGCGCCGCACGTCTCGCCGACCGTGGTCGCGCGTTGGTCGGGCGAACGGGATGCGGTCTCTGCGGCGTCACGACGATCGACGATGCGCTGCGGCCCGGACGACACGTTTGCGCGCCGCCGTTTGCACCGCTTTCGGTCGATGCTCTCTTTTCTGCCGCCGACTCCCTCGCGGCGTGGCAGATCTACAACGACGGTACCAATGCCGTGCACGCTGCGGCCTGGGCCGATCGTACCGGCACGATCGTCTTCGCGCGTGAAGACGTCGGTCGCCATAATGCGCTCGATAAATTGATCGGCGCGATGTCGGTCGCCGAACTCGATCCACGCGCGGGTTTCGTGCTCGTAACGAGCCGAGCGAGTTACGAGCTCGTGCAGAAGTGTGCGGCCGTTGGCATCGTCGCACTCGCCGCGATCTCGCGACCGACGGGTCTTGCGATCCGGATGGCCGATGCCGCTGGTATCGGCCTCGCCGGTCTCGTGCGCGGTCGCAGTGCGAACTTCTACGCGCACGCCGCGCTCTTCGGCGCATGACGACGTCATCGGTGCGATCGAAATTCACAAACGATATCGCGCGCATCGCGTTTCCCGACGCACGCGCGGCGATCGTCGCACGCACTTCGGCGCTTCCCCACGAGATGGTTTCGCTCGTTGCGGCGACCGGCCGCATCGTCGCGCAGACCTATCGTGCGACGGACGATATCGTGCCCTTCGCGCGCTCGGCGATGGATGGCTACGCGCTACGCTCGGTCGACACGGCCTCTGCGACGGTCAGAACGCCCGTCACGCTTCCTGTCGTCGGGGCGAGCTATGCCGGTGATGGTGTCGCGACACTCGCATCGGGCAATGCCGCCGCGATCACGACGGGTGCGATGCTTCCCGATGGCGCAGATGCCGTCGTCCCGTTCGAGGAGATCGAACGCATCGGCGAATCGATCGTAATGCGTGCCCCGCTCGTTGCCCTCGATCACGTCTTCGAGCCGGGTGACGATGCAAAACGCGGCGAGACGCTCGTCGCATCGGGAAGCGTCGTCTCGCCCGGTGCCGCCGCACTGCTCGCATCCGCCGGTTTCTCGCACATCGTGGTCACGCGTCGCCCGCGCGTCGCAATCGTTTCGACGGGCAACGAAATCGTGGCGGTCGACGCTACGCCGCGCCTCGGGCAGATTCGCAACAGCAACGCGACGATGCTCGCGGCATCGCTCGTCGCCGATGGCGCCGATGTCGTCTTCGAAGAGCACGTGCGCGACGATGCGGGTGTCGTACGTGCGACGCTCGTCCGCGCACTCGCCTGCGCCGATCTCGTCATCACGACCGGCGGCGCATCGACAGGCGACCGCGATTACGTAAAAGCGACGCTCCGCGATCTCGGCGCCGAATTCGCCTTCGATTCGATCGCACTGCGGCCATCGAAGCCGACGGCATTTGCCACGCTCGGCCCGACGTCGATCGCGGTCTTGCCGGGAAATCCGGCTGCTGCGTTCGTCGCATACGTGGCACTCGTACGCGGCGCGCTGCGACGCATAAGCGGCCACGATGTCGCGTATCGTCCTTACGTCGACGCGGTGCTTCGCGGTTCGATCCGTCGTAAAGCGAACCGCCATTTTCTGATGTTCGCATCGTTGTCGATCGTCCGCGGTCAACTCGAAGCGATCCCGCTGGTGAATCAATGCTCGTCCCTCGTGCGCACGTCTGCCGACGCAAACGCCCTCGTCGTCGTGGAACCTGGTTCGGGAGCGATTGCTACGGGCGAGATCGTCGCCTGCGAACTCATCGCTCACATTTTCTAAAAACTTGCCCGGTCTATGGGCTGGGATTATTGTTTAGTACTCAATATCGAAGCGCTTGCGTGGCCTGGCGCATACTTGGTCCGATTTGAGATCGGCCCTCGTCGGAAATCTGACAACTAGTCTTGTCCTCGATATCCCGGTAGTGTATTCTGTATTCTCATATCGAGATTCTAATAGAAGAATCGGGGGATCGGCCTATTTTGCTCATCCGCTCGGTTAAAAAAACACGATATCGTCCTTTGTAAGGTCCTAACGATAGAATCGGATTCGTTCAGCAATCACTTACGAAAAGGGGATCGTTTCAAAATGGCTAATTTTACTTATTGTCAAAAATTGCCCTAACATACTATAGTCAAGGGATTAAATGTCTATGCGTCGATTTTCGGGCTTACTTGTTTTTGGATTTGTTTGCTTTCTTGGCGGTTCGCTTGCATCATCGAAGACTGATCCAGATCGCATAGACGTCCCGTTTAGAGAATTGCCGTGCGCTGCCGATTCGGATGATTGCGCTTACGCTTTTCCTCCGATGCCGTCGAGTACTGAGCCTAAGTTGCCTCTGAGATCCAGTTGTTCGACATACCTCGAGCCGGGCGAAGTCGCAAATGGTCAGAGAGCAGATAGTGGCCCGATCAATATAGCCGCACGCGCGATCGTTGGCTTTTACGATCCGTTGGCGCCAGCGATGAAAAAATTTGCGAAGAAGAATGTGAGCACGGCGGAGCAGAAAACGTTAGCGTACCGCAAACACTATTTTGTAATTCTCGATCGTTGTTCGACGGATTCGACTGCTACTGATAAGCCGGGTCGTATCACCTCTCAAATTTTACGATTCCCGGTTGGGTCAGGGGTGCCGTTCTATGTGACGCATCGAACGTTCGGTGAGCCCATGTCAGACACGCTCAAAGCGAATACGCAGAAAAAGTAAGCCGACCGAGTTTAGGAGCCGATAAGCGAACTCATATATTCGGCACGCGTATGCACCCCCGACTTTGCAAAAATCGATGCGATATGGTTTTCTACGGTTCGTTCGCTAAGAACTAAACGTTCGGATATTCGTCGGTTCGAAAGACCGGTTTTGAGCAGAACGGCTACCTCGCTCTCGCGTTTGGTAAGCAATCCGGCTTTATTCGTACCTAAGCGTCGAACGTGCGCGATTGCTCCGCATCGCTCGTACAGAGCGATTGCCTCAGTACGTTCTCCGATAAGTTCATGCACATACGCTTCCCATAGCGGCATCTCGATTTGGCGCGCTTCGATTATTGCCACGCGAGCCGCCTCGTGTGCAAGTTTGGAGTTACCGTTCCGTATGGCAATCAGCGTTGCGACGATCCCGCGATGAAGATCGGTACAATTTCGCGATTTGTCTGCGTCGAAAAGTAGGCGCACGCGATCTAGCGCATTGCTTGAACCGAATCGTGCAAAAAAGAGGAGGGCACTTGCGACATAGCGCGTTGAGTGAATATCGGTGATCGCCCGATCGATGAGATCGTGCGCTGCCTTATCGTTGCCACGCATGGAAGCTGCGTATGCGAGTCCGGCGATAAGCGGAGCAAATCGCATCGGTTCGCGCATTTCAAAAGCGATTTCGACGAGTTCTGGATCGTATATAGCAGGAAAACGATCCGCTTGGCCCAGTCCGATGAGGACGGGAAGTGTGTTGCCAGCCGCCACGACCCTGACGAGTGGCGCATCAGCGTGCATAGAGATGATATCGAGATACCATGAAAGTGCTTCCTCGAGTCGGCCCGCGTTATACGCCGTATCGATTGCTTCGCATCGAGCGTAGCACGAGGCGAGCACGAGACCTTGCCGATCCGAAAGGGCGATGGCTTCTGCAAGGGCAGGTTTGGCGAGATCGGTGCGACCGGATTCGCGAGCCATGTTTGC
Source organism: Rhodospirillales bacterium (assembly GCA_025359485.1). Classification (GTDB taxonomy): domain Bacteria; phylum Vulcanimicrobiota; class Vulcanimicrobiia; order Vulcanimicrobiales; family Vulcanimicrobiaceae; genus JANYGA01. The sequence goes on along the minus strand of JANYGA010000200.1, from coordinate 6,667 downwards.
GAAATTCATCAGCGTATATGCGGCAATTACAGGCTCGGCATCCGTCGTTGCGATCGCGACTGCCCGCTCGGCGGGGTTCAGCCATGATTCGCCACTCGCGTTTTCGAACGCGACCATGGCGCGCGCCCATTCGAGCCGAACTTCCTCAACCGGCCGCCGCTCCGTCGTTATCTGATCTGCACTTGCGATATGCTCGCGCGCAAGCACGATATCGGGGCGATAAGCATAGATTGTAGCCAGGGCGACATGCGCATCGAAGCGTTGCCCATCAGAAACAACTGGCGACGCCAACACACGCTGGGCGGATACGATCGCTGCTTCCACGTCGCCACAACGATATGCTGCGTCCCCAGCAAGAGCTTCGAGTGTCGCAGTCTCGGCATGATCGTTACGTTTGCGAGCAAACTCGATCGACGTCTCGGTGTGCGTGCGCGCCGCATCGGCATCGCCCAAAAGCATCGTGACACGCGCGAGTTTCGTCGAGAGACGTTCGCGATGATGGTCTTCGCTCGCGTGCGCCAGCGCCTGATCGTAACTCGCGCGCGCGGATGCATACGCACCCAACGCATGCGCGTTATGTCCCGCCTCCTCCGCGAAACGTGCCGTGCGCTCGAAATCCCCGGCCTTGTGCCAATGAAACGCGAGGATCTCCGGCGACGCATTCGCAGCCTCGGCTCGTGCGGCGACGCGTTCGTGAATCGAGGCGCGTTCGGCTGAAAACATCGTATCGTAGATGACGCGTCGCACGATTTCGCTCGTAAAGGCGAACCGTGCGACACCGCCCTCGTCTTCGTCCACCAGCGCCGCATCGCGCGCTTCACGCAACGCCACGAGTGCGTCAACGCGATCGATCTCCGCAATCGCGCAGAGTTCGTCGAGCTCGAACGAACGCCCGATCACGGACGCGATTTCGAGCAAACGCGCGCTCGTTTTTGCGATGGCGCGCAAACGCCGTCGCGTCGATTGCGCCAAATTCGGCGGTAGTTCGATCGAGCCGTCGCCACTGAGTGCCACGCGCAGCAGATCGGTCAGAAAATGCGGATTGCCCTCACTGAGGCGGACGACTTCTTCGACCGTCGCTCGCGGGAGCGTACGACCCAGCGGTATCGCCGATGCGATGAAGGCGCGCGTCGATCGTTCGTCGAGCGGCGCGATCTCGATCGTTCGCACGGCGGAGAAACGCGAGAGCGATCCCGCGAGCTCTTCCTCGGAATGCACTTCATCGTCGCCGCGGCGTAGCGCGCAAAAGACGGAGACGCGCGTGCTTGCGATCCGTGCCGCCCAAAAGTGAAGGAACTCGATCGTTTCGGGATCGGCCCATTGCATGTCGTCGATCGCAACGCAGATCGGCGCCGCCGTCGACGCGCGCGCGAACGCATCGGCAAGCACGACAAAGAGCCGACGGCGATCGATATCGCCCGGCGTTGCCGGCGTGTCGCCGATAAATCGCTCGAGTGCCAAACGTTCCGCGGGCAACTTCGGCATGAGCTCGGTCGCGCGCGTTCGCAAATCGCTGACGATATCGGCAAACGGCCCAAAGGGCGAGCGCACGCCGGCATAATTCATCGCATACGAATAAAGATTGCCGAATCGCTCGGCTTCGCTGCGAATATCGTCGATGAAGCGCGTCTTTCCGACACCGGGCAAGCCGCGAACAAGCACGAGCGATCCATGGCCCTTGGAAGCTTCACTTAACGCGAGCAACGCCGATTCGCGCTGAGAGGCGCGACCGAGATCGTCGCTCGCGAGCGATAGTCGCATCTACGTACGCGCGGGCTTCGGCGCCCACGGGCCGGGCCATTCGTTCGCGACGGCCGCGGCAAAGAGTTGCGTCACGCGATCCATCTTCGCGATCGGTGAGATGCGATGTTTTTCGAGAATCCCGCGCGTTCGCCGAGCGTTGGTCGCAACGAGTTTCGTGATGAATCGCGCATCGGGAAGGCGATCGGCTTTCGCGGTCTGGCACGGCACACAAGCGAGCACCAAATCCCAGTACTCGTCGGTGAGTAGATAATTCCACGGGACGACGTGATCCACGACCGAGCGTGCGTCGAAATTACGCTCGCAGTAGAAGCAGCGCGGTTCGTCCGTCTCGGTAAGCATGGCGTGAAGTTTCGTAAGCGAACCGCGCCGCGAACCATCGCGTTGTACCTTCTCGATAATTCCGGGTGCGAGGAGATTGATCTTCTCGAGATAGCCGGCCCAGCGATAATTCGCGATGACTTCCAGCGCGCTCGCATTCGCTGTGAAAAACGCCCGCGACGCATCGGAAATTTCGATCGAAGCATCGCCCTTGCTCCACGTGAAGAGCGGTGTCATTCCCGCGGGTTTGCTCGCGTGAAAGCGATCGAGCACATCGCTCGCGAGCGTCTTCGACATCTTGCGTGCGAGCGTTTCGCGTTCGGCGAGCGGGAGCCGATCGAATTCGCGCACGTCGTGGCGCTCGGCGGCGGCCCGCATCGCACGCAAGACGTCGGGCTCTTTCGAAACGGCGGCGGCTTGTCGCAAATGGTATACGACCGTCTGATTCCAATACAGCTTAAGGAATTCGTTCCCGATCTCAGGGAGCGTGAGGCGCGAACCCGTCATCGTCGGCACGCGGCGGGCGAGTGCTTTGAGCAGGGCGGGTGCGTCGGTCTTCGACGGCGACGCATACCGCATGAGCGCGACGACGTCGCTTACTTCTAACATGATCTGATGTATTACGCTACGGGAGCGAAAAACCCGAGTCGCTCCGCGAGCGTTCGATTGAGCGTGCGATGGGTCGAGGGCGGAACGTCAATCGTGCACATCGGCGTGAGGTGCTCGGGCCTCGCCTCCGCGAGCGTCACATGCACGATGGTCGGGGGAAAGAGCGGATGCGCGGAGGCTTCGTAGATGACGATCGAATGCGTGGGCGAGTACGGGACCTTTAAGCGCTCGACCACCAGACGCGAAGAGACCGCCCGATACGTAGACGAGACGCTCCGCCGATTGCATATGGGCGAGGGCTACCGTCGTCGTGTCGCTCGGGGGAGCGATACCGGTTCCCACGACCGTGAGCGTTCCTGACAAAATCGTCTACTTGAAGAAACGGGGGAATGTTGGTGTCCTCGGGGACCAGATTCGGGTTTTCGCGTGTGAGTTCGGCGCCGATATCGACCCACGTGCCGACGCGCATGATTTCAGCTTGCGTATCGGTGAGGCCGTTCGCGCGCGCGTGGCCGACGGGGTCGCCTTTGAAGGCGATTCGCTCCGCAGGTGAACTAGAAAGCTTAGAAATATAAGTTAAAAAAAGGCGTACTCATAAGCGAAGCCCGTTCTCTGTCTCTGTCCGATTTTTGCAATTAAAAAAGCGTTCATATTTTTACTAGGTAATTCCTGTTACCGACGGGAGACGACAACTACACTCATTGAGGAAACGTGAAACGGGAGCTCTTAAAGCGATTCGCTGATCTCGATTTCGCCGAACACGAGCTCTTGCAACGTTGCGTCATTCTCGAAGCCGATGCGATCGTCGAGCGTCTCCTCGCCGCGATGTACGAAGACCCGGGCGAACTGCTGCGCCTCTTGCGCAACGTCAGCCCGATCTTTCTGGAGCGCCACGGTGCCCTCGTCCGCTTCGCCTCCGACGAAATCCGCGCGCTCGCCGCGTCTTCGATCACGCTCGAACACCCGCTGCGATCGTTTGCGATCTTGCGTCTGGAGACGCTCGTCCGCTCGACGATGCGCGACGACGAACTACTGCTCAATCTCGCGGAGCGCGCCGGGGACGTCACGCGAATCTTCACCTATGCCGTTCGCATCGCCGAAGAATCGTATCGCCTTCGGCGTTGGGATATTGCGGTAACCCACTTCGCGCAAGCGCTCGTTGCCGGATGGCCCGCGCCGGTGAATTGCGTCCGCTTTTTCGGCAATATGCTTCCGCACTGCGTGCCGTCGGCGATTACGAAATGGCCGTCCGCGTCTTGACCGACGCACTGCGCTCGGTGCAAAAATGTCATTGCGAAGCCGCGGTCGGCGCGCTCGCAGCAACGCTCGTCGCGACCTATTCCGAGTCGGACCAATACGATCGCGCGCAGGCCGTCTTTACGCGGTATATCGAAGAACCACATACCGATCGTCGTCGCGAGCGCCGCACGACTCGTCGCGACGGGCCTGCGCGATAAAGAGATCGCTTTAGAGCTCGCCGTGAGCGAGCGAACGGTCGAGGTTCACCTTGGGAATATTTACGGTAAACTCTCGATCGTTTCGCGCACCCAACTCACCCGACATATGCTCAACGTATCGACGTGATGAGTTCGCCCACGCGGGCCGAGGGTTCGCTGCCGAGATCGCCGCGTACCGCATCGACGTGTTGGGCGATGCGCCGACGCATCGTCGGGTAATCGCCGAGACGTCCGAGTGCGCGACATGCGATCTCGAGTGCATCTTCGTCCGTCGGATCCTCGATGATCGCGAGCGACGCGAGATGGGCGGCGAGTTCGAAGTCGTCGGCTGCAGAAGCCTGTCGTGAGTAGGTCATCAGCAGCTCTTGCGCCAGCTGTCGGCTCCGACGTGCCGCGACATCGAACCACTCGTAGTGTGCGAGCGCCGGCGGCGGAACGGCCGCGAGCGTCGCGAGGATGAGGCGGAAGAGCCGGTCGTCGAGCACGCGTTTCGCCCGCGATTCTAAGAGCGCGTGGGAGAAGATCGTGATGTCGCTGTGGACGTTGCTGCCGAGACGGTAGCCGAGCGACGAACGCACGATCGCGCGCGCCCCGAGCTTCCGCCGGATCCGATTCATGAAGACCTTGATGTTATTGTTGGCGTTCTTGACCGGCGCGGCGTTCTCGAAGATCGCATCCGCGAGCTCGTCGATGGAAATCGGTCGCGTCATGTAAGCGATCTTCATGACGACCTGCGTTTCGCGCCGCGAGAGCGCGACGTAGGCACCATCCACTCGAACGCACCCAGTTGCGAGGTGAACCAGCGTCGATACGGGTTCGGCTGAAATCAATGCGGTATCCATGCCCCTACGGTACCGACAATTGTCGACCTCGGGAACCGTGGAACTACCTACCTCTCCTCGCCCGAGTACTTATCTTTCTTTACGGGGGACCACGTAGTCGGGCTCGGGTGTTGCCGATGCGTAGCGTGGTGATGCGAGCGAGGCTTGCAGCGGAGCCTCTTTGCGCGGTGCGGAAACGAGAAGCATGAAGTTAGGTCTCCGCGCGCTATCGCTTACTTTTTGCTTCGCGTTCGTCGCGATCGTTTCGCTGGCGTCGACGGCGGCAGCCGCGAAGCGCGTCGAGGTCACGCGCGCAACGCTTTCCAACGGCTTACGAATCGTCGTTCTGCGAGATCGCTTGGCGCCGGTTGTTACCACGTGGCTCAACGTCCAAGCGGGCGCGAACGACGAAGCCCTCGATGGTCTCGCGCACGCCCAAGAGCACATGTTTTACCGCGGAAGCCGAACGCTCGGAGGCCCCGAGGCCGATCAGATCGCGGGATTTACGGGCGATGAAGACAACGCCGACACGCAATCGGAGATCACGCAGTACTTCCATCTCGTGCCCGCAGCCGATCTCGATCTCGCGCTCCATCTTGATGCATCGCGGTTCGCGGGCATTCTCGATGCGCCGCGCGATTGGCTCGAAGAACGCGGCGCGATCGAACAGGAAGTCACGCGCAATAATAGCGACGCGGCCTATCGCCTCGGCGTGAAGATCCTCCATCACGTCATGGCCGGGACGCGCTATGCGAACGATGGATTGGGAACGCTGGAAAGCTTCGGCAAACAGATCGGTTCGCCGCAACTGCGCGCGTTTTATAACACGTGGTACCACCCGAATAATGCGGTGTACGTGATCGCAGGCGACGTCGAACCGCAGGTCGCGATCGCCTCGGTGCGGCGCTTGTTCGGCGCGATACCGGCGGCGAAACTTCCCGCACACGTCGTCGGCAAACTCGAACCGTTGTCACCCGCGACGTTCAGCGACACGAGCGATCAGAGCACGGTGGAAGCCGAGGTCGCCTATCGCTATCCCGGTTACGACGATCCCGCCTATTTCGCAGCCGCCGTTCTCGGCGACGTCCTCAACAGCCAGCGCGGCGATCTCTTCGCTCTCGTTGCCGCGGGCCGCGCGCAATCGGTCGAAGCAGATATCAACACCTGGCCCAAAGCCGGGATGCTCCAACTCATTTCGCGTGTGGCGATCGGCACGAAACCGCAAGCTGCGATCGCCGATCTCAACGCCCTCGTCGCACGTTACCGCACGCACGGCGTTCCCCCGACTCTCGTCGCCGCGGCGAAACGCCGTGAGATCGTGCGCGTACAAACGGCGGCGGCCAACGTCGAGTCGCTCGCGCAAACGTGGAGCCAAGCCCTCACGGTCGAACATCGCACACCAGACCAGGACGTCGCCGCGATCGCTCGCGTGACGCCCGCCGCGGTCGACGCCGTCGTGCGCGCGTATCTCGTCCCCGCAACCGCGACGGTTGCGTACGCGATTCCGAAAACCGGTGGCGCGAGCAACACCGCCGCCGTCGCTGCGAGCGATACCAATGCGAAGAAAAAGACGCCTGCCGCCGTGCATCTGCCGCCGTGGGCGACGAACGCTCTCGAGCATTTGACCTTACCGAAGCGAACGATCGCGCCCACGACGTTCGTCTTGCCCAACGGTCTGCACGTCGTCGTCCAGCCCGA
>JANYGA010000177.1 GCA_025359485.1 Rhodospirillales bacterium | reverse complement strand
CCTCGAAGCGTTCGCAGGCCGCAACATCCAACGCGCGCTCGCACGCGCACTCTTCCGCCTATCGCGCCACCCGCGTTTGCGCTTCGACGACGAGCCGAGTCTCTCGCGTCACCCCTCCGAGTTACCCGATTTTCGCATCGATCTGCGCGGCCTGACGCTTCGGGCCGTTCGGCGTGGAACGTCGTTCTTGCCGTCGTTCGAGACCGTCGACGGTGCGCGCGTATCGCCCAAAGACGTCTTCTTACTCGATGGTCCGCCGACGTGGGTCGCGACGCCGCGTGCGGCCTATCTCATCGACGGCACCTTCGATGCAAAACGCGCGATCGAAGCCGCACGTGCGATGAATGGCTCCGTTCCCGACGCGCCGCTCACGCCGCGCACGATCGCGCGCGTGGCACCATTCCTCACGAAAGAAGACCGCGGCGCGCTCGGCATCGCGGATGCCGCGAGCCCCGGTGCCGAGATCGCGCTCGGATGGACGAGCGGCGCGCTCGTCGCCACGATGACGTTCATCGATCGTGCGTCGGAAGCGCGTTCGCCGTACGCGGCGCTCGGTGCGATCGCACCGCATGGCGAGAAATTCGTGCGCTTTACCGCGGAGTTCGCCGCGAGTTTGCGCGCGCGCATGATCGACGCCGGCTTCGTGCCGCGCTCGTCGGATGGATTTGCCTTGCACGGCACGGATCGCGCGGCGAATTTCGTCCGCGACGTGTTGCCGACGTGGGACGATCTCGAGCGTCGGCTCGATCCGGGTCTCACCGATCTCGTGCGCGGGAAGACCGATCTCGATATCAACGTCAGCGCCGAACGCTCGGGCGAAGACGCGAATTGGTTCGAGCTCAAAGTCGACGTCTTCGTCGGCGGTTCGGGCGAAGCGCTCACGCAGAAAGAACTTTCGGCGCTGCTCTCTTCGAGCGGACGCTTCGCCGAAGTTCGCGGCAAACTCGTCGACGTCGAGAAGCTGCGCGAACGGAACGCGCTGCTCACCGATATCGCCGAACGCCGCCGCAGTGGCCTCGCCGCGCTGCTCGCGATTCGCGACGAACTCCACGATAATTTCGGTAACGTCTCGCTCCCGCCCGACGTCGAGAAGATGCGCGAGAAGCTGCGCAATTTCCAGGGCATTCCCTCCGTCGACGCACCCGATCTCGTCGACGGGACGCTCCGCGGCTATCAGAAGCTCGGCCTCGATTTCCTCGCGTACTTAAGTGAATTCGGTTTTGGCGGCATTCTGGCCGACGAGATGGGGCTCGGGAAGGCGCACTCGCTCGATACCCGCATCATGACGCCGTTTGGCTGGAAACTCATGCGCGATATTGTGGTCGGAGACGCGATCATCAATGCGCGGGGGAAAACATCGCGCGTTACGGGCGTCTATCCGCAGGGGCCCAAAGAAATGTTCCGCCTGACATTCAGCGACGGGACCACGGCGAAATCGTGCGACGAACATCTGTGGTCGGTGAACACGCCGCTGCGAAAAAGTCGTGGCGTCGCACCCCGCGTGCTCGAGCTTCGCGAAATCCGCAGCCGTCTTTACGATGCGGCGGGCGACGCGCGTCATTTCATCCCGATGGTCGAGCCGGTCGAGTTCGTCGAGCCGACGGCGCTCCCACTCGATCCGTATGTCCTTGGAATGCTCATCGGTGATGGGTGGCCGATCTCTAGCCGCGTTGGATTTACGACTGCCGATGACGAGCCGGTCGCAACGATGCGTGAGCTCGTTCCATCGGGAACCGAGATGGTTGCCGTCAACGAGTCGAAATCGGGCTACGACGACAACGTCCGTGGAAAGCAGACGATCGGACGTCGTTACGAACCGAACGCCGTGAAAGCAGCGCTTCGCGAACTCGCACTCGATGGGACGGATTCTTCGAGCAAGTTCGTCCCAGAGACGTACAAATTTGCAAGCGTTTCGACGCGCACGGCCATGTTGCAAGGTTTGATGGACGCGGACGGGTCGGTAAGTGCGGCCGACAATCACCTCGAATACGCGACGATTTCGCAGCAACTCGCATTCGACGTCGTCTTCCTCGTGCAATCGCTCGGTGGAACCGCGAAGGTCCACACGAAGCACGCGCCTACGAATCGTCACCTCGGCGAATCGAGAACGGGCCAAACCACATATCGCGTTTCCATCGCGCTTCCGCGTGGTATCGCTCCGTTTCGACTCTCGCGCAAAGCGAACACGTATCGCGACCGTGCGAAGTACCAGCCGATGCGAGCGATCGTCGATGTCGTCCGCGTGGGCGTCGAGCCCGCGCAGTGCATCTCCGTCGATTCCCCCGATCGTCTCTACGTGATCGATAATTTCGTCGTCACCCACAACACGATCCAAGTCGTCAGTTACCTCCTGCGTCGCAAACTCAGCGAAGGCCGCGTGCCGTCGCTCGTGATCGCGCCGACGTCGGTCACGCATACGTGGGAAAACGAAATCGCCCGGTTCGCGCCGGAATTGCGCACGCTACGCTTGAGTTCGGGCAGCGAACGCGCCGCGCGGTATGAGGATATTCCAAACGCCGACGTCGTGATTACGTCGTACGCGCTCGCGCGTCTCGATGCGCAGCAACTCTCGAACTATCATTTCCGCACGCTCATTCTCGATGAAGCGCAGAACGCGAAGAATCCGTCGTCGCAGATCGCACGCGTCGTGCGCGGGCTTCACGCCGATCACCGTCTCGCGCTCACGGGAACGCCCGTCGAAAATTCGCTGCGCGATCTCTGGGCGATCTTCGCCTTCGTCGAACCGGGACTGCTCGGCAGTGAGACGTCGTTTCGGCGACGCTTCGAGATTCCGATTGCGGATAACGACGAGAAGGCGACGAACATCCTGCGGTCGCGGCTCGAGCCGTTTCTCTTACGGCGCACGAAAGAAGACGTGGCGCCCGAGCTTCCCGATCGTACGGAAGTCTCGCTCGCATGCGATCTCTCGCCGTTGCAGCGGCGCCTCTATCGCGGCGTCGCAGAAGCCGCGCGACGCGACGTCTTCGCCGTCGTCGAAGAACAGGGCATCGAGAGCGCGACCGTTCACGTGCTCGCGGCGCTTACGCGTCTGCGCCAAATTTGCGCGCACCCGGGTTTGCTTTTCGATGAGTATCGCGACGAGCCCGATGCGAGTGCGAAATTCGAGGCGTTTCTGGAAACCGTCGACGAAATTCTCTCCGGCGGCCATCGCCTACTCGTCTTTAGTGCGTTCGCATCGATGCTCAAAATCATGCGCGCGGCACTGGACAAGCGTGGTATCGCGTACGGTTATCTCGACGGGTCGACCAAAGATAAAGACCGTCAAGATGAAGTCGCGAATTTCATGAAGCCCGACGGTCCGCCGCTCTTCCTCTGCTCGCTCAAAGCGGGCGGCGTCGGCCTCACGCTCACTGCGGCCGACTACGTGATCCTCTACGATCCGTGGTGGAATCCCGCGGTGGAACGGCAAGCGATCGATCGAACGCACCGCATCGGCCAGATGCGCGCGGTGACGGCGTACCGTCTCGTTACGACGGGTACCGTGGAAGAGAAGATCCGCGCGCTCGCGGAGCGCAAGTCGAGTCTCTCGCGCAACATCATCAAAGCCGATGGTGCGCTCGCGAAGGCGCTGACGCGAGAAGATCTCGAAACGCTCTTCGCGGATCCCGATTAGGCGACGTCGGCTGCGTTAGAAGCGCAGCCGCGGTCCCCAACCGGCGAACGGCGAGTCGGCTTTCGGTTGCGGGAGCGTCGGGCGCGTCGCGTCGGGAACTCTGGCAATCGTTCGTGGCTGAACCATATGTGCGAGCCTCCAATGCGCTCGTCGGAACGATGTAGCGCGCGCGGAGATCGTTTGTTTCAATGCCGATGGAGATCGCCTCCAGGGAGCATCGACGCGCGTTCGAAGTGCTCGGAGATGGCACAGAGTTACGCATCGGGCCCGAGTGCGATTCCACTCTTGGGCGAGACGCTCGGCGCGGCGTTCGATCGCATCGCGACGGAATATGCGGCGCACGAAGCGGTCGTGTCCGCGCATCAAAACGTGCGCTACACGTACGCGCAATTACGCGAACGCACCGACGCGTTCGCCCGCGGGCTCATGGCGCTCGGCGTCGCGCACGGCGATCGCGTCGGCATCTGGTCGACCAATACGATCGAGTGGGTCGTCGCACAATTCGCGACGCCGAAGATCGGCGCGATCCTCGTCAACATCAATCCCGCGTATCGCAGCTCGGAAGCTGCGTATGCGTTGCGGCAGAGCGGTGTCTCGGTCTTACTCGTGCAGATACGTCATAAAACCAGTGACTACGTCGCGATCGTTGCGGAGATCCGGGCGCAGTTACCCGATTTGCGTATGGTCGCGTTCATCGGCGACGACGCGATCGATACGATGATCGAAGGCGCGATGCGCTTCGACGACGTCTACGATGCGGCGCCGAACGTCTCGCCCGATGCGCTCGCATTGCGGCTCGCGCGAACTCAATTCGACGATGCGATCAATATCCAATATACCTCGGGTACGACGGGCTATCCGAAAGGCGCGACGCTCACGCATCACAACATTCTCAATAATGGATTCTTCATCGGCGAGGGCTGTCGCTACACGCCCGAAGATCGCGTGTGCGTTCCCGTGCCGTTCTACCACTGCTTCGGCATGGTGCTCGGCAATCTCGCGATCGTCACGCATGGCGCGACGCTCGTCATTCCCAACTACGCCTTCGATGCGAAGATGACGATGGATGCCGTCGTCGCCGAGCGTTGCACGTCGCTTTACGGCGTACCCACGATGTTCATCGCCGATCTCGATCTGCCGACGTTCGCACGTTACGACTGCTCGACGTTGCGCACCGGGATCATGGCGGGTTCGCCGTGTCCGGTCGAAATCATGAAACGCGTGCAACGCGAGATGCACATGCCCGAGGTGACGATCTGCTACGGCATGACCGAGACGTCGCCCGTTTCGACGCAAACCTCCGTCGACGATCCGCTCGAAAAGCGCACGGGCACCGTCGGTCGCGTCCATCCGCATCTCGAGGTGAAGATCGTCGACGACAAGGGCCGCATCGTCGAGCGCAACGTACCGGGCGAGCTCTGTACGCGCGGATACAGCGTGATGCTCGGCTATTGGGGCGATGCCGAAAACACGGCGCTCGCGATCGACCCCGCACGTTACATGCATACGGGCGACATCGCGACGATGGACGACGACGGTTACCTCAACATCGCGGGCCGGATCAAAGATTTGGTCATTCGCGGTGGCGAGAACGTCTATCCGCGCGAGATCGAAGAGTATCTTTACTCGCATCCCGCGATCAAAGACGTCTCCGTCATCGGCGTTCCCGACGTCAAGTACGGCGAGGAACTCTGCGCGTGGGTGATCTTGCGCGACGGTGCGGTCGCAAGCGATGAAGACGTGCGCGCATTCTGTCGGGGAAAGATCGCGCACTACAAGATTCCGCGCTACGTGCGGTTCGTCGATGCCTTTCCGATGACCGTGACGGGGAAGGTTCAGAAGTTCAAGATGCGTGAGACCTCGACGGCCGAACTCGGCTTGAGTTCGGCAGCCGCAATCGTAACCGCTTAGGCGCTAGCGACGCAAAAAAACCTCGCCCCGACGTCGCTCGCGACGCTCGGGGCGAGGTTGCGACGAGCGTGGTGCGCGTCGCCTGGTTTCGTTATCGCGTTTTGACGGCCGTGTAGTCGGCGCGCGGGCCGATCTTTTCCGAGGCGAAGATCGCCGCAGCTTTCTCCGCATCGGGTGCCGAGCACGGTCCGGCCGCGAAGTCGCCGCCGACGCTCGATGCGATGCGGAAGAATTCCGTGTCGCTGCGACGCTTGCTCTTGGCGACGATTTCGCCCGCGTAGGTCTGTTGCACGTTCTGGTGGTCGCACTTGCGCCAGTACGACATCGTCTTCTTACCCGCGTCGAAATGATGATCTTCGAAAGCGGCGACGAGTTTTTCGGTATCGGTCGTGCCTGCTGCCAGCATGCGATCGACCATCTGTTGCGCGCCGATGTAGCCGAGGTACTGACGCCAGTTTGGCGGGAAGCCTTTGGCAAGCGGCTTGAGCTTGCGATAGATCTCTTCGGTATGTGCGCCGCCGGCTTCCGGGCCCCAGACGTACCCCCAGAGCGAGCCGACCATGTCGTCGACGGGCATGCCGATGGCGACTTCGTTCCCGCAGAGGATGCCGCCGAAGGTCATCTTTTTATTCAGTCCTAAACCGACGGCAGCTTTGGTCGCATTCTGCGAGTCGGGACCGTAGTTGCAGAACACCAGCACGTCGGCTGCGGTGTTGCGCGCTTTGGTCATGTAGGACGAGTAGTCGGTCTGGCCGAGCGGGTGGCGGTCGTTGCCCATCTCTTGGCCGCCCGCGGCGAGCAAGATCTTGGAGAGGCGGTCGTGCGCGTCGTTTCCGAACGCGTAATCGGCCGTGATGAAATACCACTTCTTGCCTTTTTTGAGCAAGGCGGGGCCGAGCGCGCTTGCGAGCATCGCGTTGCTACACGTGGTGCGGAACGTCACCTTGTGGGCTTTGGGCCCCGTGATATTCGTGTCGTGCGTGCCGACGGCGAGAAAGAAGATGCCCGCGTCTTGCGCCACGGCCGAGACGGCGAGGCCGACGCCCGATGAGAGGCAGCCGATAAGCGCATCGACTTTATCTTGCGAGATGAGACGTTTGGCTTCGGTCGATCCGACCGCGGGTTGATTCGTGTCGTCGCCGCGGACGATCTCGAATTTTACGCGCGAATTCTTTCTGTTGGCTTCGTCGAGGGCGAGCTGCATGCCGGTCTGTTGCGATTCCGAAGCGGCTGCGTAGACGCCGGAAAATCCGTCGATATGGCCGAGCTTGATCGTCGCGCCACCGCCGGCGGCGATAACGTCGCGCGCGGGTGCGAGAGGGGCTGCGCCCGCGATACGCGTTTCGGGGAGAATGAATCCGAGGGAAGCCGCACCGGCAACGCCGAGCGCTCCCGTCCGACGTAAAAATTCAGACCTCGAAACGCCGTCGAGGTCGGGTCGTTGATCGCTCATCTAGCTCTTTCTACTGGACATGGTGAGAGGCGTGCAAGCCTTATGCTAATTAGCATTCGTTCATCGAAAGAAATTCCCGTGGACATTCTTCAAAGATACGGAGAACGACCGGAGATCGTTTCCACGAGGCCGTATTCGTCGGCATGTCTTTTGAGATTGGGGCCGGGCCTCGCACGACGACGGGGCGAGTCTAGTCTCCGGCACGCCGAAGATCGCGCTGCTGCTCCGCCTGCTGGCTGCGATCGATGAGGGAAAGTACAGCCTCGAAGCATTGAAGGTGCGCCTCGATGCGGAGCATCCGCCGAGCACGCGATCGATGCGGCGCTATCTCGCAACGCTCGCCGAGGCGGGTTTCCCATGGCTCTACGACCGCGAGAGTGGGACGTATATTTTCGAGCGCGGGTATTCGCTACGCCGACTCGAGCTCAGCGGAAACGAACTCTTCGGCCTCCTCGCGCTCAAGGGTATCGCGACGTCGCTCGGCGGCAATATCGGTGCGTCGATGGACGAAGTTGCCGAAAAACTCACGCGTGTCGCAGGCGATAAGAGCACGCGGGCGACGGCAAAAACCTCCGTGCGGGTCCAGATGGCCGATCCCCATCTCGACGGCGAACGCAGCGCGTACTTCGATTTGCTCCAACGCGCGCAGGCGCAGCGACAGAGCGTGCGTTTCGATTACGTCGATAAAGCGGGGAAACGATCGGAGCGCCACGTCGACGTCTACGGCTTCGTGGTTTCGGGCGGCCGCGTCTATGCGGTCGCGCACGATCGCGGGCGTGGTGCGCAGCGCGTCTTCGCGCTCGACAACGTCGCCGATGTCAAGATCGCGCCGCAACGATATTCGATTCCCGATGACTTCGATATCGAAAAATTTACGGGATCGTCGGTGAGCGGGATCATGAGTGCGGGCGATATCACGCACGTGGTCGTCCGTTTTTCGCCCGTCGTCACGCGAGCGGCGCGTGCCGATCGCGTGGTGCGCGAGCGGACGATCGTCGAATGCGAAGACGGATCGATCGAGATCGATTACGCCGTCGCCGATCCGATCGAATTCGTACGGTGGTGTATGAAATGGGGCGCGGAGGCCGAGATCCTCTCGCCGCCCGACGTGCGCGCGATGGCAGCCGGCATCGCGCGTGCGATCGTCGAGCGGTATGCCGCAGGATCCGCCGCTCGCGCGAATTAGGGCACGGCTGGGAAGACGCGTCTCTCCACCGCGGCCTGCGGAACGAGCGTTGCGCCGATCGTGAACATCACACGTCCGGCTGCGACGCGCACGCGTAATCCTAAAACGCGCGCCGCATCGTTCGGCGTGAGGAAAAGCGCGTCGTGTCGCTCGATGCGAACGCCGCTGTGCCGCGCGAGTTCTTCGATGCGTAGCAACGGTGGTGCGCCGGCGCGCGCGACGGTGACGTTGCGGATCGACGTTCAGTCGACGAGCGTCATCGAAGCGGGAGCGCGTGGTGCGAGCGCGATCGCGATGGCGAGCAGCGGTGCGAAGATCACGGGCGTCACGTCGCGTCGATGACGATGACGAGCGGGGTCGCTGCATACGTATCGGCGGCGAACGCGTAGATGCCGCTCTTGTCGTCGAGCACGAGCGTAATCGCGAAGGTATAGCTCGTGGTCGTCAGTGGCGCGATCGAGCGAACGGTCGCGCACGCGACGTTTCCCGCCGACGGCAACCGCACTGGTCCGGAGCTGACGAAAACGCCGAAGGCGTCGATCGACGTTTGCGTACACGTGGCGCGAAAGGCGTCGGGAGCGATCGACGTTACGACGTGTGCCCGCAAGTGGCGAAATGGCGAACGAGATCGTCCCGCCGCCACCGAGCGACGTCGCGGTTTGCGCCGAGAATCCGTAGCTCGCGGGTGACGAGGCGAGCGCCGTCGTCGCCTGATCGTTGACGGTGAACGCGATCGTACCCAACGACCTCGGCGCGATCGTCGCGAAGGCGACGGCCGCATCCGTCGGCGTTCGCCCAGCGGCGCGGTTACCCCGCGAAGATCGCCGTCGTACTATCGTCGAGTTTCTTGACGACCCGACCCGCGCGCGAAATGCGGACGTGCATCTGCGGCCGCACGTACGTCGCGCCGTCGTTGGTGAAGCGAACCGACGAGTGGCGAGACCGTAATTTGTAAGGCCGGATGCCCGACGACATCCGCGTCGGCGGAG
>JANYGA010000173.1 GCA_025359485.1 Rhodospirillales bacterium | reverse complement strand
GACCGCGAGCAAGCGCGGACGCCTGCGGTCGGGAAAAGAAGCCTGAGCGGACATGCGGAGCACCCTCTTCGTAGACGTCGGGACGAAGCCCCGTCGTGCCGCCAACTTGCGGCGCGCAATCGTGTTGGGAGATCCGTGAAGACCTATCGGTACGACCTCGTCATCATCGGAGCTGGTAGCGGCGGCTACGCGGCCGCACGCACGGCGCGCGATCTCGGTGCGAGCGTCGCGCTCGTCGATCACGGCCCCCTCGGCGGCCTCTGCATCCTGCGCGGCTGCATGCCGAGTAAGACGCTCATCGCTTCGAGCGATAGCATCCACGAGGTTCGGGAAGCGGCCGTCCTCGGCATCGATGCCGACGTGACGAAGATCGATCTCGCGAAAATCTTCGCGCGCAAGCGCGAGATCATCGACGGCTTCGTCGACTATCGGACCGAGGGCATCAAGACGTTCCCGCTCTACGAAGGCCTCGCGTCGTTCGAATCGGCGACGCGCCTGCGCGTCGGCGACGACGTCATCTTAGAAGCGAAAAGTTTCATCGTCGCGACGGGTTCCGTGATCGCGCCGCCCGCGGTGATCGGTCTCCAAGAGACGGGCTACATCGATAGCGACGACGTGCTCGATACGGAGAAACTTCCGGGTTCCATCGTCGTGCTCGGCGGCGGCTACGTGGGCTGCGAGCTCGGCCAGTTTCTGTTCCGTATGGGCGTGAAGACGTCGTTCGTCGTGCGCGCGCGGCAATTGCTTTCGAGCGAAGATGCCGATGTTGGCGACGCGGTGACGCTCTATTTTCGCAACGAAGGCATGGACGTCCACACGAATTCCGTCGTAACGCGCGTCGAAAAGCGCGGCGCGAAGAAGGTCGTGCACTTCATCCGCGACGGCGTGGAGTCGAGCGTCGAAGCCGACGAGATCTTCCACGCGCTCGGTCGCGTGCCCAATATCGACGGCCTCCAACTCGATGCTGCCGGCGTCGCGTGTCATGCGATCACGGGGATCGAAGTCGGGCTCGATCTGCGCACGTGCGTGCCGAATATCTTCGCCGTCGGCGATGTCACGGGCGTCTACGCGCTCGTTCACGTCGCGATCTATCAGGGCGAGATCGCCGCGCGCAATGCGGTGCTCGGTACGTCGGAGCAGGCCGATTACCGGTTGCAGAAGACGCATACGATCTTCACGGATCCGCAAGTCGCCGTCGTCGGTGCGACGGAGAAAGAATTACGCGCGGCGGACGTGCCGTTTCTTGCGGGGTCGTATCTCTTTAGCGAGCACGGCAAGGCGGTCGCGATCAATAAAACCAAAGGCTTCGTGAAGATGGTCGCCGACCCGGAGGACGGGCGCATTCTCGGCGCGGCGATCGTCGGTGCCGAAGCCTCCGATCTCATTCACGAAGTCATCGTCGCGATGTACTACAACGGCACGGTCCACGATTTTGTGAAAATTCCACATCTCCATCCGACGCTCGCCGAGATCCTCACCTACCCTGCCGAAGACATCGCCCTGCAAATCGATGCGGCGCGCGAAGCTTCCGCCGTGCCCGTCGGCGTCTGAGGATCGTATGAAAGTCGCGATCGTCCAGAGCAAACCGCGTAAAGGCGATGTTGCCGCGAATATGGCCGAACTCGGGGCGATTTTCGCGCAACTCGCAGCCGACGCCGAACCCTACGATCTCGTCGTCTTTCCCGAAGCTGCGCTCACGGGGTACTTTCTCGAGGGCGCCGTGTACGAACTCGCCTTCGACGTCGAGTCGCTTGCTGAGCGCCTCGCGAGTGCGTGGCGGTCGGCTGCGGGTGTGATGCGCGCGCCCGTCGATATCGTGCTCGGGTTTTACGAGAATGCGGGCGGCACGTATTATAATTCGGCACTGTATCTTTCGGTGTCGCAGGCGTCGCACGAGATCGTGCACGTGCACCGCAAGATGTTCTTGCCGACCTATGGCGTCTTCGATGAGGAGCGCTTCCTCTCGCGCGGACGTCGCCTGCAGGCCTTCGATACGCGGCTCGGCCGGACGGCCGTCCTCATTTGCGAAGACGCCTGGCACGCGATCATGCCGACGATCGCCGCAATCAAGGGCGCGCGCGTCCTCATCGTGCCGAGCGCATCTCCGGGCCGCGGGCTCGCTGGCGACGGGCAACTCGAAAGCGTGCGACATTGGATGAACGTGCTCGGGGATTACGCGGTCGAACACGGTGTGTTTGTGATCTACGCGGGGCTCGCGGGCTTCGAAGGTGGTAAGGGTATGGCGGGATCGTCTGCGGTCATCGATCCATTCGGGAAGACGCTTGCGGCGTTACCGGCAATCGGCGCGCATATCTTACGCGCGACGCTCGACCTCGACGAGATCGACGTCGC
>JANYGA010000123.1 GCA_025359485.1 Rhodospirillales bacterium | reverse complement strand
GCATGATGATCTCGCCCGGCTATCCCTACGAAAAAGCGCCCGACCAAGCGCACTTCCTCCATGCCGCACAGACCAAAGCGCTGTTCAAAGAGATCTTCCAGCCCTATGCCGACAAAGAGAAAAAGTGGAACTTTAACGCGAGTCCGCTCTTTCTCGATTTTCTCATGGGTAAAAAAGACTACGACTGCACGCCGTGGGGCATGCCGTCGTTCAGCCTCTTCGGTTGGCAGCGTCCGTGCTATCTGATGCAAGACGGTCACTACGCAAAATCGTACCAGGAACTCATCGACGATACCGATTGGTCGCTCTACGGTCACAAGAGCGGCAATCCCAAGTGCAGCGACTGCATGGTTCATTGTGGCTTCGAACCGACGGCGGCGGACGATTCGATGAAGGTCGGCAATATCTGGCGTTCGATCACCACGGTGATGGGCAAGAACTGATCTCGCGGTCGTGATCGACACGATCTTCGTTCCGCGCGGCCCCGAAGAGCGCGCCGTGCGGCGTGCGCTCGCGCGCGCGGGCGCACCGCACCGTGTCGTTGCAACCGGCATCGGGCCACTCGCAGCCGCGCTCGCCGTCGGAGATGCACTCGCCGGGCCGACCATGGGCCACGCGCTCGTCGTCGGCCTTTGCGGTTTGCTCTCGCCGGCATTCTTCGTCGGCGAGACGCTCGTTTATGGTGAGATCGTCTCCGCCACGGAGGCGACCGTGACGATCGATCGCGGGTTTGCGAGCGTCGTCGCGCGCGCACTCGGACACGCGCAATCGGGCATTCGTGCACTCGGCGTTGCCGACGTCGTGACGTCGGGATCGCAGAAGCTCGATCTCGGCCGCCGCTTCGACGCGCAGGCCGTCGACATGGAGAGTCTGCCGCTCGTGCGACTGCTCGCGCGCGCTGGCGTGACGGTTGCCGTCGCACGCATCGGCAGCGACGCCGCGGGCGACGATCTCCCCGATCTGCACATGGCCCTCGACGGTTCGGGTGGCCTCGATAGCTTCGCGCTCGCGCTCGCGATGCTTCGCCGCCCGGTTGCGGGTGCGCGCCTCGCGCGCAACGGCACGCGCGCGCTCGCGGCACTCGAAGCGATGATCGGCGAGCTCGTCGCAGCTTAGGTCGCGGGCGACGCCTGGGTGACTTCGCCGAGCGCGTCGTACGTGCGCCCCTTCCATGCGCCGCCGCGGTGACGCGCGTGTGCGAGCGCGGAATCCACCGTCATCGCCATATACAACGCAGCGGCCGCGGGTAACGCGAGCGATTCGTGCGGCGCGCGACGGTAGAGGCGCAGCGTCGGAAGATAAGCGAACGCCATTGCACCCCAGCCCGCCGCGCCTGCGAGGATGAGCCCGTCGTCGCCACGCGCGATTCCGATGGCCGTAGCGAAGGGCGGTACGAGGTAGAGAAAAGCCAAGCCCGCAACGGAAATCACGACGAGCGGATACGAATGCTCGAGTTGCGTGAACGCCGTGCGCTTCACCATCGCCCAGATCGGCGCTAGTTCTGCATACGGGCGAATGCTCGTCGTGCGATCCGTGAGCCCGAGCCACGTCTTCCCACCGCGCTTCTTCACTTCCGCTGCGATCGAACAATCGTCGATTAACCGGCCCGCGACGCGCTGCAAGCCGCCGATGCCTTCGAGTGCGGCGTGCGAGATGAGGATGCAGCCGCCGGCAGCCGCCGCCGTGGAGCGCGACGCGTCGTTCGACCACGCGAACGGATAGAGTTTTTGAAAGAAAAAGACGAAAGCCGGTACGAGCAGCGCTTCCCACGCACTCTCGCAGCGCAAGCGCACCATGAGCGAGACCAGATCGAGATGGTCGCGCTCGGCTTTGGCCACGAGTGCCGCGACGTTGTCGATGTCGTGTGCGATATCGGCATCGGTGAAGAGCCAATACGCGGGCGCGCCGCGCTTTGCGAGCGCATCGCGAATGCCGGTTTCGAGGGCGTTGAGTTTCCCCGTCCACGGCTTTTCGAGCGCTCGAGCGCGTATCACGGTGAGGCGATCGCGCTTCGTCGATCCGAACGCGGAGGCTTGCGCGACGGCACCCGTACCGTCGGTGCTGCCATCGTCGACGAGCGTGACGCCGAGCTCGGCATAGCGCTGCGCGACGAGCGATCCGATCGCGCTACCGATCGTCTCGACCTCGTTTCGCGCGGGCACGATCGCCTCCACGCGCGGGGCGCGCAACCGAAACGGCTCCGTGGGCCCAGCATGCGCGTCGACGGGCGCGTTCCAAAAGTTGCCGCGAGCCGCGAGCAATACGGCCCATACGGCGGCGGACGCGAGCGATATGGCGAGCAGCGGCGAATACTTCACGTCGTGTGCGCTATTCGAACGCGATCCGACCTCGTCTTGCAAAATTCTTAATGCGCGTCTGCATCTTCTGCGGTTCGAACGACGGCGATCGACCGGCCTATCGTAATGCTGCCGTCGCGGTCGCCGAGTCACTCGTACGTCGTGGCATCGGCATCGTCTACGGCGGCGGTCGCGTCGGATTGATGGGCACGGTCGCCGACGCGGCTCTCGCCGCAGGTGGGGAAGTCATCGGGATCATTCCCGAGATGCTCGCCGAACGCGAAGTCGCGCATCGCCATCTCTCGGAGCTGCACGTCGTCGGGTCGATGCACGAACGTAAGGCGATGATGGCCGCGCTCTCCGATGCTTTCATCACGCTGCCCGGCGGCTTCGGCACGCTCGAAGAGATTTTTGAAGTCGTTACGTGGCGCCAACTCGGTTATCACGAAAAACCATCGGGCGTCCTCAACGTCGAAGGCTATTACGATTCGCTCATCACGTTTTGCGACGATGCGGTCGCGCGCGGATTCGTGAAAGCGAACGATCGCAAGAATCTCATCGCGAGCGACGACGTCGAAACGTTGATCGACGCGTTACTCGCGCTCGTAAATCCGCTCGCGGTACGCGATTAGCCGCGAGCGGTTATTCGCGCGTTGCGTTTTCCTTCGCTCGCACCAACCGCAAGAGCGCGTCGTTGTACGGCGTCGGTATCCCGAGCCTTCGACCGGCGGCGACGATCGCACCGTTGACGTGATCGATCTCCGTTTTGAGATGCGCGCCGAGATCGACCGTCATCGAATTACGACTCTCGGGAGCGTTTGCGAGGATGTCGCGCACGTATTCCCACGGATCGCCGAAGGGGAGATTGATGCGCAGTGCGCGCGCCACGGCGGCACTTTCGTTCGCGACGAGCCGACCGAGTTCGGCCGCATTAGGATCGCTTGCGACGATGCCGTTGCGCGCGTCGGCGAGTGCAGAGATCGGATTGATCGTCGCGTTTGCGAGCAACTTGCCCCATTGATGCGGTCGGATATCGTAGGCGATCGCGCAATCGAGTCCCGCGCGCGTGATGAGGCCCTGGACGGAGCGGACCGTCGCCGTCGATGCGCCCGCCGAACCGACGACCGTCGTCCCGATGCCCTGTCGGCGCGAACGACCGTGGCCGATCGCGAGCCCCGCTTCGTTCGTGATGCCGATGACGAGGGGAACCGTGCCGCCGAGTGCGGTCTTGATCGCTTCTTCGTTCCCGAGGCCGTTCTGGAGCGAAACGATCGGCGTTGCGGGATTGAGTTGACCGGCGAATGGGCGCACGGCGCCGAGCGTGTTCGGCGCTTTCACGAAAACGAAGAGAAAATCGGTTGCGAAGGCACGGGCGTGATCGCGCGTCGCGATAACCCGGCGCACCGGTAGATCGTCGACGGCGACTCCGCCGATGGAATTGATCGTCTCCACCACATCGCCACGGACGTCGACGAGCGTCACGTCGCAACGCTCGGCAAAATAATAGGCGAAGAGCGTGCCCATCGCGCCTGCCCCGAGAATCGCGATGCGCGGACGTGCGTCAGCGGTCATAGTGCCTCAAAAATAATACCGATACCGGCCGCGGCGCGGTGATCCCGCTCCACGCACGAGCGCGATGAGAAAAATCCCCGCCAAGAATCCGCCGATGTGCGCGAAGTAGGCGGTCCCGCCGCCCTGCTCCGAGAGCACGCGATCCGAGAGCGAGCCGAAGCCGTGGACGAATTGCACGATCGCCCACATGCCGATCACGAGAAAGGCCGGCAGACGCAACAAGAGCGGGAAGCATCCGATCGGCACGATCGTCTGGATATCGCGCGTGGGAAATCGCAAGAGAAACGCACCGAGAATGCCGGCGATCGCGCCGGAGGCTCCGATGCCCGGAACGTGGCTGCCCGGCATCATCACGACCTCTGCAATGCCGCCGAAAATTCCACACGTGAGATAGACCGCAACGAAACGAACGTGGCCGAGGACCAACTCGATTTCGGGTCCGAAGACGAGGAGGAAGAGCATGTTGAAGAATATGTGCAACACGCTGCCGTGCAAGAATTGCGCGGTGACGAGCGTGAGGAGCGTCGGCGGCGCGGGCGATTGGATCTGCACACCATGCGTGAGGTCGAACGGGATGAGCGCGTAGGCGTTGATGAACGCTTCGCGCGCGCCCGTTTCGGGCGACCCGATCTCCGCAAAAAAGACGGCGACGTTGATCGCGACGATCGCATACACGGCGACGGGAAAGATGGGATCGCGTCCCAACGCGCGCAGCGGAATCACCGCTTAAAAAGAAAATTGCAGTCCGAGCACGCTGCGACGTTGCGCGTGCGTGATATCGCGTTCGCCTGCGAATATTTGCACTTTGCGGTTGGCGACGTAGTTGATATACGAATCGAGCGTCGGATGGCGAAGATCGTAGGCCCGCGTTTCGAGGCCGAGCGCGCCGCGTGCGATGCTCGCCGTCACGCCCAGTCGCGAATATTCGATGCCGCCACCGTAGGTGAACGTGCC
This sequence comes from Rhodospirillales bacterium, assembly GCA_025359485.1. GTDB lineage: Bacteria > Vulcanimicrobiota > Vulcanimicrobiia > Vulcanimicrobiales > Vulcanimicrobiaceae > JANYGA01. The sequence continues at coordinate 2,276 of JANYGA010000123.1, read as the reverse complement.
AATGCGGTTGAGAATCATCGCATTCGCCGTGGTGGTACGTTCCGACCCGATGTCGTTGACGCCGAGTTCGAGCCCCGTCTTCCCGTGTGGCAAGACGAAGAGATTGAAATCCGATTGCGGTCCGCGATCGGCGGTGAGCAGCGGCGAGACGTTGCGCCTCGTGCTTCCGGGGCGTTGGGGCGCAAGGACGCTCACGCGGACCTGTAATTCGACGAGATCTTTCGTGAACGTACCGAGCCTCGCTTTGAGCGCCGCGAGCTTTGCGTTGGTCGCGACTCGTTTCGCACGGCCTCCGGCCGTCGCTCCATCTTGCGGTGCGCTCGCATCGGCGGTCGCACTCGGTGGCACGGTGGAACTCGACGACGAGCCCGGGCGCTTGTAGAGCGGCTTCGACGTCGGGACGGCGTTCGGATCGACCGGCGGTGGTGCGGGCGCGGGCGTCGCGCCCTTATCGACGCCGTACACGCTCGACTCGCCACCGAGCGAACCGACGAGCGAATCGACCTTCTGCGCCGTCGCATCGAGTTGCGCGATGACGTCGCGCAACTGAGCTTGCGTCTGCGTGTTGCCCGTGACCTGACGAAAATCGTTCGTGAGTTCGGCGAACGTCTTTGCCGTCGCCGCAAAATCGCGCGTCGTGTTGATGAGGTTCTGTTTCACCTGTGGGTTCGTCGCGACGTCGCGCAAGGAATCGACGGTTTGACCGAACGACTTCGACGTCGTATTGAGTTGCGCGAGGAGCGAATCGACTTGGCCCGAGTCGCGTTTTACGACGTCGTTGAGCGAGCCCGTGAGATCGACGACGTTGTTGCTCGCGACCGTGAGGTTCTTCTGCAGCGAATCCGTTAACGTCTGAACTTTATCGGTGAGCGTCGTGAGTGAGCGATTGGCATTCGTCGTAAGATCGTTCGCGTTTTCGAGCGTCGATTTGAGCTCGGCGAGCAGCTGCGGTTCGGTCTTTTGCAACGTCGCGAGGATGACGTCGAGCCTGCGGACTTCACCTTGGCCCTGTTCGAGAAGATCGGAGATCGAGGCTGGATTGACCCCGCGCGGCTGTTGTGCGATCGGGACGATCTCGTGCGGGAGCGTCGGGACGTGCGCGTCGACATTTTTCGGCGGTTGGATCAGGATCGACGGCTCGCCCGTGAGCGGGGCCTGGATGAGAAACTTCGAGCCGACCGGGATGTTATAGCCGGGCTTGATCGCCATCACGACCTCGGTCGTATAGTCGGGGAGCAAGTCGATCTTGTCGACGGCACCGATCGGTACGCCGCTTAAGAAAACGCCTGCCGCCGTGCGCAAGCCCGAGGCACCCGTGAAGTGCGCGGCGATCTTATAGCCGCTCGAGCGCGTACCGATATCGCCGATGATATAGAACACCGCGAAGACGGCGGCGAGGCCGAGAACGGTGAAGAGTCCGACTTGGGCTTGTTTCGACATAGGCTGCAATCGGTCGCGCGCGATGCCGCTAGAGCGGAATCGGCCCGACCTCACTCCCCTGTAAGAATTGCTGGACGATCGGGTTCGGCGACGATTTGATTTCCTCGACGGTCCCGTAGGCGATGATCGCGCCTTCGAAAAGCATCGCGACGTAATCCGCCATCGTGAAGATGCTTTCGAGATCGTGCGAGACGACGACCGCGGTTCCATCGAGCTGTTCCCGCAAACGCTTGATCGTATCGGTGAGGACGTGCGTGATGATGGGATCGAGACCCGTCGTCGGTTCGTCGTAGAGGACGAGTTCGGGATTCGTCACGACCGCTCGAGCGAAGCCGGCGCGCTTGAGCATGCCGCCCGAAAGTTCCGATGGCATACGCGGGCTCGCATTCGCGAGACCGACGCTTTCGAGCGTCTCGACCACGAGTTTATCGATTTCGGGCGACGTCATTTTCGTGTGTTCGCGCAGCGGAAGCGCCACGTTCTCACCGATCGTGAGACTGTCGAAGAGGGCCGCAAACTGAAACGAAAAGCCGACCTTGCGCCGGAAATCGATGAGGTCGCGTTTGCTCAAGCTCGCGAGATCGACATCGCCGATGAAGACCTTGCCTTCACTCGGCATCCGCAAGCCGTTGAGCAAGCGTAAGATCGTCGACTTGCCCGCGCCCGAGAGTCCGATCAAGCACGTGATCGCACGTTCTTTGATTTCGAGCGAGCAATTGCGAAGCACGTATTTATCGCCGTAACGTAGCGTCGCGTTCTCGATGCGTGCGTAATTCTTTGCACTCACTGCGCGGCGTTCGAACCGAAGAGCAAGATCGACATGACGAAATTCGAGA
>JANYGA010000104.1 GCA_025359485.1 Rhodospirillales bacterium | reverse complement strand
GAATCGCTCGTGGCGCTGCGTGATTACGAGATGGTGCGCGAGGCCGTGATGCTCTCGACGTGCGGTCGCCTCGAGATCTACGCCGAACTCGAGGACTACGAGTCGGGCGTCGATCAGCTTAAATCGTTCCTCAAAATCTTCCGCCACGGCGACGTCCAGCACGACATGTCTTCCTACATGTACACGTTGCTCGGTTCGCAGGCGACCGATCATCTCTTCCGCGTCGCGACCGGCCTCGACTCGATGCTCATCGGCGAAGCCGAGATCCTCGGCCAGGTCAAAGACGCCTACATTCAAGCGCAGAAGGCGCGGTCGATCGGCAAGACGCTCCACGTGCTCTTCCGCGAAGCGCTCAACGCCGGCAAAGAATCGCGCTCGCAGACGCTCATCGGGGGCGATTCCGTGAGCGTCGCGACTGCCGCGATCGATCTCGCCAAACAAACGCTCGGCACGCTCCACGGCAAGACGGTCCTCGTGATCGGCGCCGGCAAGATGGGCGCGACCGCGGCCAAGCGGCTCAAGCTCGAAGGCTGCTCGGAACTGCTCATCGCCAATCGGTCGGCCGCGAAGGCACAGGAAATCGTCGCCGCGATCGGCGCGGGAACGGCCGTCGAACTGCCCGGCCTCGTCGATGCGATGAAGCGAGCGGATATCATCGTCACGTCGACGGGCGCTTCGCACTTCGTCCTCACACCGGGAAATGTCGCCGAGGCGATGCTCGCGCGCCCCGAGCGCGATCTTTTCGTCATCGATATCGCGGTGCCGCGCGACGCCGATCCCGAGATCGCGCGCATCCCGCACGTGCACGTCGCGGACATCGATCGCCTCAAAGACATCATCGACGTGACGCTCGAGAAGCGTCGTGAAGCGATTCCGATGGTCGAAGAGATCATCGCCGAGCACGCGGAGCGCTTCGCGAGTTGGTATCAATCGCGCGTCGCCATTCCCGTCGTCAGCTCGCTCGTGCAAAAGGCCGAATCGATTCGCGAAGGCGAGATCGAGCGACTCTTCGCGCGCTGCCCCGGGCTCGACGAACGCGAACGCATGCTCATCACGGGCGCCTCGCTCACGATCATCTCCAAACTCTTGCACAACGTCGTCACGAAGCTGCGCGAACGCGCGACCTCCAATCACGCCGAAGCGCTTACGCTCGCAATGTTGCTCGACGAACTCTTCGATCTGCGCGTTCGCAGCGAAGCCGATGCGGCGAAGACCGCGAGCGGCCGGCGGACGTCGACCGTGCACGCCGCACTCGAGGCCGAGCTCTCCGAGTGAGCGCGAAGCCACGCGGGAAAGTCTGGCTCGTCGGGGCGGGTCCGGGCGATCCGGGCTTGCTCACGATCAAAGCCGCACGCGTCATCGGTGCGTGCGACGTGCTCGTCTACGATTACTTAGCTTCTGCAGCAATCGTCGGCCTCGCATCTCGGGCGTGTGAGAAGATCTACGTCGGGAAAAAAGCGGGAGCGCACACGCTCACGCAAGACGAGATTACGGCACTCATCGTGCGCCTCGGGCTCGAGGGACGCAACGTCGTACGACTCAAGGGCGGCGACGTCTTCGTCTTCGCGCGCGGCGGCGAAGAAGCGGCCGAACTGCGTGCGGCAGGCGTCGCTTTCGAAATCATTCCCGGCATCACGTCCGCGATCGCGGCGCCCGCGTACGCGGGCATTCCGGTGACGCACCGCGATCACAATACGTCGTTCACGATCGCGACGGGTCACGAAGATCCGCTCAAAGGCTATACGTCGCTCGATTTCGCGAAGCTCGCCAATCCCAAGCAAACGCTTATTTTTTTGATGGCGATGGGATCGCTCGCGGGTCTCGTCGGCAAACTTCTCGAGCACGGTATGCCCCCGGGCATGCCCGTCGGCATCGTTCGCGAGGGCACGAAACCCACGCAGGAGACGCTGATCGGGACGCTCGAGACGATCGTCGCCGACGTCGCACGCGTGCAGTTCAAAGCACCCGCAATCATCGTAATCGGCGACGTCGTTCGCGAACGCGAAACGATTCGCTGGTTCGACAACACACCGCTCTTCGGGAAGCGCGTGCTCGTGACGCGCGCTGCAGACGACGCCGTCGACTTCGCATCCAAACTTTGGGAGAGCGGCGCGGAACCCGTGCTCGCTCCGACGATCGCCATCGGCGCACCCGACGATGCGGCGCCAGCCCGCGCCGCAATCGCCGCACTCGCAACGTATGCGTGGGTCGTCTTTACGAGCCAACACGGCGTCGATGCGGCGTTCGCGGCCCTCGCTGCAAACGGCGGCGATGCGCGTCGTTTCGGCGGCGCGAAGGTCGCCGCGATCGGAACGAGGACGGCCGCGCGGTTGCTCGCGCACGGCGTGCGCGCCGATTTCGTCCCGCCGAAATTCGTCGCCGAAGACGTCGCGGCTGGACTGCTGGAACACGCATCGCGCGGCGACCGCGTGCTGCTTTTCGGCGCGCAAGAGATGCGCGACGTGATCGCGACGACGCTGCGGAGCGCGGGCCGCGTCGTCGACGTCGTTGCAGGCTACAAGACCTCACACGTGCACGATGCGGCAATCGCAGAAGCCGCGGCGAGTTGCGACATCTGGACGTTCACGAGCGCGAGTACGATCGCGTCGTTTCTCGAAAACGTGCCCGATGCCGCGACGCGTGCGCAGGGAAAAGTCGTCGCGTGCATCGGTCCGATCACGGCGATCGCCGCGCGAGAAGCCAGGCTCCGCGTCGATATCGTTCCCGACGACTACACCGTCGACGGGTTGCTCGAAGCGCTCGAAGCTGCCGTCGCGACGCGCTAGCCGGAGCGCGTGCGCCGCGACCGCCGCGATCGTCATATTCGCGCTCGCGAACGCGGCGAGTCCCGTTGCCGCGCGCCGTCGCACCGCGCCGACGCCCGCCCCGACGATGAGTGCGATTCCAACGCCGTTTCCGAGCGCGACACCGCTCTCCGAAGCGGCACGCATGGCGCACTTGCAATCCGATCTCGACACGATCGCGCGGACCGCTCCCGGACGACTGGGCATCGCGGTCGTCGACGTCACGACGGGCCAGCGATTTTCGGTGCGCGGCGACGACGCGTTTCCACTTGCGAGCGTCGCGAAGCTCGCCATCGCGACGGTCGCGTTTCGCATGAGCGATCAGCGGAAGATCGATCTCGACGAACGTATTTCGATCACGCGCGGCGATCTGAGGCGCGGTAGCGACATCGCCGATGACCATCCCCGCGGCGCATCGCTCGCCGTTTGGGAACTCATCCGTGCGATGCTCGTCACGAGCGACAACACGGCAAGCGACGTCGTCTTGCGACGCGTCGGAGGCCCGCGAGTCGTCGACGACGTGCTGCACCGTCTCAACGTTCGCAACCTTACCATTCGTAAATCCGAAGCGGAGCTCGCAGCCGACGTACGTGCGAAGCGCACGTTCGCGTTCGGTGGTGAGAACGTGGGAACGCCGAACGCGATCGCGAGCCTGCTCGTCGGCATCGCGACGCAACGCTTCACGCTCGTCGATGCGACGAACGAATTTCTGCTCGATCTCGACGATGTCGTCACGGGTCGCGGTCGCCTTCACGCGGGGTTGCCCGCGACGTTCCGTCTCGCGCATAAGACCGGAACCAGCGCGACGATCGACGGCACGACCGATGCGACCAACGACGCCGGGCTCGTGACGTTACCCGACGGCCGACGCGTCGCCGTCGTCGCATTTCTCGCCGAGTCCGGATCCGACGAGCCGGCGCGCGAAGCCGTCCTCGCACGCGTCGCACGCGCGGTCGCCATCGCCTACGCGCCGTAACGCGTGTCGCAACTCAACCTCGCACCGCTCTCGAATTTCGATATCGGCTTCGTCGCAGCCGCGGTCATCGCGATCGTTGCGTTTCGCGCGCGCTCGCTCGATTTCGGCGGTGCGCTCGCCGCATGCGTCGTCGGAACCGCGACCTACGGCGCGCTCGGCCTACCGGGCGCGGCCGTCTTGCTCGCATTTTTCGTCACGTCCCTCGGGCTCTCACGCGTCGGCAAAGCGCGCAAACGCAAGCTCCTTGTCGACGTCGATAAGACGGGCGCGCGCGACGGCGCGCAAGTCCTCGCAAACGGCGGCATCGCGGCGCTCTGCGCGCTCGGCGCGCTTTGGATCGACGCGCGATTGGCGGTCGCGTGCGCCGGGGCATTCGCGGCTGCGACTGCGGATACGTGGGGCACGGAGATCGGAACGCTCGTTCGCGGAAAGCCGCGCTCCATTTTGGGCTTACGGCCGATCGCGACGGGACTCTCGGGCGGCATCACGATCGCCGGAACGCTCGCCGAAATCGTCGGCGCCTGCTTCATCGCGGCCGTCGCCATGACGGCCCACCTCGGCGCCGGAAACTTTCGCGTCGCGAGCGCGGTCGCGATCGGCGGGATCGCCGGCGCCCTCGCCGATTCGATCCTCGGCGCGTCGGTGCAATCGCTACGCTGGTGCGGTCAGTGCGAACGCGCGACCGAACGCGAGCCGCACCTCTGCGGCGCGAATACGACGCCGTTGCGCGGCGTGGCTTGGTTCGGCAACGACGCCGTCAACGCGAGCGCGACGATCGTCGGAGCCTTCGTCGCGTTCGCGCTCGCGCGCTAACGACGTTTAGCCTTTTACTTTATTACCGTACTTTTTGTCCAGATACGGAATGATGTCGTCGTCGTCGTCGAGGGTGACGTCGCCGTCGACCATGACGGGAATCCCCGTCTGGCCCGAGACCGCCTTGACCTCGGTTCGCTCACCGTGCGAGCGCGGCACGTTGACGAGCTTGTAATCCAAAAGCAGATCGGTGAGCTTCGAGCGCACGCGCGCGCAATACGGACACCACTCGGCTTGGTAGAGGACGATATCGGTAGCCTGACCCATGCGCGAACGTTTCGCCCACACGCGGCATAGGTCCGCCGCGCGCGTGTGGCGTAGGCCAGATCATCACTCGAGGAGCGTCGATGCCGCGAAATCTGCGCGATCGTAAGACGATGTTGGGCGCGCTGCTCGCGTCGCTCGCTTTGCACGCGCTCGGCACGCCGTTCTTCGCTCGGTCGTCGACGTCGTCCGAGTCGGGCGCGTACGGTGCGAACGGGTCGGCAAACGAGCGCGTTGCGTCCACGATGGTCGGCCGCATTTCGATCGAGTCGCGGCGCACGATCCAAGCGACGCGCGCGCCCGTCCATCCCGCGAAGCCGCTCGAACATCGTGTACGCACGTCGACGCCGAAGATGCCGATCCACCCGCGGTCCGTTGCCGGCGATAAGGTCGCCACGCGCGACCCGAAGCGGACGCGCATTCCGCATGCCGGCCACGCGAGCGTTGCGGGTCGCGCGCGCGGTGCGATCGCCATCACGATCGCGACGGCGGCGCCCGAAAGCCCCACGCTCATCTCACGACCGAGCGCGCGCGAGCGCGCCGAAATCGTCGCGACGGCCACATCGGCACCGATCCCGACACCCAAACCGCTTGCGACCGCCGAATCGACGCCCGTCGCGATACCATCGCCGACCGCCACCGCGCAGATCGTGGCGGTTCGCGCGGAAAGCGGCATCCCACCGGGCGGCTGGGGTGCGAGTTTCGAGAAGCCGATCATCGCCGATGAGGGTGCGCTCGACGAGCTGCGCGCGCGATATCGCGGCGCGCGCACGATTCGCGTCGACGTCGACGAGGCGGGGCATGCCACGCGCGTCGTCGTGCCCGCGAGCATGCCGACCGATCTCCGCGCGGCGCTCGAACACGATCTCCTCGCCCTCCGCTACGTCCCCGCGGAATGCAACGGATTACGTTGCGTTGGAACACTTCAACTCGTCCTCTAGGGGGAGATGACCCCTGCGACGCGCATACGCTTCGCGCAATGCTCCGTCGCGTGCCCGAACTCTTCGCAACCGTCGACGTCTCACTCCGGCTAGGAATGCTGCTTTTCGACGCGCCGCTCCAGCGCTACAACGCGCACTGCTGGTACGGCGGGATCTACCACGGCGAGCGGCCCGAAGCGATTCTCAAAACGCGCGGCAGCGATATCGTCGCCGAATGTCTCGCCTTTGCCACGATGCATCTCGTCCAGCGGGTCGCCGACGCGCACGTTCGCGGCTATACGATTTTGCTCGTTTCCGAAGGCGACCACGCGGCATCGCGACTCGGCGGTCTCTTCGCGACGCTGCTCATCGATCGCGTTCTGGCGGGGATGACCGCAGACGATGAAAAGGTGGGCTTCGCGGCACGCGATCCCGATCTCGAACGGACGCTCACCATCTACCGCGCCATCGCCGAGATCATGTATCCAGATTCGCGCGAGATGCGCGCCGGCATCGCCAACATGGAAGAAGACGAGCTCGCGTTCTGGTCGCGCGTGATCGATCACGCGGCCTTTCTCAAATCCGTGCCGCTCGACGCACCCAGTCGTCGCGCGCTCGCCGCACTGGTCGGAACGATCGACGAGACGGTCGAATCGTTCTATCTCTATTTTCTCGCGACGTCGTTCGGCAATTCGATGTACGAACGCTTCGGTGTTTGAGCGACGTAGTATGGTCCTAAAGTATCGTCTTCCCCAACGCCGATAGGATGAGTTCGACGGCGAGCCGCGCCGTGCGATTGTGTTCGTCGAGGATGGGATTGGTCTCCGTGACTTCGAGCGATCCGATGACGCCGGCACTCGCGACCATCTCCATCGCGAGATGCGCTTCGCGATACGTGAGGCCGCCGGGGACCGCCGTGCCCGTGCCAGGAGCTTCGCGCGGATCGATGCCGTCCATATCGAAGCTGACGTGGACGCTGCGCGGTTGCGTGCCGACGATATCCATCGCGATCGCCATCACGCGTTCCATGCCGAGGCGATCGATCTCCGACATCGAGAACGCGCGCACGCCGAGCTCCGCGATGCGCTTGCGTTCGCCCGCATCGACGTCGCGTAGACCGATGAGCACGGTGCGCGTGATATCGATCGAATGCTCTTCGAGCGCGATCGAAACGGGCATCCCGTGAACGTTGCCCGACGGCGACGTGAGCGGCGTATTGATATCGCCATGCGCGTCGATCCAGATGAGCCCGGGCGCGACGCCGCGCGCGCGACGCAAGCCCGCGAGCGTGCCGATCGCGATCGAATGATCGCCGCCGAGGACGATCGGAAAGCCACCCGCGCGCACCGACGCTTCCACGACGTGCGAGAGCTCGTCGCAAACCGCGAGAATGATCGGCAGATACTTCGCGTTTTTGACGGCCTGAGCGGCATTCGATTCCGGAACGGGCACCGCGAGATTACCGTGATCGAAGATCTCCGCGATGCCGAGCGATTCGAGGCCGTCGCGTAACCGCGCGTAGCGAATCGCCGAGGGACCCATGTCGACGCCACGTCGATCGGCGCCCAAATCCATCGGCACGCCGATCACGTCGACCCGCGCCGGAGGCACGTGTGCGCGTGCCACGCCGAAATCGCTCGCAATTGCCATCCCAGCGGGTCCTACGTGGCTGCGGACTCCGCCTGCTTCACTGTTTCCACCGTGGGCGACGGCGGACCATCGGCGACGGGAAGACCCATGACCGAATCGCCGTGGATGGGCGACGGTTCGGTGACGGTCGCCGCCATCACGGGCATCATCGTCTGCGCTCGACGAGCGTTGGGGATCGCGTGCAAGAGAATCACGCGCAGCATCGCGGCGATCGGCACCGCGAGAAACATCCCGCCGATCCCGAGCAATTCGCCACCGATGAGGATCGCGACGATGACCATGAGCGGCGTGAGCCCGACCGAATCGCTGACGATCTTCGGTGCGATGAAGTGGCCCTCGGCCTGAAAGATCGCGGCGAAAACGAGCGCGACGATGAGGGCGTGTTGCCAGCCGTCGTTCGCGAGCGCGAGCCCGACGGAGGGGACGAAGCCGACGATCGCACCGACGTAGGGGATCACGTCGAGCAGGCCTGCCGTTACGCCGATGAGCACCGCGTATTTCACATGCAACAGCAGTAAAGCGATCGTAATGCACGCGCCGATCGTCGCGCCGACGGTGAGCTGACCGCGGATGAACCCGCCGAGCACGTTATCGAGGTCATGCATGAGCGCGAGCGTCTTCGGTTGTGCGGTGAACGGAATGACGCGCATGAAATCGAGGATGAGTTCCGGCGCCTCCATCAAGAGGTAGAGCGCGAGCACGGGGATGATGACCAGCGTCGCGAGGAGCCCGAGCACCGATGCGACGAGCGTTACCGCCCGCGATGCCGCTTCGCCCGCGTAGCCACGCGCGCGGTGTTCGAGATCGACCGGAATCGTGATGAGATAATCGCGGATCGCCGGCGGTAGCCGCGCGAAAATCGGGTTGTGCGGATCGGAGACGAAGGTTTGCGCGTTATGGACGAGCGTCGGTGACGATTTAACGAGCGACTGCGTGTCGCTGATGAGCGCCGGCGCCACCGTCGCGATGCCGAACGTGACGATCCCGGCAATCGCGAGATAGACGAGCAGCACCGCGGCGACGAGCGGCATTCGTGCACGTAGAAATTTCACGGCGGGGTAGATGACGTATGTAAAAAATATCGCGCCGACCAAGATGACCGTGACCGACGGAATCCGTCCGAAAAACGAAAGAATCGCCGAGAGGGCGACTGCGGCGAGCATGACCAGCGCGAGAATCTTCAACGCATACGTCACGTTCTTTTCAATCGTGCGACGCTTCTTAGCGGGTGGGACGGAGATCTCGATCATGAGCTAACCCTACCACATTTCGGCCGAGCGGAATCCGGCCGAGCCCTCGCGTCGGAGGCGCGCGTCGCGCCCATACCGTACAGCGCTTCGATATGTCGACCCATCGTAGGCTCGGTTTCATCCGCGCGTCCCTCGTCTTGTGCGCCGCACTCGCGCTCGCGAGTTGCGCCAAGAGCAACGCGCCCGCGCGTGCCGAAGGCGAAGCGACCGTTCCCGGACCCGGCGCTCCGCTGCGTCTCGCGATGGTCACCGACATCGGCGGACTCGGTGATAAATCGTTCAACGATTCCGCCGACGCGGGATTGCAACGCGCGAAGACCAAACTCGGCGCCGAAGTCCAGACGCTGCAATCGAAATCCGCGGCCGACTATCAGCCCAATCTCACCGTCCTCGCCGATCAAGACTTCGATGAGATCTTCGCGATCGGCGCGCTCATGCAAAAAGACGTGGCGTCGGTTGCGAAAAATTACCCCAAACGCCATTTCGCGATCGTCGATGCCATCGTCGATCAGGTCAACGTGACATCGCTGACGTTTCGCGAACAAGATGGATCGTTTCTCGCGGGCGCCCTCGCAGCGATGGTCTCCAAGAGCAAGCACGTCGCGTTTCTCGGCGGGGTCGATATCCCGCTCTTACGCAAATTCGAAGCGGGCTTCACCGCGGGCGCGCGACAGATCGATCCTAAGGTCGTCGTCTCGACGAAATACGTCGGCTCGTTCGAAGACGTCGCCTCGGGCAAAGAGCTCGCGGGCGTGCTCTTCGATGGGGGCGCCGACATCGTGTTCGTCGCCGCCGGAAAATCGGGACTCGGCGCGATCGATCAGGTCCGCGGCCGCGCGAACGAGTACGTGATCGGCGTCGATGCCGATCAAGACGCGCTCGCACCGGGCAAGATTCTCACGAGCGTCGTCAAGCGCGTCGACGTCGCCGTCTTCAAGACCGCGCTGCAGGCGCAAGCGCAAAAACTTCCCGCGGGCCCCGTCGAATTCGGCTTGCGCGACGACGGCGTCGGGCTCACTACTTTTAACTATACACGGAAGATCATCGGCGAAGCGCGACTCGCACGCATCGCCGCGCTCCGTGCGGCAATCGTCGCGGGCAAGATCGTGCCGCCCGAAACGCGAGAAGCTCTCAAGCTCTTCAAACCCGTCACGCTCTAACGCCGTGACGCGACCGGCGCTCGAGCTGCGCGGGATCGTCAAAACCTACGGTGCGACGCGCGCCGTCGACGACGTCGATCTCGACGTCGTCGCGGGCGAGATCCACGCGCTCTGCGGCGAAAACGGGGCCGGCAAATCGACGCTCGCGCAGATCGCGGCGGGAAAGCTCGCCGCCACGTCGGGTGAGATCGCGCGCGCGGGGACGATCGGGCTCGTGCGTCAACATTTCGAACTCGCGGGTCGGTTGCGCGTGTGGGAAAACGTCGTGCTCGGCCGCGAGCCGCAGCGCGGTGCGCGCCTCGACGCGCGAGCCGCCCGCGCGCGCGTGTCCGATCTCGCGACGCGCACCGGATTACACGTCGATCCCGATGCCCTCGTCGAGTCGCTCCCCATCGGTCTCGCGCAACGCGTCGAAATATTGCGCGAACTCGACTCGGGGCCGAGCGTTCTCGTGCTCGACGAACCGACCGCCGTTCTCGCGCCGAGCGAAGCCGAGGCGCTTTTCGCAACGCTGCGAGCACTCTCGCGCGCAGGTACGGCGATCCTCGTGATCACGCATAAGCTCTCCGACGTGTTGGCACATGCCGATCGAGTCACTGTCTTGCGCGTCGGGCGCGTGACGCTACGGGCGGATGCCGCACGTACGACGACGGAGACGATCGCGCGTGCGATGGTCGGAGGCGATCTTCCGATGCTTCCGGCTCGTGCGGCGGTCACGGTTCGCAAACGATTGGTGGCACGCGCGATCGGAACGATCGATGGGCGATTACGCGATGCGACCTTCGCGATCGGTGCGGGTGAAATCGTCGGCGTCGCGGGCGTCGACGGCAACGGCCAATCCGAACTCGTCGATGTTCTCGCAGGTATGCGCGCGCATACGGGCGCGCTCGCACTCGATGGCGACGAGTTGGCACCGGGCGATCCGCGCACGCGTATCGCGTGTGGCATCCGGACGATTGCGGGCGATCGCCAACGCGATGGACTCGTGATGGCGTGGAGCGTTACCGAGAACGCGGCGCTCGGCGATCAATCGCGCACGGAGATGCGCCGCGGACCGCTCGTCGATCGCGCAGCGCGCGAGCGTCGGGCGCGTGCGATCGTCGCGGAGTTCGACGTTCGCACGCCGTCGATCGCAACGCCCGTCGCCGCGCTTTCCGGTGGGAATCAGCAGAAGATCGTCGTCGGCCGCGCGCTCGGGTTCGCGCCGCGCGTCATCGTGGCGTACGCGCCGACGCGCGGCATCGATATCGGCGCGGCGGCGCTCGTCCACGCGAGATTGATCGAAGCGCGAAACGACGGGGTCGGTATCGTGCTCGTGAGCTTCGATCTCGACGAACTCTTCACGCTCGCCGACCGGCTCGTCGTGCTCTGCGGCGGAACGATCGTGCACGCATGCGCGCGCGAGGATTTCGATCGACCACGTATCGGAGCGTTCATGGCGGGCTTATCGTCGTGAGCGCCATCGGTCGCGGCCGCGCGCGAACCAATATCATTGCCGCAGTCGCGCTCGTTGCGATCGCGTCCATCGCGATGCTCGTCGCGGGCACCAGTCCCATCGTCGGATTCGCCGCACTCGCGCGCGGGAGCGTCGGCGGGACGCACCAAGTCGCCGAGACACTCGTCCAAACGACGGCGCTGCTCTTTCCCGCCCTCGCCGTCGCCTTCGCGTTTCGTGCGGGCTTCTTCAACATCGGTGCCGAGGGGCAACTCGTCATCGGTGGGCTCGCCGCAGGCGTCGTCGGCACGATCGTGCCGGGGCCGGGCCCAATCGCGATCGTCGCGATGCTCGCGGCGGGAGCACTCGGCGGCGCGGGTTGGGGCACGATCGCGGGCGGCCTGCGCGCGCGCTTCGGCGGGAGCGAAGTCGTCGCGACACTGATGCTCAACGTCATCGCCGCCCTGCTGGCGAACTGGGCCGTCGTCGGACCCTTACGTGCGATCGGCGCCGAAAGCGGCGAGACGCCGTCGCTCGCGCTCGATCGTACGTTGCCCGTCATCGTCGAAGGCACGCGGCTCACGATCGCATTTCCGATCGCGCTCGCGCTCGCAGCCGCGCTCTGGTTTTTTCTCGCGCGCACCGTCGCGGGATTTGCGCTGCGCGCCGCGGGCGATGCGCCGTTCGCCGCGGCACGCGCGGGCATCGATTTGCCGCGCATGGCGGTCTTCGCATTCGCAATCTCGGGCGCGATCGCGGGGCTCGGCGGCGCGACGATCGTCGCGGGCGTACTCCACCGATTCAACGTCGCGCTTTCTCCGGGCTACGGGTTCATCGCGATTGCCGTGGCGCTCGTCGGCGATCTCGATCCGCCGTACATCGTACTCGCGGCCGTCGGCTTCGGCATCTTGCAAAGCGGCAGTCTCGCGATGCAATCGCTCGCGCACGTCCCCAAAGACGCAGTGACGCTCGTCGAAGGGCTCGCGATCGTCGCGCTCGCCGCGCGCCGCACGATCGCGCGGCTGACCGCATGAGCGCGGTCTTGGCCTTCATCGCACTCGCACTCGTGAAGGCGACGCCGCTGATCTTTGCCGCGCTCGCAGGCGTCATCTGCGAACGCGCGGGCATCCTCAATATCGCCCTCGAGGGCGGCCTCATCGCCGGCGCGTTTGCGGGGGTG
>JANYGA010000157.1 GCA_025359485.1 Rhodospirillales bacterium | reverse complement strand
ATGACGTACGTGCCGATCGCGAGTGCGCCGACGGGGAAGACCAGCGGCTGACTCTTGCGCGCCGTCATGGCGCTCAATTCCCATAGCGATCCGATCGTGATGACCAAGACGACGACGGTGAACGTCGGGACGAATACGACCGAAGCTAAGACGATCGCTGCGATCGAAAGCCCCGTCGAAATACGACGGCCGATATCGATGCGTCGCACCCGGCCAGCCGTGGTCGCGCTCACGCGTCGCCGTCGGCGCGTAACCGGCGCGCGCGAAATTCTTCGATTGCCGCTGCGAACTGCGTCTTATCGAAGTCGGGCCAAAAGATATCGGTCAGATAAAAATCGGCATCGGCGAGTTGGTATAGCAAAAAATTCGAGAGCCGCGATTCGCCGCCGGGCCGAATGAGCAGATCGGGATCGGGCATATCGGCAGTCGAAAGATACGACGCGACGACGTGCTCGTCGATGGCACCCGGCTCGAGCTTTCCGCTCGCGACATCGCGCGCCACGGCTTCGATCGCCAGACGCAATTCCGAGCGCGCGCTGTAATTGACGGCGAGGTTGAGTTGCAGGCCCGTATTCTTCGCCGTCGCCGCGACGAGCACGTCGAGTGCGTCGCACGAAGCGCGGGGCAGTGCCCGGTACTGGCCGATGATGCGCACGCGGACGTTGTTGCGGCGGAGATCTTCGAGTTCGGTGCGCGCGAAAAAGACGCAGAGATCGAGCAAGAGCGAGATCTCCGTCGAATCGCGTTTCCAATTTTCCGTCGAAAAGCCGTAGACCGTGAGCATCGGAATTCCGAAATCGCTCGCGGCGCGCGTGACGCGACGAAGCGCGACGATGCCGCGGCGATGTCCCTCGATACCCGGCAGGCGATGCGCCTTGGCCCAGCGCCGATTGCCGTCCATGATGATCGCGACGTGCTGTGGCAAGATACCCGGCGCCAAACCCGCGTCGCGTTCGCGCGAATCCGTCACGCGCGTTGCTCGCGCATGACATCGGCGAGGCGCGCGTAGCCCTCGTATCCCGCGACGATCTCCATCGCTCCGTCACATTCCCGCGCGCGCAACACCCGAAGCACGCCGATCCCGACCGCGGCGTAGGGTGGGAGCAGCAAACGCAAACGCACGCGCCCTTGGCCAAGGAGTTCGCGTGCGTCGGTCAGCGGCATGAGCGCGAGCGACTCGCGCTCGGGATGGGTCATCGCGGCCCGCTTACGTGAAGCGAAGCAAAACCCTGGTCTTGCGGGCGAACCGCGCTTAGGGCTGGAGGTAATAAAAGAGCGAGCTGTGCCCTTTTTGATCGGAAATTTCGGCGGTTTCCAACTCGCCCGAATGACAGGGATTCCTACCGGGAAGCGGCGTCGCCATCGCGGGCGGTGCCGACGATCCCGGCATCGGTGTCGGCGCGACGAGGGCGGCACCGTTTGGATACGCGGCGGGATTTCCGTTTGCGTTATCGCCAGAAAAGGTGATGACGTTGGCATGCGCGCTCGTATCGGGCGTTTGATGCGGCACGAAACATGGGGTATTGAACGCAAACGGATACGCGTTTCCACCGTTTGCGGCCGTCGGAATACTCTGCTGCTTGATGATCGCGACGGTATAGGGTCCGTTGAATCGATCTTCCGAAATCGCGATCGAGAATCGAAGATCGGTCGTGACGAACGGCGCGGCCAGGCTTGTTACGAGCTGCTTTCCAGAGACGGCGTCCGCGATCGTGATATTTCCGGCGGGTAGATCGTGACCGAAGATACCGTTGCCGTTCGAGCACCCGACCGAGATGGCGAGAGCCGCCGTGGCTCCGATGGCAACGCGTAAATCTAGCTTCATGTCAACTCCGAAACGGATGGACTCGAACGTTCGGAGCTACAACGACGTTGCACCGCGTTCTTTACAGGTTTCGGGTCTGACGTGACGCTTCTTTAGATGCCGCGGCTAGACTTCGAGAATCTCTTTTTCTTTGGTGACGACGAGCGCGTCGACGTCCTTCACGAACTTATCCGTGATTTTCTGGACGCGCTCGCCCGCACGTTTGTTGTCGTCTTCGGTGATCTTGCCGTCTCTAAGCAACGCTTTGATCTCATCGACACATTTGTGGCGAACGTTGCGCACCGCGACTTTGCCGTCTTCGGCTTTTTTCTTGATGACCTTGACGAGATCTTTGCGTCGATCTTCCGTCGGTTGCGGGATCTGCAAGCGAATGGTCGAGCCGTCGATATTCGGCGTGAGCCCGAGATCGCTCGTCTCGATCGCCTTGCGAATCGCGCCGACGGTGTTGCGATCGAATGCCGAAATCTGCAACGTGCGCGCGTCGGGGGTGCTGATGCTCGCCATCGATTTGAGCGGCGCCATCGCGCCATAGGATTCGACTTGAAGGCGATCGAGCAGCGCGGGCGATGCGCGGCCGGTGCGCACGGAGGCGAAATCGTTGCGCGTCGCATCGATCGCCTTCTGCATGCGGCTTTCCATGGTTTTGATGGTGTCGTCGATCTCGCTCATCTCGCTACCGTTTCTCCCGCCGCACGAATGCGCGCGGGCGTACTAACGAGCGTCCCGATCTCTTCGCCGAAAACGACGCGCCGAATATTTCCGGCGACGTTCATATCGAACACGATGATCGGCACGTCGTTATCCATGCACAGCGTCAGTGCCGTGTTGTCCATGACTTCGAGGCCGCGCTTGAGCACTTCGAGATATTCGAGTTTGGTGAAGCGCGTCGCGCTCGGATCTTTCTTCGGATCCGCGCTGTAGATGCCGTCGACTTTCGTTGCCTTCAGAATGGCTTGCGCACCGATCTCGACGGCACGCAGCGCCGCGGTCGTGTCGGTCGTGAAGTACGGATTTCCCGTACCCGCACCGAAAATAACGACGCGACCTTTTTCGAGATGACGCATCGCACGGCGCCGAATATACGGCTCGGCGATCTGCTGCATCTGGATCGCGGTCTGGACGCGCGAAGCGACGTCGATCCGCTCGAGTGCGTCTTGCAACGCGAGCGCGTTGATCACCGTCGCGAGCATGCCCATGTAATCGGCCGTGGCGCGATCCATGCCGCCCGCTTCGTGCGCTTTGCCGCGCCAGATGTTGCCACCGCCGACCACGACGGCGACGGAGACGCCCGCGCGTGCGACCTCGGCGATCTGCTCGGCCATCCATGCCGTCGTGACCGCATCGACCGAACTCTCGGATCCGGCGAACGCTTCGCCCGAAATCTTCAAGAGGATGCGGTCGTACGCGGCGACGCCGCCGGGATTACTCGCCAAGAGCGAACTTGGCGAACCGGCGGATCTTGATCTTCTCACCGAGCACGCCCGTGGTTTTGGCAATGAGCTCGTTGATCGTTTGGTCGTCGTCCTTCACGAACGACTGCTCTTCGAGGACGTTATCCTCGTACCACTTGTTGATCTTGCCCTCGACGATGCGATCGATGATGTTGGCGGGCTTGCCCGCAGCTTCGGCCGCGAACTGCTCGCGCAGCGGCGCGAGATCTTCTTTGGGGACTTGATCGCGCGAGACGTACTTCACGGGGATCGCCGCGATGTGCATCGCGATGTCGCGGGCGAGTGTTTTGAAGAGATCGTTACGCGCGACGAAGTCGGTTTCGCAATTGATCTCGACGAGCACGCCGACTTTGTTGCCGGGATGAATGTACGATTCGACCATGCCTTCGTTTGCCGAGCGGTCGGCTTTTTTGGCGACTTTCGAGGCACCCTGTTCGATGAGGCCTTTTTTCGCGGCATCGTAGTCGCCGGCGGCGCCGACGAGCGCGGCGCGACAGTCGAGCATACCCGCACCCGTCTCTTCACGGAGGCGCTTGATATCGGCGGCGGTCGGTTTGTGATCGGTTGCGGAGCTCACGGGCTAGGCCTTTCTCGTCGGTGACGGCGCGGTGCGCCGTCGCGTCATACGTGGAAAGACGCCGCGCGAGCGGCGCCTTTCGGTGCGGGGAAACGGACCGCTGAGAGTTCGGGGCGGTTAGACCGCCGCTCCTTGTGGTTCGGATTCGGTGGCGGCCATCACGGCCTCGGCGGGCATCGGTTCGGCGGGTGCCACGTAATCGTCGTAGTTGGGCTCTTCATCGTCGAAGCCGCCGCTCTCGACTTCCGTCCGGCCCTCGATGATCGCGTCGGCGATCTTCGAGACCATCAGGCGTACCGCGCGGATCGCGTCGTCGTTGCCCGGAATCGGATAATCGATCTCTTCGGGATCGCAATTCGTGTCGATCACGGCGATGATCGGGATCTTGAGCTTGCGCGCTTCGAGCACCGCGATGCGCTCTTTCTTCGGGTCGACGATGAATACGGCATCGGGTAGCTTGTGCATGTCCTTGATGCCACCAAGGAATCGCTCGAGTTTTTCGAGCTCGTCGGAAAGGCGAGAGACTTCTTTTTTCGGCAGAAGATCGAAGCTACCCTGAGCCTTCATCCCTTCGAGTTCGCGCAGGCGCGAGATGCGCTTTTGGATCGTCGCGAAGTTGGTCAGCGTACCGCCGAGCCAGCGCTCGTTCACGAAATAGGTTCCGGCACGTTCGGCTTCTTCTTTGACGACGTCCTGAGCTTGCTTCTTGGTGCCGACGAAAAGAATGACTTTGTTATCGCGCGCCATCGATTTGACGGCGGCGTAAACTTCGCGCATCATCACGACCGTCTTCGAGAGATCGATGATGTAGATGCCGTTGCGCTCTTGGAAGATGTAGGGCTTCATCTTGGGGTTCCAACGACGGGTCTGGTGACCGAAGTGGACGCCTGCCTCGAGGAGCGCCTTCATGGAGATGACGGAAGCCAAGTTCGATTTCGCTTTCTGGTCGACGCTCGGGCTCGCGCTGCGAACCGCTGATACGACCATCGCACCGCGGCACGGCCCGAGGGCACACGGCGTTGGTGAAGTGGGGACAACCCGTGGAGTATACCATGACGGAGGCCTACGACGAAAGCCTACGACGAAAGCTCTGGCCACCTACCGCGTCGTTCGCGGAACGATCGATTCGATAGTAGGTCGTACCGAGTACAGATTCGGTTAAGTGCGATCCCTCAACAACCGAATAGTTCTTCGCCGACCGTATGTAGAGCATATGGCGATACGTGCCGCTTTCGAACACATCGTGCCGTTTGACCCAATCTCGATTTTTAGTGCGTCGCCAGGCGAACTGGACGAGATTCCCCTTGGGGTAATCGCCCTCGACCGACTCGGCTTCGTGAAAGCCTACAACCAAGCGGAGGCGCAACACGCTCGTCGCTCGCCGCAGACCAGCCTCGGCCGCAACTTCTTCGATCTGGCACCATGCGCGTGCGTCGAGGCCTACGAAGGTCGCTTTCGGCGATTCGCACTCGGAACGACGACCGAAAGCGAGCGCTTTCGTTTCACCTACCCGTTCCGTTGGGGTTCGCGCGACGTCGACATCATGTTCGTGCGACGCGAGGGCGACGATCGAATCTTCATCATGACGCAAAGCGCCGGCCTCGCCGTTCTCGTTTCGATGACCTCTGAGGCGGAGCGCGCGGCGGAAAGGGTGCGCCTAATCGAAACGCGGCCAGCGCTCGTGCGACGTTTGAGTCCCGAAGCGATTTGGTTCGACGATCTCATTTTGGGCGAGACGCGCTGGTCGGACGCGCTCTACGCGATGTGTGATCTCGATGTGGGAACGCATCGACAAATCGGCGGACTTTCGGCCTTCACGCATCCCGAAGACCGGGCCGCGGTCGAAGAATTCGTAGCTTCGGCTTTCGCCGCGCGCTCGGCGTACGGTTTCGAACAGCGCATCGTCACCGCGCGCGGCCGAGTGCGCTACGTTCAGATCGGTGCTTCGGTGAGTTACGATGACGACGGCCGACCGACGGCGGTCTACGGACGAGCTGCCGACGTCACGACCCACCGTCGTGAAGACGAAGCGCTCTGGGAGCTCGCCAACACCGATCGACTCACGAATCTCGCCAATCGCCTGCGCTTCGAGACGTGCTTCGAGCGAGAGCTCGACAACACGACGAATATCGGCAAGACCCTCGGTTTGATCATGGTCGACCTCGATCGATTCAAGCCGATCAACGACACCTTCGGTCACAAAGCAGGCGACGACGTGCTCTGCGAAGCCGCGGGGCGCCTCGCGGCGTCGGTGCGACCAAGCGATCTTGTCGCGCGGCTCGGCGGTGATGAATTTGCGATCTTACTCCGTGATTTTCCAAGCGAAGACGTCGTCGATACCGTTTGTCAACGTCTCCATCGCGAAATGCAGAAACCATTCGTGGTCGAGGGGCAAGATCTCGAGATGACGGCGAGCATCGGCGTGAGCCTCTATCCGCGCGATGGAGCCGACCGGTCCGCATTATTGCACTCCGCCGACACGGCGATGTACGAGAGCAAACGCGCGGGCCGCAATCGCGTTACGTATTTCGACGTCGACGTTGCCAAGCGTCGTGGCGAGACCGCTCGCTTGGAGTTCGAACTCGCGCACGCGATCGAGCAAGGCGAATTCGAACTTCATTACCAAATCATTATCGACGCGCAGTCGCAAGCGATCGTCGGTGCCGAGAGCTTATGCCGTTGGAACCATCCGACACGTGGCCGAATTCCGCCCGATGAGTTCATCCCGATCGCCGAAGCCAACGGCACGATCTTCGCCCTCGGTGCCTGGGTCATCGGAAGAGTCTGCGAGCGGATTCGCGCGACGATCGATGCGGGAATCGCACCCATACCGCTTTGGGTCAACGTCTCGCTCGTTCAATTTCGCTCGCCGCTCTTCGTCGATACCGTGCGCGAAACGCTCCGGCGCTCGATGATTCCGCCCGAACTGCTCGTCTTGGAAATTACGGAGAGTTTCGCGAGCGCCGATTTCGGCGAAACGGTTCGCGCGCTCGCAGCGCTCAAGGCGATCGGCGTAAATATCGCGATCGACGACTTCGGCACGGGCTACTCGTCGCTCGCATATCTCAAAAACTTTCCGATCGATTATATCAAACTCGATCGCTCGTTCGTCGAGGATATTCTCGTGACGCCGATCGACCGCGTCATCGCCGAAGCCGTCGTCAAAATCGCGCGTGAACTCGAGATCGATATCGTCGCCGAGGGCATCGAGACGTTGGAGCAAGCGACCTGTATGAAAGCACTCGGATGCCGACGACTGCAAGGCTACTTTTTCGGACGACCGGCTCCGATCGAAGCGTTCTTCGACGACATGACGCTCCGCCCGGTCGTCTGAACGGACTCGTCTCCACCCCGGCCGGACGGAAGCGTGGTATGACGAGATCCCGTCGCATCGCCCGATACTGAAAGGTCGCCACATACACGTTCGCCGCGCGCAAGATGTCTTTCGCGGCGGCCGCCCCGGCGGACCACGCGGGAAATCTCGAAAAGCTGGTGTTTCACGCGATCATCAGCGACGGCTTGCATACGAGCACGCACGGTTTTTTCAAAGCGACGCTTGCCGACGCGGACGGCATCACCGTCACCGGTCGCGTGCTCGATGACGGCTGGGATCTGATACCCGGCGGGGCCGCCCGCGCGACGTACGGCTTTGCCCTACCCGCCGGCTTCGTGCCAACGCGTCTCGTCCTCATCGAAGTGGCGAGCGATCTCCCACCCACGGCACCGTAGGCCGCTCGAAGTTCACGAAAACGACGCGCTGACACGCGCAGCTTGCGGTGTGCCTCGCCTCAGCTAGCGCTTCGAAGCAACTTGCGTGCGCATCGCCTTTGCGAAGGTCATCGTGCCGTCGGCGACCTTGCCGTATTTGAGTGTCGCGATATCGAGGGCGTAGTTTTGGTAGAGCTTCCACGGCTTGCGCGTCCCCTGTTTTGGAAGCTTCGCGAGGGCGCGTTGGACGTATCCCGACGAGAAATCGAGTGCGGGCAACTCGCCGATCCCCGACTCCCGTCGTGGCGTGCACGAAGCGAAGCCTTTGGCATCCATATAATTGAGGAGTCGGCAGACGTACTTTGCGGTGAGTTCGCATTTGAGCGTCCACGACGCATTGGTGTAGCCGAACGCCGAAGCGAGATTCGGAACGTCGCTATACATCATGCCTTTATAGTTCAGTCGCGTACCAAAATCCACGGCGTCGCCGTCGACGTCCACCGTCATCCCGCCCAGAAGCTGGATGTTGAGGCCCGTCGCACTCACGACGAGATCGGCATCGAGCGTCGCGCCGGAACGTAACCGCAGTCCCGTTTCGGTAAAGCCATCGATGTGGTCGGTTTCGACGGAGACTTTGCCCGAGCGAATCGCGGTGAAGAGATCGGCGTCGGGAATGAGACACAAGCGCTGGTCCCACGGGTTGTACGATGGCGTGAAGTGTTTGGCGATGTCGTAATCGGGCCCGAGGTACGCGCGAACCCCTTTGCGGATCATCGCTTTCATGCGTTCGGGACGCTTGCGCGCGTAAATATAAAAGAACATCTGGAGCAGCACGTTTTTCCAACGCACGACCGTGCCCGCGATTTTTTTCGGCAGCTTCTCCTGGATCGATTTCGCGATCGCGTCGACTGCGGGCCGCGCGACGACGTACGTTGGCGAACGTTGCAACATCGTCACGTGGGCGGCGGTCTTCGCCATCTCGGGTGCCAGCGTCACCGCCGTCGCACCGCTGCCGATAATGACGACGCGCTTCCCTGCGAAATCGAGGTTCTCGGGCCAAAATTGCGGGTGCACCACCTGGCCCGTATAGCGCTCACGGTCGGGCCACCGTGGCGAGTGCCCTTGCGCGTAATCGTGGTAGCCGCTGCACGTAAAGAGAAAGCCACACGTTACGCGCTTGCGCGCGCCGTCGGCAGCGACGGTGACGTCGAGCGTCCATCGCGCGTCCGCCGACGACCACGACGCATGCACGACGCGATGTCCGAAGCGGATCTTTTCTACGATCCCTTCGCGCTTCGCCGTATCGTTGATGTAATCGCGAATCGATGGCCCGTCGACGATCGAACGATCGCTCGCCCACGGTGCGAAGCCGTAGCCGAGCGTATGCATATCCGAATCCGAACGTACGCCGGGATAGCGGAAGAGATCCCACGTCCCACCGATCGCGTCGCGACCCTCGAAGATCGCAAACGTCTTTCGCGACGTCTGCGTCTTGAGGTAATACGCGGCCGCGATACCGGAGAGCCCGGCGCCGACGACGACGACGTCGAGATGCTCCACTTGCATCTGTGTCAGTTACGACGCCGGCGTCGGATCGCTTGCCGGATGGAGCGGTGCGAGGAGCGGTGCGATGCTCGGGGTCGCCTCCACGCTCTCGGCATAGGTTGGTGCGTGTCGGAGGTTGGTCGCACGTTCGTATGCAGCGCCGATTCCGATGAGCGTGGCCTCACTCCATGCGGGCCCGATGAACGAAAGGCCGACGGGCATCGAACGCACGTAGCCCATCGGGACGGTGAGGTGCGGATATCCCGCGACCGCGGGTAACTCGCCGGCGCCGCCCGATGCGTTGTCGCCGTCGACGACATCGGTCCGCCAGGCCGGCCCCGACGTCGGCGCGATCAGCGCGTCGAGCTTCTTGGATTTCACGAGCGCGTCGATGCCTCGCGGGCCTGCGAGTCGGTGCGCGAGTGCGCGCGCCTCGAGGTACGCCGGATTCGTTAAGCCCTTAAGAAGACTGGATTTCTCGAATTCGTCCTGACCGAAGAGCGAGAGTTCGCGCGGATGCGAGCGATCGAATGCGATGAGCGCAGCGAGCGTACGCGTCGTAACGGTTTTCGGCGTCGTCGCGAGGTAGGCGTTGAGGTCGGCTTTGAGTTCCGTGAAGAGCACCGTCCCCTCCGCATCGCCGAGTCGGCGATCGGGTTTGAACGTCGCGATCTCCACGATCGTCGCGCCACGCGCTTTGAGTGCCGCGATCGCACGCGCGAAGAGCGCGTCGACATCGGGCGAGCCCCCCGTCGCATAGCGCAAGACGCCGAGACGCTTACCCGCAAGCGAACCGTCGCGCGCTGCGGCGACGTAATCGTGCAGGTGCGCGTCGGCGTGTAACGTCGCGATGTCGGCGGGATCGCTGCCGGCGATTCCCGTCAGCAGCGCCGCGATGTCCGCGACGCTGCGGCCCATGGGCCCCGCGGTATCTTGCGTGTGCGAGATCGGCACCACGTGCGTGCGCGATACGAGACCGACCGTCGGCTTGAGGCCGACGAGACCGTTCATCGACGACGGACACGTCACCGAACCGTCGGTCTCCGTACCGACCCCGACGGCGGCGAGACTCGCCGCAATCGCCGATCCCGTTCCCGACGACGATCCGCACGCGTTGCGATCTAACGAATACGGATTCTTCACGAGTCCGCCGACGGCCGACCAGCCGCTGATCGAATGCGACGAGCGAATGTTCGCCCATTCCGAAAGATTGGTCTTTCCGAGCACGATTGCGCCCGCGGCTCGCAGGCGCGTCACGAGCGGCGCATCGCGACGCGTCACGTTGTCCGCAAGCGCGAGCGAGCCCGCGGTCGTCGCCGTGCCGTCGTTCGTTTCGATGTTATCTTTTACGAGCACCGGGATGCCCGCGAGCGGTCCGCGTGCTTTGCCGTCGCGGCGGGCCGCATCGCTCGCGCGTGCATCGTCGAGCGCATGCGGATTGCGCGCGATCACGCTATGAAGGGCCGGTCCGTTCGCATCGATCGCGGCGATCCGCGCGAGATAGGCACGAACGAGTGCTTCCGAGGTGACGCGTCCGGTCGCGAGGTCGGCTTCGAGTGTCGCGACGGATTTTTCGGTGACGACGTAGTCGCCATCGGAGGCAGGCGCGCTCGACGCGCGTTCGTGCGGCGCGAGCAAAAGGAACGCACTCGTTATGAGCGCGGCGGTAAGTCGGCGCGGAGATTGCATCGCGGCTTTTTCGACGGCGACGCGCGGTGAGGCCTCGCTTGCCGACGCGGCTACGCGAATTGCGCGGCATGCAACGCCGCGTAGGCGCCGCCACGTGCGAGGAGATCGTCGTGCGTGCCCATTTCGAGCACGCGACCGCCGTCGATGTAGAGAATCTTATTCGCGCGACGGATCGTGGAAAGGCGGTGCGCGATGATGAGCGTCGTGCGGCCCGGCAAGAGCCGGTCGAGCGCGGCCTCGATCAACCGTTCCGAATGCGAATCGAGCGCGCTCGTCGCTTCATCGAGAATGAGGATGCGCGGATCGCGCAACACGGCGCGAGCGATCGAGATGCGTTGCCGTTGGCCGCCGGAGAGCCGCGTGCCGCGTTCGCCGACCGCCGTCTCGTAGCCGAGCGGGAGGTCGAGCACGAACTCTTCGGCGTTCGCTTCGCGCGCCGCAGCTTCGATCTCGGCGTGCGTGGCATCGAGCCGACCGTACGAGATATTTTCCGCAATCGTTCCCGAAAAAAGCATCGCTTCTTGCGGCACGATCGCGATTGCCGCACGTAATTCGGCGAGTGGAAGCGAGACCAGCGGGCGCCCATCGATCTCGACCGTCCCCGACCGCGGATCGTAGAAGCGCGGCACGAGATTGACGATCGTCGTCTTGCCCGCACCCGATGGTCCGACGAGTGCGACGATCTCGCCCGCTTCGATTTTCGCCGTGAAATCGTGCAACACGGGCGCGGCATCGGGACCGTACGCGAAGGTCACGTTCGTAAAATCGATCGCGCCGCGAATCGCCGTCCCGCGAGCGACGATGCCCGGCGCATCTTCTTCGATCGGAAGATCCAGAATTTCGAAGATGCGCGACGCGCCGACGAGCCCTTTGGAAATATCCCCGACGAATGCCGCGAGCCGATTGAGCGGATTGATCGCGAGCACGACGAGGCCCCAAAACTGCAACACCTCGCCCGCCTGCAAGCGGTGGACGATGACTTCGCGCACGGAGATCGCGATGATCGCAAGCAGTGCCGTGGTGATGATCATCGAAACGATCGGCGTCTGCGTCTGCCCGAGTTGCAGCGCTTTCATATAGGCACCGAAGTAATTTTCGTTGCTCTGCGAAAAGCGCATCGTCTCGTAATCCTCGCGACCGAACGCCTTGACGATACGTTGCCCCTGGAGCGTCTCGCTGAGATTGGCGCTGAGATCGGCGACACGCTCTTGCGCCCGACGCGTGGCCGTCGAGATCAATTTCGTAAACGTCGCAACGACGAAATTGACCACCGGCGCGACGATGAAGAGAAAGAGCGAGAGCAGCCAGTCGATGTAGAACATGTAGGCGACGGAGCCGACGAGCGTTACCAGCGTGACGAAAAACTGCGGCAGCGCGACGCTCAGCGCATCGGTCATCAACGAGAGGTCGTTCGTGAACCGTGCCATCAAATCGCCCGGACGCCAGCGGTCAAATTCCGTCATCGGCATGCGCATCGTGCGCTCGAAGAGACGTACGCGGTACGTTGCGATCAATCGCTGGCCGCTCCACGCCGTGAGATAGCTCTGACCGTACGTCGCGACGCTCGACACGAGATTTACGACGAATACGCCGATCATCACGAGGACGAGCAAACCGATCGGATGTGCCGGATCGCCGATGACCTTGTCGATCACGAGCGGAAATGCGCGCGTAAACGCGAGCGGACCAAGGCCGGCGACGATCCCGAGCACGAGTGCGAAGGCGAGCCGCGGGTAATAGGGCCGCGCCTCGCGGAGCAAGCGGTTGACGACGATCCGACGATTGGCCGAATCGAGCGCGGTTGTAGTGGAGATGCGCGAAACCTTTCCGTTCGAGCCCGAGTATCGTGGGCAACTCGCTCGTTCGCCGGAGCATTCGCCGTGGACTGTTACTTTCACACCGCCGTTCCATCCGTCGCCGTCTGTATCGATTGTACGCAGACCATCTGTGCGACGTGTCGCGACGAGATCGGCCTGTGTCCGGGATGCCGCCTCGAGCGACGCATGGCCGCGGCTTCGGCCTCGCGTCCCGGCCTCGGCGGGCAACGCGGACCGCAAAATCCGCCACCCGGTCCGCAGCCGCGCGCGACGTACGAGCCGCGCCCCGCGCCCGCCGCCCGCAAGACGGTCACGGCGCTCGCAACCGTTTCCCCGGAAACGCGAGCGCTGCTCGGCCTCGGGTATCCGCTCTGGCCGCTCGCGGCGCTCGCGCTTCTCGATCCGAAGAAATCGATCGCCGTGCGGCGTCAAGCCACGCAGGCACTCGCGGTGAATTTCGGACTCTTTGGCATGTGGGTCGCGCTCGAGACGCTCGTCCACATTCCGCTCTTGGGCATCTCGGCGTGGCCGTTGCTCGCCGCGCTCTTCCCCGTGTGGCTCATCGCTACCGTGATTTACGGCGTACGCGTCTTCCAAGGCGACGACGTGCGCGTGCCGCTGGTGAGCGATTGGCTAGACGAACGCGAGATGCGTCGCGCGGGCGAGTCGGCGCCCGCGTAACGACGCCGACGCCTACGAACCCGCGAGTCCGGGGA
>JANYGA010000049.1 GCA_025359485.1 Rhodospirillales bacterium | reverse complement strand
CAGGCGATCGTCGAATTTGCTTTGGCTGCGACCGTCTTTTTCGTGCTCTTCATCGGCATCGTCGATTTCGGTCGCGCGCTCTTCGCCTATAACGAACTCGGTCAACTCGCACGCGTTACGACGCGATACGCGATCGTCAATACGCCGTCGCCGCCATCGGACTGTACGACTGCTGGCGCCACCTGTCAGACGCGGATTACCAACTTTCTCGCGACGAAAGTCTCCGGTCTCGACGCGACAAAGCTCACCACGACGGTTGCCTTCGGTGGCACGCCAACCGGAAACACGATTCCAGGTGGCGGATTATTCGCTTGCACCGTGAGTCCGTCGCAAGGGTGTTGGATCGAAGTTCAACTCCAGTACCAGTTTGCATTTGTCGCGTTGCCGTTTATATCGCCGACACTTACGAGTAGCTCGCGTTTGGTCATCTCTTCGCAACATCCATAACGCGGGTGCGATAAGCGTGTCGATTTTCGAACAAAACTGAAATGTGCGTCGCCACGAGCCGATGTAACGAAGGTGGGCGACTCGTTAAAGGTTCGGACTAAATTAAGAACCGGCGATCGGCAGCGGGGTCAGATGATTCCGTTGCTGGCTTTCGGCATCGTTGCCATCATCGCCATCGCGGCACTGAGCGTGGATGTCGGTTATTGGCGTTACCAGCAGCGCTTGGAACAGTCGGCTGCCGATGCGGGCGCGATCGCGGGCGCTATCCGTGCGTACTATCCCACGACTGCTGGTTCTCCGGCTCCTGCGGAAGTGATATCGGCTGCGCAGACTGCGACGAGCGGCAACTATTTTACCGACGATAATGGCGTCGGCGTCACGAAGGTCACCGTCAACGAGCCGCCAGCGAATAATACGCCGCCGAACGCGATGGCGACGCCGTACGCCGCGGGCGCAGTCGAAGTCATCGTCTCGAAAAGACAACCAACGTTTTTCTCCGCCATTTTCAATCGCCCATATCAAACGATTACCGCGCGTGCGGTTGCGGCACGCGTTCCCGATGAGATCACGCAATGTCTCACGCAGCTCGATCCCAACAGTGGGCTCACGCTTAACGCCGGCAACGTCGATGCCGTCAAGTGCAACGTGGCGACCAACGGGGCCGTGTACGTAAAACGTGGGATCGATGCGAATAAAGTGATCTACCATGGCAACGCGCCCGGGGCGAGTATCTCGAAAAACGGAAAGACGGTCGCACCCGTTCTGTCTAAGACGCTCGTCGTCGACCCATGCTTTAAAATTACGGGTTGCAACTATCTTCAAAATACGCCCATACCGCCGCTGACGGCTTCGGCGATCAACGCGGCCGGGCGTGCGATCATCTCCGGAGCGGGTTTTCCAGCGCATAACGTCGTGACCAACTGTTGCGTTGGCGCGGTGAATTTTACTCCGGGCCTGTACTATATCTACGGTGGTATCTCCGGCGCGATCACGGGGACGGGGGTAACGATCGTCAACGTTGACGGACAGCTCGCGAGCGGTGCGTCCGTAATTACCGCACCCTCAACGTTCGGTCCACCCGATAACGCTCCATCCGCCGGCGTTGCATTCTACCAACCTCCCAGCAATACGAATGACATCACCAATAACGGCGTGCCGGACACGTTCGTGGGGCTCTTCTACGCGCCGACGGCGCAATTTCGATCCAACGGTAAGCTCGACAATTTCGGCAACCTCGTCATCGGCGGCTTTCAAACGAACGGAAATAAGACGCTCACGATCGACCCATCGCAAAATGCGGCGTTGCCCCTGCAACAATCGCAAACGACGACGCACGTGGCGCTCACGGAGTGAAGCGCTTTCTTGCAGGTGACGATGGTGCGGCAATCGTCGAGCTCGCACTCGTCGCACCGTTCCTCATATTATTGACGATCGGCATCATCGATATCGGACGTTTCGCGCGCGAAAGCATTACGATCGGCAACGCCGCGCGCGCGGGCGCGCAATACGGGGCGTACGCGAGTACGAATTCGACGGACACCGTGGGTATCGCATCCGCGGCGCAATCCGATGCGACCGATATTGCGCTCGCTGCGACCGACGTATCGTCGTCGACCTACTGCTCGTGCGGTGGAACGCCGGGCGTCACCGTGACCGACTGCAATCCGACGCCGACGTGCGCGAACTCGGATCACATCGACTTGTTCGTCAGGGTTACGGTCTCGAAATCGTTCACTTCGCTCATTACCTATCCCGGAATTCCGACAACGCACACGTTGACGAAAACCGCGACGCAAGAGATCTCTCCGTGACGATTCCGCGAGACGGCGCGGGCCAGCGCGGGCAAGCGATTGTGGAATTCGCGCTCGCGGCCTCGGTCGCGCTGACGTTGATCTTCGGCATCATCGATTTCGGTCGCGGCCTCTACACGTACGATCTCGTCTCGCAAGCGGCGCGCGTTGGCACGCGTTATGCCATCGTCCACGCGACGATTGCCGCACACAATTGCAGCGACCCGCTCGTCGGCACGACGCCGTGCGAGACCGATGTGATCGCATATATCAAATCGAAGATGACGGGTGTCGATCCGTCACAGATTACCGTGAAGACGCCCTTCACGTGGGAGGGCGCGGATGCCACGTGCGAGGCGACTGCAAAACCCGGTTGCACCGTGGGTATCGAGGTCGATTACAACTTTACGTTCGTAACGCTACCGCTTCCGGCGCAAACGATTAAAAGCTACTCGCAAATGGTCATCGCACAATGATCGACCGTCGCACCTCGCCGTTCGCGGCCCTGGTAGCTACGTTGCTCGCCTTCGGCTATCCGAGCATCGGATTCGCGCAAACGTTGCCACCGGGTCAAGATGCCGTTGCGCCGCTCGGCGCGAGTTGCCACGCGTATAATGCGGCTCGACGATTTGCCGACTCGCTGCCGTTCTGCATCCTAGCGGCGCAAGCATATCGGCAAAAAGATCAGACCGGTGCAGACAATGGCCTCGCGCTCTTCGCCCAAGCCGACATGCTGACGTTTGCGGCTGCTGATCGCGCGGGGCTGGGCCAGCACAAAGAAGCCGTGCAAACGGTGCTCGCCGCGCGTCAACTGGTCGTGTATATCGGAGGGCATTTTTCATTGACGGAGGTCGAGCGCAGTCGGCTCGTCGCGCTCGCGCGCCATTTGCAGAAATTACAAACCAACGAGTCGAGCTACGCACCGGTCCCGACCGTGGCTGCGCGTCATACGCCTCCTTACTGACAATTTTCTTTTCATCCGGCAGGGCCACGCGGCGTCGAAAAGCAACCGAATAAAGTTTGCCTTTCCACGAACCCTCGGAGGCTCGCCACCGTTTTGAAAATCCTCGTTACCGTGAAGCTCGTTCCCGATACGACCGCGGACAAGCGCATCGATCCCGCGACGAAGCAACTCGTTCGGTCCGGCGTCGAGACCGTGCTCAACCCGTTCGATGAATATGCGATCGAAGCGGGTTTGCAACTCAAAGAAAAAATCGGTGGGGATACGACCGTCACGATCGTAACGATGGCGCCGGAATCCGGCAAGGAGATCGTGCGTAAGGCCCTCGCGATGGGCGCCGACGACGCGATCATGATCTCCGATCCCAAGGCCGAGGGCTCCGATGTTTGGGGCACTGCCTATGCGCTCGCGCAAGCCATCAAAAAGAACGGCTTCGATCTCGTGCTCTGCGGCACGCAATCGACCGACTCGATCACGGGTGAATTGCCCGGAGCCCTTGCAGAATTTCTCGGCGTCCCGGGAATCACGCACGCGCGCAAGCTCGAGGTCGAAGGCACGACCGTCCGCGCCGAACGCGAGACCGACAACGGGTACGCGAAGGTGACGGCTGATTTGCCGTTGCTCGTAAGCGTCACCAAGTCGATGAATACCCCGCGTTATCCCGCGCTTAAGGGCATCATGGGCGCGAAGAAAAAGACGATCGCGATTGCGTCGCTCGCCGATAGTGGCGTCGATAAACCCGTCGGCCACGAAGGCGCGCGCACCGAACTCATCGATCTCGTTTCGCCGCCGACTCGCGGCAAGGGCGAAGTTTTCCAAGCGGCGGATGCCGTTGCGGGCGCGACCAAAATCATCGAATTTCTCCGTGAAAGAAAGCTCGTTTAATGCGCGACGTCATCGTTTACATCGAACACGTCGGCGGCCAACCGCGACGCGTTTCATTCGAAATGTCGACCAAAGCCAAAGAACTTGCGACCGCGCTCGGCGGTAAGCTCCACGCGGTCGTTCTCGGTACGGGCGCGAGCGCCGCCGCCGATGCGATGAAGGCCTATCCATTCGATCTCATTCACGTCTCCGAAGACGCGGAGATCGATGCATTCGCCGTCGATCCGTCGGTCGATTATCTCGAAGCTGCCGCCAAAGCGGTTGGCCCCGCGCTCGTCATGGTGCCGTACACGATGATCGGCCGCGATCTCGGAAGTCGCCTGGCAGCGCGTCTCGACTGCGGCCAAAACGCCGATGTCACCGACATCGTGATCAAAGACGGCAAGGTCGGCTGCGTCTCGCCGAAGCTCGGCGGCACGATCGTCACGACGTGTGCGTTCAAGGGAGACTATGGCGTCGTCGCCATTCGCCCGAACTCGTTTAAAGCCGTGCCGAGTGCGGGCGCGGGCGAGATCGCGCAACTCGCAAAACCCGCAGGCAAAACGTATCGCGTGAAAATCGAAGAAGTCGTTCTCGAAGCCGCAGGCGAACTCGCGGTCGAAGAAGCGTCGACAGTCGTCTCGGGCGGCCGTGGCGTCGGCGGACCCGAACCGTTCAAAACGATCCTTAAAGATCTCGCCGACTCCCTCGGCGGTTCCGTCGGGGCATCGCGTGCGGCCGTCGATGCGGGATGGATCGGCCATGGCCACCAGGTCGGTCAGACCGGGAAATCGATTAGCCCGAACCTTTACTTCGCGGTCGGGATCTCGGGCGCGATCCAGCACAAAGTCGGTATGCGCACGTCGGCAACGATCATCGCGATCAATAAAGACGGCACCGTGCCGATCGGCGAATTTGCCGACCTTCTCATCGTCGGGGATCTTTTCGAAATCGTCCCCGAGCTCACCAAACAGATCCGCGCGAGCGCTGCCGTTCACGCATAATCCCCTCGTGAACCACACGTTCACGTTCAACCCCGAAAGACTATACCGTTGAAGATTGTAGCCCGCCACGTCGTCGCATCCACCATCGCGTTCGCCGTCTCGCTGACCCTCGCGCAGAGCGCCTACGGGGCGCCGAAAAAAACGGAGGCGACCCCAGCTGCGAGCTCCGCATCCGCGGCGCCGGCACCGCTTCCAACGGCGACGCCCGAGCTGCCCGAGATCGCGGTCCCTCGCCTCGAAGCGAAGATCAAGGCGAATCCGAGTGATAAGGACGCGCTTCAGGAACTTGCGGGCTATTATCTCAGCGAAGGGAAGCCCGACCAGGCGCTCGCCCTCACGCAACGCTTGATCTCACTTGGGGCCAAAACGGCGCAAGTCTACTATCTCGACGGCGTCTCCAACCAGTCGCTCGGCCGCATCAAAGAAGCAACCGCCGACTTCGAAAATGCGACCAATGCGGAGCCGACGAACGCGCAGATCCTCCTGACGCTCACGAATCTTTATCTCCAAACCAATCGTGGCGCCGACGCGGAGCGCGTCGCTAAGCGTGCGACCACGTTCAATGCCACGGATAAACGCGTCTTCGAGAATTACGGTCTCGTTCTCGGCCAACTCGGCAAGTACGACGACGCGCGCGTCCAGTTCGAAGCGGCCGCGAAACTCGATCCCAAAGATCCGCTGCCCGTCGTCTTGCAAGCGCGGTCGTACGTCTCGCAAAAAGCGTTCGCGCTCGCGGGCCAAGTCTTCGATCGAGCGCTTGCGATCGATCCCAAATATCCCGATGCGTTGCTCGGCCGCGCGAGCGTGCTTGCGAACAATCACGACGTGAAAGGCTCGGTCGACACCTACGAACGTCTCCTCGCGATCGAACCGAACGACGAAACCAAGGCGGCGGTTCTCATCCAAGAATATCAAGTCTATCGCGACGAGAAGATGAACGATCAGGCACTCGCCATCTTGCAACGTGCCGAGCAAAACTACGGTGCCGTACCGGCCGTGCACATCGCCAAAGGCGACTATCTCGTCTCGCTCGGCAAAGATCTCGCGGGCGGCGAAGCGCAGTGGAAGATCGCGCTCGGACCCAAGCGCGACAATCCCGATGCGTTGCAGCGTCTGGGCGAACTCGCACTCTCACAGAATAAGAAGAGCGACGGACTCGGCTACTTCAAACGCCTCGCCGAAGTGCAGCCGAACGATCCCAACATTTGGGCGACACTCGGCCAGGTCTACGCGCAAAACGCCGATTACACGAAGGCGCGCGATTCGTTCCGGCATAGCTTCGAACTCGCGCGCACGCCGCAAGCGCTCGCGGGTCTCGGGACCGCGGATTTACAGTTGCGTAATTACAAAGAGTGCGGCCAAGTATTTTCAGCGCTCGATAAAAACGCGCCCGGCTTCATGAAATCCAACCCGCAGTTGCTCTACGTCTACGGCAAGTGCTCGGCGAGCAACGGCGATCGCGATTCGGCACGTTCGGCGTACACGCGATTCAAGACGTTCGTGAAACCGGGTTCGCCGCTCGCCTCCGAACTCGATCGCGCGATCGCGAGCCTCGGCTCGGGCTCGCCTTCGAAAAAGCCCGCACCGCAGAAATCGGCCGCGCCGAAGAAGTAAGGAACTTTCGGATGATTGTAGTCTACGACGATCTCTACACGGAGCATCTCCGTGGGCTCGGTCATCCCGAATCTCCCGATCGCGTCTCGCACGTCGCGGCGCATCTCGAGCGCGCGGGGCTCTTCGGGCAGCGCGCGGCCGCACGAGATGCGACCGATGCGGAACTCGAACGCGTGCATCCGCACGCATACCTCGAACGTGTGAAGCGCGACGTCGCGACGGTCGGCGCACAAGCGGGCTATCTTTCGACGGGCGACACCGTCATCGATTCGTCCTCACTCGACGTCGCGCGCCGCGCGGCCGGCGGCGCGATCGCAGCGATGGAGCACGCCGTATCGGGCGAAACCTCGGCGTTCGCGCTCGTGCGCCCGCCGGGTCACCACGCCGAACCCGCGCGCGGTATGGGGTTTTGCGTCTTCGGAAACGCCGCCGTCGCGGCGCGCGCGTTCGTCGATACGCACGGTGGTCGCGCGCTCGTCGTCGACTTCGATTACCATCACGGTAACGGCACGCAGGCGACCGCGCACGACGGCGTGTCGTTCGTCTCGACGCACGCCTTCCCGGCCTATCCCGGAACGGGCGGCGCGAACGAACAGCGCTTCGATTCCGATGGCGCCGTCGTCAACGTTCCGCTCCCACCCCATTCATATGGGACTGAAGCTTTCGTCGCGACGTGGCAACGATTGCTCCCCGCCGTCGCCGCGCGCGTGCGCCCCGATTTCATCGTCGTGAGTGCGGGCTACGATTTCGCCGAAGGCGATCCCGTCGGCGATCTCGGCGTCGATGCGCGGATCGCCGCGCGATCGCTCGCGATGTTGATTCGTAGCGTTGCCGCCGAGTACGCGCGCGGCCGCGTCGCCTACGTGCTCGAAGGCGGCTACGATATCGACACGCTGGCGGTCGCCGTCGCGGAAACGGTCCGCGTCCACGACGCGTCGCCGGATGGCCTCGATCTTGCCGATGCCTCGGCGATTCCAGCGCGGCAAAGCGCGATCGTCGATGCTGTGAATGCATGGGCACCGTAGTCTTTATCGGCCGTCTCGCACTCGGGCTCTTGCTCGTAGTCGCGGGCATTCTTAAGGCGCACGATGGGCCGGCTGCGACCGCGACATCGATCGCAGGCTATCGAATCTTGCCGCCGGCGATCATCGCCCCGCTCGGCGTCGCGCTCCCGTACGCGGAGATCTTCCTCGGCGCGTACCTTGCCTTAGGATTCTTCACGCGCGTCGCAGCGTACGTCGCGTCGGGACAGTTCGTGCTCTTTTCGATAGCCGTCGCGTCGCTCGTTGTGCGGAACATCCCCTCGGATTGCGGCTGCTTCGGGTCGAGCGTCCCGACACCGCCGTCGTGGGGCCACGTCGCAGCCGACGTCGCTCTCGCCGTCGCGGCGTTCGCCGTCGCGCGCTTGGGACCGGGTGCCTTCGCTCTCGATCGCGCGCTCGGTACGGGCGGTGCGGCCGTGACGCAGCGCGAAGCCACCTAAGACATGAATCGAACCGAACGTCGCCG
Source organism: Rhodospirillales bacterium (assembly GCA_025359485.1). Taxonomy (GTDB): domain Bacteria; phylum Vulcanimicrobiota; class Vulcanimicrobiia; order Vulcanimicrobiales; family Vulcanimicrobiaceae; genus JANYGA01. The sequence continues at coordinate 8,169 of JANYGA010000049.1, read as the reverse complement.
CGTTATCGCCACGCCCGCCGAGCGTCAAGCTGCCGAGGGCCGCAAGCGCGCCATCCTCATCGCAGCCTTTGCCGTGCCCGCGTTGCTCATCATCATCGCAATCGTGCTCTTCAATAATCGCGCGGTCCAGAGCGCCTCGGTGGCGCCCGCGCTCTCGACGGTGAAGGTCGGCCAACCCGCGCCGACGTTCGCCGTTTCGACGACAAGCGGACTCTTCGATCTCGCGAAGGCCGGCGGCAAGCCGACGTTGCTCGAAGTGTTTGCGACGTGGTGTCCGCATTGTCAGCGCATGACGGCGACCCTCGATAAACTCCATTCGAAATACGGCTCGCGTGTTAACGTCATCGCGGTCTCGGGTGCACCGGATAATATCGATCGCACGGGCCCCGAATCGCAAGCCGACGTGATCGCTTTCGCGGAGAAGTACAAGGCGACGTATCCCATCGCGTTCGATCCCAATCTCGACGTCGCGCACAAGTATCTCCAGGGCGGGTATCCGACCCTCGTGCTCATCGGCAAGGACGGCAACGTGACCGGAATTCGCGATGGTGAAGTGCCCGAGGCCGACCTCGCGAAGGCGATCGATCTCTCGCTCGTTGGGAAAAAACCCGACGGTAAGCTCGGGCAGAAGAGCTAGGCGCGAAGTCTAATTCGGAACGACGCTCTTGGCGATCTCGACTAGTTCGTTGCGCATGAGATCGCCCACGAGTGCGAAGTACAGATTCTTCTCTTTCCACGTGAGCAACGTCGTCGGTCCGTCCTCGACGTATTGACCCTGGTGGCCCTCGAAAGGGAACGACGTGGGATGGAGCGAGCCGAAATCGGCGGCCGCGCCGGTCGCATTTTCGAAAAGCGAGATCGAGCGTAAGCCGTCGGAGTAAAGTAAGTGCAGCGTCTTGACGCCGCTAACGTCGCTGACATCGCCGCCGACCATCGCAAAGCCCTGCGGTAGACTCTTTGGTTGGTAGGGCCGGAAGCCCGCGAGTCCGATCGATCGTTCGACGTCGCTGTTGAGCGAGCCGACGTCGGCGCCGCCCACGAGCGTGAACTTGGCGGGAAGATCCGTCGCGAAAATTCCGTCGGGAATCTCCGTCGTGTATCGCACGGCATCGAAGCGCGTCCGCGATGCGACCGAGCCGTTCGCGTGATAATCTTCTTTTTTGAGTACGAGGTGCGTCTCGCGGTCGATCCACAGCCGGAGCGCGCGTTCGCCCGTAAACTTGTTGACGAGAACGATCGAGAGCGCGGCGCGATCGGCGACCGTTTCCGATCCTTCCAAGAGCGCGCGATAATTTTGCATGACGCGATCGACATTGGTTGCGGAGATCGTGGCGTTGTCGACCTTGGGCGAGCGCGACTGCACGACGACGCTACGATGCACGTCGAAGTGAAACGTCGCGCTCGCGCGCGTGATGTCGTAATCTCCGAAGATCGACTCGGGCGCGACGTACCAACTCCGCGTTAGCGATGGCGCGCGATGCTCGACCTTCGCGATCGTCGCGATCGCACGATTCGAGCTAAAGCGAATCGTCTCGATCTGCCCGATGTAGGAGACGGTTTTCGGCGCCTCGATGCTCATGCGTAGCAACGCGATCGGGTCGGTGGCAGAAGCGGCCGCGGGTGATGGCGCGGCCGTCGCCGCGAAGCTTGCGCGGGCCATGGTCGTAAGCGAAAGCGCGACCGTCAGAACGGCGGTCGCGGCGCGATGAGAGCTAACGGGCCGCACCATAGGCGGCGGTTGCGGGATAGCCACCATCGTACGCTTCGGCAACGGCCGCGCGAATTGCGCCCGTTCGCTCCGAAAGCGGCCCCTGCGACGATTGAACGGCGTGCGCCTGGAGGTAGTACGAAGCGGCGATCGAGGGCGACTCGTGGTGGGTCGCTGCAGTCGCGAAGTAGCCCCCCGCGAGCAACACGGCGGCGACGGGGATCGCGATCATCGGTTTGAAAAGCGAGGTCAGCGCGGCGAAAGGCCCGGGCTTGGCGGCGCGGATCTGTTCCCAGATCGCCGCGTTGATGCCGGAAGGCATCTCGCGTTCGCTCGCAACGGCGGCATCGCGCAAGAACTCGCGCAACGTGCGTTCGGCGTTCACTTCCGACGTGCACGTCGCACACGTGACGAGGTGTGCGTGCGCGCGTGCGTCGGCCGCGGGCTCGAGTTCGCCGTGGACGAAATCCACGATCAGGTCGTTCGAAAGGTGTTCGATCATCGTTGTTGTTGCTGTTGTGCTCGCTCGACGAGACGACGGAGGAGAGCTCGCGCTCGATGGAGCCGCGACCGGACGGTTCCGATCGAACATCCCATGATCTCCGCTATCTCTTGGTAACTATATTCCTCGATATCCGCTAGGATGACGACTTGACGCTGATCGGGTGAGAGATCGGCGAGGGCTCGTGAGAGCGGTTCGCCGATCTGCCGGTCGACGTAATCGTCGATCGGATTCGTTGCGAGGGGCCGCTCGCCGCGAAAAGCCTGGGGTGCGTTGTCTTCGGGGATCTCTTCATGGAAACGCCCTTTTCGTCGCCGAAGTTCGTCCCGATACAAGTTTGTAACGATTCGGTAGATCCACGACAAGAAGGACGTGCCGGGTTCGAAGGAGCGCCAGGCCCGATAGACGCGGATGAACGCGTCCTGCGTGAGGTCGCGTGCGTCGGCTTCGTTGTTGGTCAGTCGGAAGGCGAAGTTATACGTGGCCTTGCCGTACTGAGACATGGCCCGTTCGAGGAACGCCGATTGTTCGGGAGTCGGCGGCTCGAGCGGGGCTCGGGGTGCACCCATCACGTTTGTGTATTGCAGGCGTTGCCCAGAAAACCCCCGCCGAACGCGCGACAAAAGCGGGTGCGGAGGCGTTCTAATTAGGCGTATCTAATTCAAGTCGCAGGTCCACCTCGGGTTCCGCCTTGCGGCGGAACCTATTCGCTGCTTTCTTACGTGTCTGGGGATGAATGGCTGTCCTTCCAGTTCCGAAATCGCCGACGGCCGTCGGTCGTGAAATGCCGAAATGGCGGCGGTTGGCGATTCGGCTCATGGCCGTGGTCGGGCCGGGCATCGTCGTTGCGTTTGCGGATACGGAAGCGGGCAGCATTACGACGGCGGCGTCGTCGGGTGCGCAGTTCGGCATGAAGCTCGTGCTCTTACAGCTCTTGCTGATCGTGCCGCTCTTCGTGGTGCAAGAGATGACGGTGCGCCTGGGCACGGTGACGGGCAAGGGTCACGCGCAGTTGATCCGTGAAAATTACGGTCTCTTTTGGTGCTGGGTATCGCTCGGCACGATGCTCGTCACGAATATTGCGGCGCTCGTGACGGAGTTCATCGGGATTGCGGGCGCGGCACTTATCTTCGGCGTCAACGCGAACGTGATGGTCATCGCGGCGGCGACGATCCTCATCGGCGTCTCGCTCTCGGGCGCCTACAAGCGTGCCGAGATCTGGGCGCTCGGGCTCTGTCTCCTCGAATTGCTCTTCATCCCCGCTGCCTTCGCGGCGCATCCGTCGCCGATGTCGATTATCAAAGATGGCATTTTCGGCTCGCAGCCGCTCGCAAATCGCGAGTATCTTTTATTGATCGCGAGCAATATCGGTGCGGTCATTATGCCGTGGATGATCTTCTACCAGCAGAGCGCGACCGTCGATAAGGGCATCAAGGTCCGCGATCTCAATTTCGCGCGCATCGATACCGCCGTCGGCTCGGTCGCGACGCAAATCATCATGGTTGCCGTCGTGGTCACCACGGCCGCCACACTTTTCGTGCGCCACATCTCGGTGACCGACGCCGCTCATGCGGCGCTCGCGTTCATTCCGCTAACCGGTCGTGCATCGGGCATCGTGTTCGGTGCGGGGCTCGTCGGCGCGTCGATGCTCGGTGCGTTCGTGGTTTCGCTCGCGACGGCGTGGGCGTTCGGCGAAGCGTTCCAATGGCCGTGTTCGCTGAATTACAAGTGCACGCAAGCGAAACGCTTCTATGGGATGTACGCAGCGATCGTCGCACTCGCCGCGGGCATCGTGCTCATTCCGAACCTACCGCTCGTGAGAATTACGCTCTACGTCGAAGCGTTCAATGCGGTGGTCTTGCCGCTCGTACTCGGTTTTCTGCTCGTGATGGCGAACGACAAAAAGATTTTGGGCGACCGTGTTAATTCGGCGTTCGGCAACGTCGTCGCAATCGGCGTCTCGCTCGTCTGCGTGTCGCTCGGCTTGTGGTATTTCACGCTTACGATGATGGGACAGGCGGGATAGGGATCCTCAGCGCGCGTCGATGAAAAATGTCGCGACGTGATCGGCACCGTCGGCGTGAAAGCGAAATGCGAGCGCGTACGTGCCGGCGATGGTTGGTTCGACAACGAGCGTTGCTTTCGCGGCGTGATCCGCATCTTGCGGCAGTCGTGCGCGAGCGATTCTACGTGGGAACGCGCGCATGGTGTGTTCGAGATCTGCCGGAAACGCATGGACGCGACGATACGCGAGCGTCGTCGCGTCGATGAGATCGTCGGTATTGTCCAAGTCCATCGAGAAATCGGTCGGCGGTTTGTCGCCATGGCGAACGGTCGCGGTGATCACCGTCTGGGCTTTCGTATCGAGCGTCGCACGAGCTTTGATCCGCTCTGAGGCCGGTGCGAGCGTAACGAGGTAGCCATCGACACGCGCGACGAGGCTCGCGAGCCTGACGTGGCGTGGCGTTTCGTCTCGTATTGCATTCGTCTGCACCGCTCCGGAAAAGGAACCGAGCTTTACCGGAAACTCGAAACGAAAAGCGTGCTCGCCGAGCCCCTGCGGCGTTGCGACGGCGTATAGGAGATACGGTCCCGCGTGCGGCGGGTTGAAGATGACGGTAAAATCGCCGGAAGCATCGAGTTGCGGCCGCAGTGGAACGAACGTCGCCAGATCACGCGAGACAGCGACGAGATGCATCGGCGACGGCAGCGTCGGATCGTTATCGTACGCGACGATCGGTTTGCCGGCGCGCGACTCGCGAATGACGAGCAGCCGGTCGTGCGCACCGATCGGCCGAATCTCGAGCGTCGCTTCGATGTCGGACCGCGTCGAGCCATCGGCGACGACGCCGACGTAGCGGTCGACTTCGGCTCCCGCACGTGCCGGTGGGCTCGCCTCGAGCGAGACGACGACCAGCGCGAGGACGAGCCCGATCCAAAATCTCACGTTAAAATGGCGCCGTCACGCGGAGATCGGCGCGGAAGCCTTCGCCATACTGCGTGGTGTTGAAGCCGTTGTTGATTTTGTTCAAGTACTTGACGTTCGTGACGTTTGAAAATGTGGCGGTGAAGCCGAGCCCGGAACGATCGCCGTGCTTGACGTCGCGACCGAACGATGCATCGAGCGTGAGATGCGGCGGTAGGCGGCCCGGGCCATTTTGGAATTGCGCCGGATATCCCGTGCCGTATTGCGGTTCGAGTGAGGCGAAGAAGCTGTGGTTCCCACCGAAACGTTTCGTGTATGCGATGAGTGCCGTAAACGTCTGATCGTGATCCTCGGGGTTGAGCGTCACGTCGTCCGGCACGGTACTCGGTGGGAACAGGAACGTGCTGCCGGAGATCCCGCCTGCTTTCGAACTCGAGATCGACGCGGAGACCAGAAACGAATCGCCGTTGCGCCAGCTCGACTCGACACGCGCTTCCGCGCCCTTGGCCGTACCGATCGTGTTGTTGAAGACGGCTTGGATCGGCGTGTTTGCGAGTTGCGTCGTATCGAGCACGTCGCGCACGTCGCGCTTCCAGAAGTTCACCGTCGCGCGCGTTCGCGCGTCGATCGTATGCGCGATGCCGAATTCGTAGTACGAATCGCGTTCGGGCTGCAGGTTATAGACTGGGCTCGCATTCGCGCCGCCGAGGATCACGGCTGCGCGACGCGTGTCTTCGATAAACGGCGCCGCGTAGAGTCGGCCGTAATAGGCATGAAGAATATCGGTCGGGCCGACTTGACCGTTGATCTCGATGCGCGGACTGAGCTGCGAGCCCGACGCGTAGCCCGTCGAGCGGTCGAAACGCAGGCCGCCGAGGATGGAGAGGTAGCGCGTCGGCGTCCATTTGTCTTGGACGTACGCACCGAACTGCGATCCGGCCTGATCGGCATCGTCGTTGAAATCCGTGCGCTTGCCGGTTGTATCTAGGAACGCGATGCGCTCGCGTCCGCGAAACACTTCACGCGAGAGATCGACACCGACTTTGACCGCGTTCGCGCCGAAGACGTGAAAGTGATTCGCGCGCACGCCGAAAAATTGCGAGTTTCGATCTTGGGCGAGACCGGAGAGCGGAGTAACGGTTCCGTCGGGATTGGCGATCGTTCCCTGGAGATTGCTCGCGAGATCGCCCGCATAATCGATGCGATCGGAGCGATACCATGGCGAAATCTGCGTGAACGCGCCGCCATTCTTCGCGTTATTCGTGTAGACGAGACTCACGGCGCGGTCGAACTCGCGCTGCACGTCATCGGTGCCGCGCGGCACGACGACGGGGTCGTTCGGACTCGGTTTCGTATTGATCGGTATCTGAAACGATGCGAAATTATTGGAATAGTCGAGCGCGAGTGAGTCGTTGGCGCCCAGGTTCGTGATGGTGCGCAAGAACTGGTTGGATTGATTCGATGCGTCGTGGACCGCATCGAACGTCGGCGAATCGATGCCGCGATTGGTCCGCTCGGCGTTCGCATTGAGGAAGACGCGCGTGTTCGTGCCGATCCGCGCGCTCTCCGCAAGCGAGGTCTGCGCGCTGCCGAAGCTCCCCGCGCCGAAGGTGAGCGAGCCGGCTTCGCGCGAGGCGAGATCGGTCGCGCGATGGCTGATGATATTGACGACGGCGCCTTGGCGCGAACCGCCGAACTCGGCGGGGAAAGCCCCGGTGAAGACTTCGAGTGAGTCGATGGAGCGCGGATCGATGACCTCGCTGAAGTTCGCGGAGGTTCCCTGCGGCAACGGGACGCCGTCGATCTCGTACGTGAGCCCGTGAAAGCCGTGCGCGACGGGCTCGTTATAGGAGTAGCGCACGATCCCCGGCACCGTTTCGATCACGCGATTGAGGCTTTGGTTATCGGGCAAAGCGGCGATCTGCGCGCGACCGATCGCGTTGACGGAGACGGGCGTGGAACCCGCACCCTTGACGTATGCGGTTTGCGCGCGGCCGATTTCTTTAAGTCCCAAATCGATGCTCAAGCTCACGACGCCGTCGCTTGCAACGTCGAACGTTTGCGTGTAATCGGTGAGCCCGTCGCGATGCGCGGTGAGCGTGTAGCGACCGAAGGGGACGCGTGGGAATGCGAACGCGCCGGAGGCATCGGATGCAGCTCGCAAGGTCGCACCTTCGCCGCGCAACGTGATGGCGACGCCCGCCGCGGCTCGGCCCGATGCGACGGTCGTGCCGCGCACGAGACCCGTGGTGTCGGCGAATGCGGGTGATGTGGAAAGAGCGAACGCGGCGACGACGGCCGTCACAAAATAGGAACGCATAGAAAAAACCTCAAGAAACGCAGAGCATGCCGCCCGCGAACGAGCGACGTCGACGGTGTCGTGCTAGGCGTGGAGAGGTGGCGCGCGCCCGCGGTCGCGCGCAAAAACCGTTTGCGATGTTGCGACGACGCGCATCGATGCGCGCGTCGACACGAGCGCGCTCGTCTCTCGGCCGCGCGTTTGCAGCGACGCGCGTAGCGAGATGCCGATCTCGCAAAGCGCCGTGCCGGCGCGCGGTGCGAGCCAGCGGACCAGCATGGCGATCGGGACGAGCGCGACGAGCGCGACGACCGAACGCAGCGACCCGCCCAAAGCGAGGTTGCCTTCGAGGCCTTCTATTGCGAGAAAGGCGAGGGCGCCGATTGCGGCGAGCTCCAAAACGCTCGCAATGCCGGGATGCGCTGGCGCACGGCCTCGCGCAAAGCCTCGGAGGAGGACGATGCTCCCGAGCGTCGCGAGGGCGCTGCCGAGGGCGACCGCGAGGTCGAGAGCGTGCGCCGCGCCTGGGGCATGCGCGAATCCGAACCCTGCGACGTGCGCGAGAACGGCAACGAGCACCGCGAGCGGACCACCCGCAAGAAGCCGGCGCAACAGCATAACGCGACGGGATTCGAGCCCGGGGGCGTATCTTCCCGGGCGGGAAAATGCCGCCCGCAATCGCCCAAGGGACCCCGCCCGCGGGTGCGAATGGGACCCGCCCGGCCATCCGAGCC
>JANYGA010000014.1 GCA_025359485.1 Rhodospirillales bacterium | reverse complement strand
CGTCGATATCGGGGTGAGCGAACTCGACCACGCCGCGATCATCAGCCTCACGCAAGAACTCTCGGTTCCCGAAATCGCGACCGTACTCTGGTGGAGTGGCGCGAAATTACTCGCGAGCCGCACGTTTGCGGGTCTGGCGAGCGCTGCGACGACGATCCTCGTCGACTCGTCGGGAAAGGCGCGCGACGCCGAGACGATCCGCGAGCTCGTCCGCTTTCACGCAGCTTCACCGAGCGTCGTGCTCCACGATCTCGCGTTCATGCGCTTGGCGCCGTGGCAAGATATGATCGCGCAGTTTTTCGACGATCCCGCCCTTCGCGACGACATTTTTTCAATCACGGGACTCGAGATCGAAAGCGGGAGCGATGCCGAGGCGTTCTATCTCGCAGGCTGGCTCGGCAGTCGCTTGTCGTGGACGGCAAACGGACGCGACGCATTTTGCGACCGCCGCGGCCGCATCGTCACGTTCGCGAAGATCGCCAAGGGCGACAAGCGTCGCGTGTCGAGCGTCGTTCTGCACGCGCCGGGGTCAACGTATCGCGCCGTACTTTCCGACGACGACTCGGGCGTCGTCTGCCTTACGGTCGAAGGCAGCAAAGCGAAAAACGTCGGCTGCGTCCCGTTGCAGAATATCGAGAACACGACGCTGATCGAACGCGCGATTCTCGAAAACGCGCGCGAACCGATCTTCGAAACATCGCTCGAAACCGTCGGCGAGTTGCTCGGCTAAATTAAACATGGCGACGCGCGAACTCCACATCGTCGAAGACGACGCGACACTCGCGCGCGAACTCGCGAACCGCATCGTCAGCGATGGCCGTCGCGCGCTCGAGGGGCGCGAGACGTTCGCACTCGCCCTCGCCGGCGGCAGCACGCCGAAGGCGACGTACGCCTTGCTCGCCGCGGAGTTCGCAGATGCCCTCGATTGGTCGCGCGTGCGCTTCTTCTTCGGCGACGAACGGTGCGTGCCACCGACCGACGAACGGTCGAACTATCGTACCGCGCACGACGCGCTCTTCGCACCGCTCGGCATCGCCGATGCGACGGTCTTCCGCATGCACGGTGAAGACGAACCGACGAGCGCCGCAGGTGCCTACGCCGCGAAGCTACGCACGAAGCTCGCGTGCACGTCCGCGGGCACGCCGATCTTCGATCTCGTGCTCCTGGGCATGGGTCCCGACGGACACACGGCATCGCTCTTTCCCGGCAGCGATCCGCTGACCGATGACGCGCTGCTCGTCCGGGCGCCGTACGTCGCGAGTTTTGCGATGTATCGGCTGACGCTCACGCCACGCGTCATCAATGCATCGCGCGCGATCGTCGTCGCCACGGGCGGATACGCCAAAGCACCCGCGCTTCACGCCGTCTTCGACGGCCCGTTCGATCCGATACACTATCCGATCGCGGTCCTCGCTCCGCGCGACGGGACGCTCGACTTCATCGTCGATCGCGAAGCCGCATCGCGGCTCGCGCCGCGTTAATGCTTCGCGGGCGCGAGTAAATCAGGAACGGCGCCCAGCGGCGTCGTTCCGATTTTTTGGACATCGACGCCGTTATTGCGGAGGATCGCACCCGTCACGCGATCGAGTTCGACGAGCGCTTTCTGCACGTCGCTCTGCGCTTGGAGTTCGCGTCCGCGTTGATTGGCGACCGACACCTGTCGCTGTAGCGAGAGAAACGTCGTCGATTGACCCGCGCGGAATTTGCGTAATTCGCTTGCGGCGACGGTTTCGGCCGCTATGCGCGCGGCCGTCGCCGCGATGAGGCGAGCACGCGATGAGCGATAACCCTGGATCGCGTTACGCGCTTCGAATTGCACGCGTTGGATGAGCCCGACTTCCTGCGCGACGAGCGATTGACGGCGCTCGACTTCCGCCGCGTACGTCGCCTCAGCCGTGCGATTGCGCAGCGGAAACGCGATCGTGGCACCGATCGAATATTGCGGATACGTGCCCGCAAAGAGCGATTTGTACGATGCGCCGAGCCCGCCCGTCGACCCCGGAAAGAGCGGCGATCCCAGTCCCGCGCCGATCGGGACGAGCGGCGTCGTTCCCGGCGGTGCGCTCGCGTTGGCGCGCGCGATGAGCGCGTCGATCGCGCCGACCTGCAGCGCCGTCGAGCCGACGAAGGGGTTGTTCGTCGGAGGCGTAGCGCGACCGGCGAAGCCGTTCTCCGTGATGCCGGCGTTGAGGTCGATCTGCGGTTTGCGTTGATCGCTCGCGTAGGCGACGTTGACGTATTGCGCGCGAATATTTTCACGGAGTCGCCCAATTTCGGGTCGCGAGGTCAGCGCCTTAGCGACGACGTCCGCGAGCGACGGCTCGGGTACGACGGTCGCGATCGGCGTCGTCGGCACGAGATTGGCCGTCCAGATCGGATCGCCGGGATCGCCTAAGATTAAGGACTTGAGCGAATTCTGCAGGCTCGCGACGTTCGCAATCGCGGCGTAGACGTTCTCCTGAAATTCGGCAACTTGCGTGTCGGATTCGACGACGTCGACGCGGGCCGCGGTGCCGCCGCGCACGAGGCGTGCGTTGGATTCAGATTGCGCTCGCGCTTGACGCAGGGCATCTTCTTGGATCGCGACGTTCTTCCACGCGGCGACGAGGTTATCGTAGGCGACGACCGTGTCGTTGACGACGGTCGATGCGGTCAGCAGCGCGGTGTCGTCGGCGAGATCGGCGTTGATGTTGGCGAGTGCGATTCCGCGCCGCGCATCGTCGATCGCGCGTCCGCGCGCGAGGGGCTGCGTGAACGAGATCCCGAGCGCCGTCGCATAGTACGGATCGTAACTATTGACGGTCGAATCGTTCGTCGCGCGCGCGAGGCTGGTCGTCGCCGAGAAGCGGCCGCCATGTGCGGTCAATCCGGAAAGACTCGCATTCGCGCCGAGCGTCGAGGTCCGCAAGGGCGATCCGTCCGGCCCCGCTTGGAACGTCGACACCGACGGCGAGCGCGCATTCGTATACGACGGTTGCACTTCGAGCCGCAGATCGTACGCGCCGTTCGCAGCGACGATTTGAAACGACGCGATGCGACGCGCCGATTGTGAGACCGCGAGATCGGGATTGCGCCCCAGCGCCATGCCGATCGCCGCATCGAGCGCGAGGCCGACGAAGGGTCCGTCGTTCCCCGCGATATCGCCGCTGGGAGACGGCAGCGCGGGATCGCGTGGCGCGGGTGGCAAGGCGGGGACCGCGGGCAAGATGAGACCCGCACTTCCATCCGTGCGAATCGTCGGGCGCGCGGTCGCAAGCGGAATCGGCGCTGCGGTGGAAACGGGTGGAGCGGCCGCCACGAGCGTCGCGATCAAAAGACTGAGCACCGAGGACTCCTTATGGTTTCGCGGCCGGCAACGCGGGTGGTTGCGGCCGTCGTAGGATGAATGCGAGCGGCGCGAGCAAGAGCGAGATCGCTCCGACAAGGCGCGCCGTATCGGCGAACGACATGATTGCGGCTTGCTGCGTGACGAGCCGATTGAGCGAGCCGCGCGCGAGCTCGCCACCGCCGTGTTGCGTGAGGTAGGTCGAGACGACGCCACGCCCCAGACGAATCTGCGACGCGAGTTCCGTGTGATGTGTCGCGTTCTCACGCGCGAGCACGGTTACGAGCAGCGCGATCGCGATACTGCCGCCGACTTGCCGCGCGAGATTAAAGAACGCCGATGCCGCGGGGATATCTTGCGGCTTTACGGAGCCGAGCACCGAGAGCGTGAGCGGCACGAAGATCTGTGCGAGACCGACGCCACTGAGAGCGAGCGAGCCGAAGAACGACCAGAAATCCGTTTGCGCGGTCGTGATATTGGCGAGCATGAAATTCGAGATGCCGATGCACGTAAAGCCACTGGCAACGAGCCAGCGCGAATCGACTTTGTTGCGCGAGGCCAGTGCCGCGGCAAACGGCGTGAGCATCATGACGAAGACCGCGCGAAAGAGCAGCACCTCTCCAGAGAGCGTGGCCGAAAAGCCGAGCGACCCTTGGGTGTACTGCGGGATGATCAATACGCTACCGTAGAGACTTACGCCGAGCACCATGCCGAGCACGCTTCCCGCCGCAACCGATCGATACTTGAGTACCGAAAGATTGACGATCGGCCGCTTCGAGCGCATTTCCCAAACGAGAAACGACACCATACCGACGACGGCGGCGATACTGCACGCGACGATCGAGCGATCGTCGAACCAGTCTTTTTCCTGACCTTGATCGAGCACGTACTGTAGCGACCCGATGCCGACGGCGAGCAACCCGAGGCCCACGTAATCGAGCGGCAGTTTCTTGGGCCGCGCGGGATTGCGCAACATCAGTACGACGATCGCGAACGCCACGATCCCGGGCACGAGATTGAGAAAGAAGGCGTACCGCCACGACAACTGATCGGTGATGATCCCGCCGAGCGTCGGCCCGAGCGTCGGTCCCAAAATGACGCCGACGGAGAAGATTCCCATGGCTTTTCCCTGCTCGCTCGAGGGATACGTCTCGCGCAAGATCGCTTGCGATGTCGAGATCAGGCCGCCACCGCCGAGCCCTTGAACGATGCGCCAAAAGATCAACTGCTCGAGAGATTGCGAGAGGCCGCACATCATCGAAGCCACCGTGAAGATCACGATCGACGCCGTATAATATTGGCGGCGTCCGAAACGTTGTTGCAACCAGGGCGTGATCGGGATGACGATCACGTTTGCGATGATGTAGCCCGTGCCGATCCACGCGGCCTGATCGACGCTCGCGCCGAAGTTGCCCTGAATGTTGGGCAGCGCGACGTTGACGATCGTGACGTCGACGATCTCGAGCAGCGTCGCGAGAATGATACCGATCGTTATGAGCGCGCGCCGCCACCCGTATTCGACGACAGAGCGCGGCGCATCATCGGACGTGACGAGGCGCGGTCGCGCACCGTTGCGCGCGCCCGCCACGAGCGATGCCATGCGAGGCCTACTTCACGCGAACCGACGTCTCGACCGACATGCCCGGACGCAGATGGTAATCCGAGAGCTTGCCGTCTTTGACGCGATCGAAGAGGATGCGCACGGGCAGACGTTGCGTGACCTTTACGAAGTTACCCGTGGCATTCTGCGCGGGAACGAGACTGAATTTATTCTGCGATGCCGGCGAAAGATTGGCGACGTGACCTTCGAAGGCGACGCCCTTATACGCATCGACGTTGATGTCGACGGGCTGGCCGACGCGCATCTTGCCGATCTGCGTCTCTTTGAAATTCGCCGTAACGTAGATGTTCGATGACGGAATGAGCGTCATGAGCGAGGCGCCGGGCGAGACCGTCTGGCCGATCTCGACGTTCTTCTGGCCGACGTAGCCATCGATCGGCGAGACGATTCGCGTGTAGCCGAGATTATTGCGCGCCGTGATCAGCTGCGCATCGAGCGACACGATCTGCGCGCGCGCCGCGTCAGCTTGCGCTTGTTGTGCCGAGACCCGACTCGACGCATTGCTCTCGAGATACTTGCCTTGCGCGGTTTGGAGTTGCGCCTGCTGGACGCCGACGAGCGATTGCGTGCTCGAGGCAGCATAGCGCTGCGCATCGAGTTTCTGTTGCGCTTGCGCGAGGTTAGCCGTGGCCGTTGCGACGCCAGCCTGGGCGGCCGAATACGCAGACCGCGCACCCTCGTACGTCGCGCGCGCCGCATCGAGTTGCTGTGCTGCGATATCGCCCGACGATACGAGCGAGGTCACACGGCGAAGATCCGCTTGCGCGCGGCGGAGATTCGCAAGCGATCCCGGCAGCGCGTCTTGCGCCGCATGCACCTGCGCGCGCGATGCTTCGACGCCCGCGGCATCGACGGAGATCTGCCCCGCCGACGATTGCGCGCTGCTCGCGGCGCTATCGATATTGGCGCGCGCTTGCGCGATGCCGCCGTTCGCCTGTGCGTCTTGCGCGGCTTGCGTATCGCGCACGAGCGCGACGTTTTCTTGTGCGGCACGCGCCTGGGCGCGTTGTGCGGTGACGGCCGCATTCGCCTGCGCGACGCGATCGCTCTCATCGCGGCTATCGAGGGCGACGAGAAGCTGCCCTTTGCGCACCGGCTGGTTCGTATCGACGGCGATCCGTGCGACGCGTTCGGTGATCTTGCTCGTCACCTGCACTTCGTCGGCATCGATCGTCGCGTCGTCGGTCGTCTCGTGCGTGGAAGCGTACGCAAAATAGCGCAACCCGAAGACGATTGCGAGAACGAGCACGATCGCGCCGATCCCGATCCCGGCGATGCGCTTGACGGGGCTGCCCGCCGAAGGCTCGGGCTCGCCGATACTCGGGCCTGGGCGATCGCCGCCACGCGCTCCCGCGTCGGCCGGCGCTCCGGGTGCTTGCGTTGTGGTTGAAACCGTCTGCGTGCCTGCCATTAGCGTCCTCGTGCTCCATTGAGAAAGATTTCTACGATATTTTCAACGACCGACTCGTGCGTCACGTCGGTATCGCCCCAGATCTTACGCGCCATGACGAGTGCGAAGAAGAGCGACATGAAGACTCGTGCCAAGATATCGCCCTCGCCACGCAACGCGCCCGAAGCGACCTTTTCTTCGAAAAACTCTTTGAGTGCCCCGCGCGCCGCCGTCGACGCTTGCCACGCACACGTCAGCGCGTCGGGATTGGTGATCTCCTCGGCCATCGTAATGCGCATGAGATCTTCTTTGCGCTTTAACGACTCGACACAACAGCGCGCGAGTTCCCGAAGTTGGTCTTCGATCGTCGCGTACGAACGAACGCGTTCGACCATCTCCGGAATCGCCGAGGCGCCGCTGTAGAAATCGAGCATCTCGGAGAGCAGCTGTTGTTTGGTACCGAAGTGACGGAAGAGCGTCGCCTCGTTGACGCCCGCGCGAACCGCGACCTCGCGCGTGGTCGTGCCACGACTCCCGTGGTTGGCGTAGATCTCGCGCGTCGCCGCAAGGATCCGTGCGCGCGTCTGATCGACGCCCGAAAGCGCCGTGACGTCATCTGAAATCATTCGTGCTTGTTCCGCGTAAAGACGCTATCGTCGATTGCGACGTTGGTCCGGTAATTGCGATAGACCGCATCGGCGGATGCATGCACGAACGGAATTTTGATCGTCGCGTGTTGTTTCGCGAGCACCGTGAACGCACCGACGCGCTGGAACTCTTGCGTCATCGAGATCGTGCCGCCATTGTAATACGACCACGACATCGCATCGATCCGCCCGGCGATGGGATCGATCGCGACGTCCTCGTGATCGATCTGGCCCCGCACTTTTTGCACGAGTCGCACGACGACGTCGTGATGCCCCGCAATCGATCGCGTGCCGGCAAGCGAGAGATCGAAACGTTTCGACCAACTCGTCGGGTCGTCGATATCGCTGTAGAGCTTCTCGAAGCCCTTCGCGTACGACGGAACTTTCTCGAAGACGACTTCGAAATTATCGGGCCGCTTGAAGTACGTCGTGCCGTCGAGATGTTGCGATGCGTACGGAAAGCTTCGCAGCTTGAAATCGACGCTGACTTGGGCCTGATACGACTGCATCTCCGCGTTTTGTGCGATGACCGCGCGAACGAGATCTTCCGGCGACGTTTCGTTCTGCGCGTAGGCCGGCGTGCCGAGCAACGTCGAGATTGCGAGCGCTCCCGCCGCGAAGGCCGCAACGAATCGACCGACTTTCGGACGCGCCGCCTTTGCCGGAAGCGGGACCGAGCGCTCCTCGACGACGTCGATGGTAAAGACCTTATCGAGTGCCGTAATGCGGAGCGTTTCGAGAATACGTCGGCGGCCGGCTCGCAACTTCACCGAGGCGTCGCGCGCGCGCGCTTCGCGCAAAAGCATCACGAGCGTCGAGATGACCGGCGTGTCGAGCACCCCGACGTCGTCGATATCGACGACGATCGAACGGATGCCACCGTCGACGGCAGCTACGACACGACAGCGAAGATCGTCCAGGACGATATCCGTGACGGGTTTCCGAAGCGAAAAGACGACTGCCGCATCGTCGGAGAGAGCGTTCACGTTCGAACCTTCACAAACCAAGTGAGTACTTGCATGCAAAATAATATCACGCACCGCGCCCTCATGCAAGTACCCACTTGCACATGAATGTAACCCTTCAAGACCTCGCCGAACTCGCGGCCGAGGCGGGGTTACGCTCGCCTGCCATCGTGGTCGAGCCGCTCGACGATGGGCAGCCGGCCCTTCATCTCGACGCCACGGCCGAGATCTATCCCGCGAGCATGATCAAGCTGCCAATCGCTATGGTGTACGCGTCGCTCGTCGAGGCCCGCGCCTTCGCTTGGACCGACGATGCCACGGTCACCGCCCGAAACGTCACGGTCAACGACGCACCGTCGCCCTTCGTCCTCGGCTGTACGGCGGAACTCGGTGCGTACGCGCGCGCGATGCTGGCGGCGAGCGACAACGTCGCGACCAACGTTCTCATCGACGTGCTCGGTCGCGAGACGATCAGCGCCGCGTGCGCGTCCTTCGGCTTGCGCGATACGGTCGTCCATCGCAAACTCTCGGGCGCGCTCCCGCTCATCGACGATCCCGAAGCGACCGGGCGTAATCGCCATCCCGCGGACGACGCCGCCATGCTTTTCCGAACGCTCGCGCGCGATCGGGCACGTGGAGCGCGACACAGCGTCGTCTACGACGCCCTCGAGGCCCAAATCTGGAACGACAAGCTCTCGCGAGGCTTGCGGCCGGGCGATCATTTCGCGCACAAAACGGGCGATACCGATGAAGTCTCGCACGATGGCGGCATCCTGACCCTGCCGAGCGGCCGTCGGTTCATCATCGTCGTCTACACACCGATGCCGTCGGATCCGAGCACGGATGCTTGCCACGCCGCATTCATGCACGCGCTGCGACCACATCTCGGGACGTAGGCAAGGACCGTCCGCGAGCGCGGCAAAAGCGCGCACGATGCAACTTCGATCGTTTACCTTCATCGGTCTCCTCGCCGTGCTCGCGCCGCTCGCGACGCTTGCAGCCGGCGGTCCGATGACGGGCAAGACCGTGAAGATCGGCGTCGTCGCCGACGTGACGGGTTCGGCCGGCGCCTATGGGACGTCGCAAAAAAACGCGTACGATCTCGCGACCGACGACCTCAAAGCCGGACGCATCGATGCGGGCGGCGCGACGCTTACCTTCGACATCGAAGATGCCGCGAGCGATCCCGCGCAGGTCATCAATCTGATCCAAAAGTTTAGTACCGACGGAACGGCCTTGCTGCTCGGGCCGACGCTCTCGGCCGAGGCGAAAAAAGCCGATCCGATCGCCGTGAAAGCCAACCTCACGGTGCTCGCCACGTCGAACACCGCGCAGGGCATTACGGCGCAAGGTCCGTGCGTTTTCCGCAACTCGCTCGCCGAAGAGCAAGTCGTTCCCGAAGCGATGAGCAAGGCGGCGCGCGCGTGGCATCCCAAGACGGCCGCCATCATCTACGGCGACGACAACCAATTTACGAAAACCGACTTCGAAATTTTTAAGAACGCGCTCGAGCGCGAACACATCGCCCTCGTCGATACGGAGACCTATCATACGGGTGACGTCGACTTCAAGGCGCAGCTCACGAACATTGCGTCGAAAAAGCCGGATATGCTCGTCGTCGGGTCGTTGCTCGAAGAGGCCGTCAAAATCGTCGTGCAAGCGAAACAGAGCGGCATCAAGACGCATCTCATCGGCGGCAACGGCCTCAACTCACCGAAATTCATTTCGCTCGCGGGCGACGCGGGCACGGGCGTCGTCATCGGCGCCGCGTACTACCTCGGAAACAATTACGCCGGGAATCGCGGCTTCGTCGATCGCTACAAAAAGAAATTCGGAACCGGCCCCGATCAGTTCGCCGCGCAGGCGTACGCGGCCGCACAGATCGTCGCATCCGCGGTCAAGAACGGCGCGACGGCGAGCGATCAATTTTGCGCGACGTTCAAAAAACTCAACGTCGTTCAAACGGTGCTCGGTCCCGTCGCTTTCCAAGGTTCGCGCGACGTAAGAGCCGCCAGTGCCATCGTGCGCGTCACGAAGAACGGCTTCGCGTACTTCTAGCGCCGTGCTCGCGCAACAGCTCGCAAACGGCCTTTTCCTCGGTGCGGTTTACGCGCTCTTCGCCATCGGCTACACGCTCGTGTTCGGCGTGCTCGATATTCTCAATCTCGCGCACGCCGCGATCTTCATGGCCACAGCCTTCGCTGCGATCGCCCTCGTCGGCGCGGGTCTTCCGCTCGCGCTCGCAATCGCAATCGCAGTCGTCTTCGCGGGGTTGCTCGGCATCGCACTCGATCGCGTCGCCTTCGCGCCGTTACGCGCGCGAAACGCGGGGACGCTCGTACCACTGATCTCATCGATCGGCGTCGCCATCGCGATCGGCGGCGTGGCGCGCGGGCTCTTCGGTCCGGGCGAACATCGCTTTCCCTCAGGCACGCTCGGCCCACTTGGGGAAGGGCGAATTCATCTCGGCGCGCTCGCATTTAGCGGGCTCGATATCGTGATTCTCGGCGTCGCGCTCGCGCTCATGGGCACGCTCGCCTACGTCATGCGCGCGACGTCGCTCGGGCGTGCGATCCGCGCCGTCGCCGAAGATCGCGTCGCAGCCGCGCTCCTGGGCCTCGATCTCGAGCGCACGATCGCGCTAACGTTCTTTATCGCGTCGGCACTCGGCGGAGCCGCGGGAATTTTAATCGGTTTACAATACGATAGCGTGAGTCTCGAGATGGGCTCGCGCATCGAACTCAAAGGCCTCGCGATCGTCATTCTCGGCGGCATGGGCAGCATCACCGGTGCCGTGATCGGTGCGTTCATCCTCGGCGCCGTCGAAGTACTTTCCGTCGCGTATATCACTTCGAGTTATCGCGATGCCGTGGCGTTCGGTGTGATGTTCGCGATATTGGTTTTGCGGCCGAGCGGCTTGCTCGGCAAACGCGCGTTGCGCACGGCCTAGCGGTGCTCGCCTGGTTCGCAGCCCACTCGAAACTCATCGATCAAATCGGCATCAACGCGCTCCTCGCGCTCTCGCTTTCGATCAGTTTACGCAGCGGCCAACTCGCACTCGCGCAAGCCGCATTCATGGGCATCGCCGCGTATGTGGGTGCGATCGGCGCGGTGGAAGCGCACTGGAATCTTCCGCTCTCACTCGTGATCGGATCGCTCTGCGCGGCGATTGCGGCGGCGTTGCTCGCGCTGCCACTGGGCCGCTTACGCGGCGTCTTTCTCGCCATCGCCACGATCGGCTTCGGTGAGATCGCGCGCATCGTCGAGATCAACGTCAAGGCGACCGGCGGCGCCGAAGGCTATGCGAATATTCCAAACGACGCGAACACGGCGTGGATCTACGGGACGCTCGGCATCACGGGCGCACTCATCCTCATCTTCGAGCGCTCGCGCGCGGCGCTAGCGATCGCCGCGACGCGTGAAGACGAGAGCGCGGCGCGCGGCGTCGGCATCGACGTGACGGCGGTACGCTTCGGCGCGCTCGTTGCGGGCGCGGCGCTCGCGGGTTGCGCGGGCGTGCTCTACGCGCACGCAAACTACTTCATCACGCCGAGCGATTTCGGATTCGCACGAATGGAGCAGATTCTCGTCGGCTGCGTGATCGGCGGCGTTACGAGTTCGCTCGGCGCCGTGATCGGCGCGGCGGTAATGACGATCTTGCCCGAGAGTGTGCGGTTTCTCGCCGATTATCGCGAGGTCTCGACGGGTGCGATTCTCTTGGCCATCGTGCTCTTCGCCCCCGACGGCATCGCGGGTTTGTGGCAGCGTCGGGCGTGAATGCAGAAGCGCTCGTCGCCGAAAACGTCACCGTGCGCTACGCTGGCGTGACCGCGCTCGACGATGCGAGCCTTCGCGTGGAGCCGGGTGCGATCGTCGGCCTCATCGGGCCAAACGGCGCGGGCAAAACGACGCTCATTAACGCGATCACGGGCGTCGTGCGACCCACGAGCGGCACGATCGCACTCGGAACGAAGCGGCTCGACCGATTGCCCGCACATCGTGTGGCGCGCGCGGGCATCGCGCGGACGTATCAAAACGTTCGCCTCTTCGCGCGACTCGACGTCGCCGACAACGTCCGCGCCGGTGCCTTCGCGCGAAGCGGAACGCTCTCCGATTCGGAGATCGTCACGCTCCTCGAACGCACCGGTACGACGGAACGCGATCTGCGTCGGCGTGCCGGCGCGCTCCCGTATGGCGAGCAGCGTCGTCTCGAAGTCGCGCGTGCGCTCGCCGCGCGGCCCGCAACGCTGCTGCTCGACGAACCCGCCGCCGGCATGAATCCCGCGGAGACGATCGTGCTCGGTCGTACGATTGCGAGCGTCGCTTCCAGCGGCGTCGGTATCTTGCTCGTCGAGCACGACATGTCGCTCGTCGCGGCGATTTGCACGTCGGTCGTGGTGCTCAACTTCGGTCGCGTCATCGCGACGGGAACGCCGCAAGAAATCGCTCGCGACCCCGCCGTCATCGAAGCGTATCTCGGCACGTGAGCCTGCTCGAGATTACGGATCTCCGTGCGGGATACGGCCGCATCGAAGTTTTGCACGGCATCACGCTTCGCGTCGAACCGCACGCTCTCTGCGCGATCGTCGGTGCCAACGGCGCGGGAAAGACGACGCTGCTCCTTGCGATCTCGCGACTGCTCGACGCGCGCGCGGGGACGATCCGCTTCGACGGTCGCGACGTGACGCGCGCGCCGTCACACGCGATCGTCCGCGCGGGCCTCTCACACGTTCCCGAAGGTCGTCGGATATTGCCCGCGATGTCGGTGGAAGAGAATCTGCTCGTGGCGGCTGCCCTTCGAAAAGATCTCGATGCGCGTACGGAAATTACGGCACTGTACGATCGCTTTCCGATTCTCGATACGCGACGGCGCCTCGCTGCGGGTTCGCTCTCGGGCGGCGAACAACAGATGCTCGCAATCGCACGTGCGCTCGTCGTGCGGCCGAAGTTACTCGTGCTCGACGAGCCCTCGATGGGCCTCGCACCAAAACTCGTCGCGCAAATCTTCGACATCGTCGCGAGCGAACGCGCGCGCGGCACGTCGATTCTTCTCGTCGAACAGAACGCGCGCAAAGCGCTCGCACTCGCCGATTACGCCTACGTGATGGAGCGCGGCACGATCGCACTCGAAGGCACGGGTGCCGATCTCGCGGGACGGCCCGAAATCGCCGCCGCTTACCTCGGCGACGGCGATCGCAGTCGCCTGGGGTGAGCGCCTACTGGCCCTGCCAATCCGTAAACGGCACGGGTTTGGCATACGGCGGGCCCGCTTCGATTGCGATATCCGTATGCTGCGAGAGTTCGATCTTGCGCGGATCGCCGCGATAGGCTCTGCCGTTCACGAAGACGTGCAGATCGCCACGCTTCACACGTGCCGACGAAACGCTCGTCGCGGCGAGCGGCTCGCCCCAAATGTCGAAAAAATTACCGAGCGTAAACGTGCGGAATTTTGGCGCTTCCACATGGACGAGCCCGCCCGGTGCGTGCGTGTGGATCCAGTAAAGGCATTGCGCGACGATCGGCCGCCCGATATCGCTCGGAATCTCGAGCGGTTTTCCGTGGACGCTGATCGCGACGTGTTGATGGATGTGAAAGATCGCACCCTCGGATCGGTCGCAGCTAATCCCGTCGATCGTTTGACCGGAAGGCGTTGCGGCACGCGCAGGCGCGGCACTCGTGCTAACCAGAGTGCTCAGCGCGAGCATCGCGCAGAGCCGCGAGGCGACGCGCGGAACGGGCGATTCGTGGGCTTTCATGCCGGTCGTCGTTCGAAACGAGAATGCCCGTGCCTTGCTCTCCGTTAGGAAGTCTTTACGAACGACGTTCTCACAATCGTGCGAGGCAATATCTTTACGCTAAATTCGGAGCCGAAAAGGGTGCTGTAAGGGATAGACCTCCCTTCCTCCCCCTCTTGCCGAAAGCGAAGAACGCGTGCGTTTCACCCTCGTATCGTCCATGTTTCTTACGGCTGCCGCAGCCGTCGCCGTCGTCAGCGACGATCGGCGTAACCTCCAGCGCAGGTTCTAATATCCTCTGTGCCGTCGGCGCAACCGTCTCGGGATACGTCAACTGCTCGAATACCGCGACGCTCTCCGGAAGCATTCGGTCGACCACGCTCGATGTCGGCGGCTCGTCGGTCTCGCTCACGGGTGCGACGATCCTTGGCTCTGGGACGACGAGCATCGCACCGAGCGCGTTTCAAATGACGTGCACCGGCGGAACGACCGCGGGCGCGACGTTTACGGAAACGCCAGGAACGCCCGCAACCAACGCGCGACTCGCGACGACTGCCGTCAATTGTCAGTCATGGACCGGCACCGTCGTCGATACGTACAGCCTCATCTTGGCGCTCGCGATCGATGCGAGTAAGGTTCCGGCCGATACGTACGTCACGACGGGCTTCACCGCAACGGCGACCGCAAACTAACC
>JANYGA010000269.1 GCA_025359485.1 Rhodospirillales bacterium | reverse complement strand
CGGACGTGCCGGGGATGTGGACGGCGCTCGGCAATACGTGAAAGAACGCTTAACGTTCGGTCCTACTCGGTTCTTCGTCGAGCGCGAAGGCGGTCCGATGCGTGGCTTCGTCCATCTTCTGCCGTCGTTCGACACGCTGGCGATGCGCTCCATGTGGATCGTAGAAGACTTATTCGTAGACGCAGGCGCGCGACGCTTAGGGATCGCGACCGCACTGCTAACGCATGCCGAGCAATATGCGAGCGCGACCGGAGCGTCTCGGATGACGTTGTCGACGGCACACACGAATCGTTCCGCGCAGCGGCTATACGAGCGTCTCGGGTGGAGCCTCGATATCGACTTTCGTTACTATCAGAAAACGCTTCCATGAGGTCAGTTCGGTTGCACGAAGCGTCACGGTCGCATCGGCCGCACGACCGACGCTTCCGATCGCTACAAGCGACGACGTGCGGTATTCGTCGCAGTGCTAGTTTGTGGGACGATCGCGAATGCCGTGAGCCGATGATTTTCATCGGCGCAGTATACGACGCCGTTCGCGATGCTCGGGCTCTCCCAATGCACGCCGCCGAGTGACGTATTGTTCGCCACGACCGCCCCCGTCGTCGCGTCGAGCGCGACGAGTTGGTTCGTGGCCGCTACGTAGACGATGCCGTCACGGACGACGGGCGAGGTACCCGAGCCGCCGAGATTGAGCGACGCGGTCCACGCGGCGACGAGCTGCGTGACACCGCCCGTCGTCGTGACGGCGTACGCATGGACGCCGTTCGGAATACCGACGTACACGTACGTCTGGCCGCCCGGCTTCGCGTAGATTGCGGGCGCGCTGTAGAGGCCTTGGCCGAGTGCGAGCGTTTGCAAGGCGCGCGCGCCGAGGTTCGCGCGGTCGAGTAGACGCAGCATCGCGTCCTTCCCGGCCGAGACGGCCATGAGCGGCGTCGAACTCGAAGTTTGCCGCGGAAGGACGGCGGGCGAACTACTGCCGAGATCGAGATCCTGCGCATCGAGCGCCGCCGCATTGGTCGGCGCGTAAGATCCGACGAGCGCACTCGCATCGCGCGGAAGCCCGAGCACCGAGTCGCCGTAGTTGCCGCTCGTGGGTGCGGACGTCCCGTTTCCCGTCGCGACGTAGATCTCGCCGTTCATCGCGGGATCCGGATCGACCACGACGCCCGCGCGCGACCACATGCCGGAGCGTTGCTCCGAACACGTACTCGGCTGCATCAAGGCGTGCGTGGAACTGCACAACGTATTGAAGACGTGCGTCTGGCCGTTCGCGGTGCCGATCGCGACGACGTGACCGACGTACGGATTGCCGTCGCCGTTATATCCCGACGTTTGCGCGTAGACGTAGCCGCCCGCAACGTTGAGCGGCGAAGCATCCTTCTCGGTCTGCGTCGCGAGCGTGACGAGAACCGGGAAGCCGCTCGCCGTCCGTTCGATGCCCGTCACCGGATCGAGTTGGTGGACGCTTCCGTCGACGCCGCCGGCGTACAGTAGGTTGGCGGTGACGTCGTACGCCGGTTCGGACGTGGTGATGTTCGGGCCCGAAGTCGTAAACGACCAAACCTTCGCGCCGTTCGACGTCGCGATGCCGTACGTCGTGCCGTTGTGGACCGTCACGTAGAGCATCGAGCCTTTGATGATCGGTCCGGAGTCGGCCGTATCGCCGAGATCGATCTGCCAGAGTTTATTGAGCGCGATCGCACCGTGCGTTGCGGTCACTTCGTTGCTGACGCCGGTGCGCGCGGAGTCGTGATCGAAGAGCGGCCAATCGTCACGCGTGAAGCTCGTACTCGCGGTCGGCGTCGCCGTGGGTAGTGGTGTCGGCGTCGGCGTCGCGGGCGGCTTCGGCGTGGGCGTCTGCATTGGCGTTGCCGTCGGTGTAGCAGTCGGTTTTCCGCTCGGAGAGGTCGTCGGTGTCGCGGTCGTGCTAGCGACGGGCGTCGCCGTGCCATTCGGCGTGACGGGTGTCGGCGACGTCTGCGTACCGCCGCTACATCCCGTCGTAACGAGGGCGGTCGCGACGATCGCGCTGGAAATCGCGGATTGCAAGAGATGGCGCACGCCGGCCTCGTCGTTCGAAGATACTAAAGGGGGTGACTGACGCAAGTCCGATGTTCCGAAATGGCGGCCCTGCGCGAACATCGGATTTACCGCGTGCGCTAGATCACCGTATGGAGATCGTTTCGCGAGGTGACGCCGAGTTTTTGGTACGCCGAGCCGAGATGTTTCTCGACCGTCTTATGCGTGATCGAGAGTTCGCGTGCGATCTCAACGTTGGATCGACCGCGCGCGGCGAGCGTCGCGATCTCCCGTTCGCGTGGCGAGAGCGTGGCCGCGATGGCGGCTTTCTCGCGCGTTGCCGAATCGGGCGGAACGAATGCGCCGAGGCGCCGCGCGTCGTAGGCAGCGCCGCAGCGCGCGTAGAGCGCGCGCGCTTCGTCGAAGTCGCCCGTGACTTCGAGCGCTTGCGCTTCGAGTAGTGGAAAACGTAAAGTTCGAAAACCTTCTGCGGCGCTCCGTGCGAGCACGTACGCATCGTTCGCGCGACCTTCTTCGCGTGCGACTCGCGCGTCGAAGAGTGCGAGCGCGTAGGTCTCCGGTGACGGCGTTACCCCTTCGGCCGCACGTGCGAGGAGCGTCCGCGCACGCGCTCGCGTCGCGGGCGACCCGTACGCGCCCATCGCGAGCAACGTGTAGAACGAGCCGCGAATGACGTCGCCCTCGGTCTTCGCGCGATCGAGAATCGTCGTCGCATCGCGATGACGGCCGCGGCGTACGAAGAGTTCGGCGAACGCGGCGGCGGTGTCGAAGTCGGGCGACCGCAATTGCTCGGTCTCGCGCGTTTCGAGGTACGTCGCGATGAGCTCGCGGTCGTCGAGCGTGACGGCGACGAGGAGGCTCCACGGCGAGAGGATTTCGGGGGCCGTACGCGCGAGCGCGACGGCTTCGCTTCGCGCGCGCGCGAGGTCACCCCGAAAGAGATGGATCATCACGGCCGTGACGTGCGCGCTACCTTCGCCGAGTCGCTGGCGCGATTCGCGTACGACGGCGAACGCGCGATCGAGCTCCGCGAGCGCGTCCTCGAAGACGCCGAAGAAGCCCAAGCACATCGCGCCGTTATAGTGCGCGCCCGCGAGCGCGCGATGCGAACCCGTGTCCCGTGCGGCCACGATCCATAGGACGTGTTCGCTGCGAAAGCGCGCGAGGTCGCCGACGTTCATCGCGATCCATGCGGCGACGTTGTGATAGCGTAAGCGGATATCGGCGTGCGCCGCGAGCGCGCGTGCGTCGACGCGTTCGAGATAGGTCGCGGCGCGCGCGGGATACCAGAACGAAGCGTCGATCCACGCGATGCCGAGGGCGACGCGGCTCACCGCGAGATACGCGCTCGCGTCGAGTCGCGCGAGCATCGCTTCGAGCGCGGCCGTCGGCCGGGGCAGGCCTAACACGTAGGCCGTCTGCGCGGCGACGACGCAGTTCTGCGAGGTCACGGTGATCGAG
>JANYGA010000216.1 GCA_025359485.1 Rhodospirillales bacterium | reverse complement strand
AAGGCGAAGTCGAATGGCCGCCGTCGCCGTGGCGCATCTTGCGCGCGCTCGTCGCCGCATATTACCTGCGCGGTGAAACGGATCTCGCGACGCTACGGGGGCTCTGCGACAAACTCGCAACCGCGCCGCAGTTCATCCTTCCGCCCACGAGCGCGGCGCATACGCGTCACTACATGCCGGACGATAAGTCCGGGAAGACCGGTCTCGTACTCGACGCCTTCGTCGTCTTTCGCGACCATCACACGCGAGCGTAGATCGTGTGGGACGATGCTGCCTTATCGACCGAGCAATACGCGCTCTTCACGCGCCTCTGCACGGCGATCGGTTATCTCGGTCGAGCGGAATCGTGGTGTCGCATCACCGTCGTCGACGCCGCACCACTCGTGCGCGATGGACTGTTCAACGTCGACCTCGCATCGCACCAAACGGGTACCGGCACCGGGCCGCTCGTGCGACGCCTCGGCGCGAATACGGATCTGCGCGGTGCGGGGCTCATCGGCGCGCTCTCCGAGACGACGGATACGATGCGCAAACGTAAAGCCGTCGAACCGCGCGGGACGACCTGGTGTACGTACCGGTTTCCAGCCGATTACGGCCGCGATCAAGTCGCGGCGACCGTTGCCGCCAAGCATCCGGTATTCGCTCCACGTGCCGTACGCTTCCGACTCGAAGAGCCATCGAAAGGCATCGGCACCTTACCATCGGTGACCGAAACACTCTCGGTCGCCGAAGCTTTTCGCCGCGCCGTTCTCTCCATTCAGGGCGGTCGAAGTGAGGGCCAGAATACGTCGCTCTTTACCGGTAAGACGGCCGACGGCGAGCCGTTGACCGGCGAGAACCACGCCTATTATCTTCCACGCGACCGTGACGGCGACGGGCGGATCGACACGGTCGACGTCTATCTACCACGTTCGTTCACGCATGAAGAACATCGCGCGCTTACGAGTCTGGGGCGGATCAGCGCTCGCCTGATCTACGGCAGCACGGAGGATCTCATCGTCACGTTTCTCGGCGATGCGCCGCCCGGCAACGCGGTCGTATGGCGTTCGATCACGCCATTCGTCTTGCCAAGATTTGAGAAGATGCGCGGCGGTGAAGCCGATCGCCGCATCGTCGACGCTCCCGAAGATCAGATCCGTCGCGAACTCGCGCATCGGTCGCTCGTCGCAACCGAGATCGACGTGCTCCGCGGCCCGAAGGCACGGATTGCGCTTGCGGGTGGCCGGACGATGTTCGCGGGCAATTACCGGCGCGTGCGTCAGCGCGACGGCCGAGACGGCCCACCGCGCGAGGCGGTCACGGCAACCCTCACGTTTTCCGAACCGATACGCGGGCCGCTCGCGCTTGGCCGCTACGCGCAGTTTGGACTCGGCCAGTTCGCACCGGTCGACGAGACCACCTGAACAACGCATGGACGAATCGCTCCTTCCGATTCGAATGATCAACGAAGCGACGTACTGTCGCCGTTTGTTTTGGCTCGAACATGTCACCAAGCAATTCGTCGAAAGTCACGATACGCGAGACGGCTCGCGCATTCACGCCCGCGTCGACAAGCCCGGCGGCCGACTTGCAAAACGAGACGAACCAGCCGACGACCCCCCGGCGGTGGCGCGCTCGGTGACTCTGTCGAGTTCGACACTGGGCATCGTGGGCAGGATCGATCTCGTCGAGTCGGCGCATGGCGTCGCAACACCGGTCGATTACAAGCGTGGCTCCGCACCGCATACACCGCTCGGCGCGTGGGATCCCGAACGTGTGCAACTTTGTCTGCAAGGCCTGCTTTTGCGCGAGGCCGGATTCGAAAGCGACGAAGGCGTGCTGTATTACGCGGAGTCGCGGAAGCGCGTAACGATCGCCTTCGATGACGATCTCATCGATCTCGCCCTCCGTGCGATCGTCGACGCGCGAGCGATCTCTCAAGCGACGACGATCCCCGCACCGCTCACGGACAGTCCGAAGTGCCCGCGATGCTCGCTCGTCGGCATCTGCTTGCCCGATGAAACGAATCTCCTCCGGGCCGAACGATCCGGAACCGTGCATCGCACGCTCACGCCGCCGGCCGACGATGCATTGCCGTTATACATCGTAACGCAAGGCGCGACCGTCGGGAAATCTGATGAGGTGCTCGAGATTCGGAAAGACGGCGCCGTAATCGACAGCGCTCGGCTGCTCGAGGTATCGCACATCTCGATTTTTGGAAACGCCCAAGTTAGTTCGCAAGCCCTTCGCGCGATTGCCGATCGCGGGATACCCGTCTTCTATCTCTCGTTCGGCGGGTGGCTTTCGGCGATCTGTCACGCTCCCGTGAGTCACAGCCTCGATGCGCGCATGGCGCAACATCGCGCGTTCGCCGATTCGGAAGCGACGCAGCGCCTCTCTCGTGGCTTTGTTGAGGGCAAGGTGCGCAATCAACGGACGATCATGCGGCGACAGCTCGGCGATCGTGCCGCCGTCGAACTTCAGCAGATGTCACTGTTGATCGATCGGATCGTGAGGGCGAACGATCCCGACGTGCTTCTCGGGCTCTAGGGACAAGCTGCCCGTACGTACTTTTCTCGTTTTGGAGAGATGCTGAAGGCGGGACAGCCGTTTGATTTCGAAAACCGCAACCGACGGCCGCCCCGTGATCCAGTCAATGCATTGCTTTCGTTTCTCTATGCGATGCTTGTCAAGGAGTGTGTCGCGGCGCTTCTCAGCGTCGGACTCGAAACCGAACTCGGCTTCCTGCATCGCCCGCGGGCCGGACGATCGGGGCTTGCGCTCGATCTTGCTGAGGAGTTCCGACCGATCATCGCCGATTCAGTCGTGCTGTCGATCGTGAACACGGGCGAGATCACCGAAGCCGACTTCGTATCGTTACCGGGAGAATCGGCATTGACGAAAGATGGGCGACGTTCGGTCATCGGGGCGTTCGAGCGCCGGATGAATACGGAGGTGACGCATCCGATTTTCGGATATGCGATCTCGTACCGCCGCGTTCTTGCGGTGCAAGCACGGCTACTCGCGCGCACGCTCGAGGGCGATATTCCGAACTATCCCGCGTTCGTGACGCGCTGATGGCTCAGCGCGTCTACCTGCTCAGCTACGATATCCGCGATAAAAAGCGGCTACGAAAAATGCACAAAGTG
>JANYGA010000118.1 GCA_025359485.1 Rhodospirillales bacterium | reverse complement strand
TCGTTCGCGGCGATGCGCACTTGTTGCGTCTGCGCGACGGGGATGTCGACGAGCGGTCGCAACGCACCGCTCCGTGCGAATGCTCCCACCGTCTGTTCGCGCGAACCCAAGAAGTGCGCATCGCCGCGAACGATCGTCGCTTTCACGATCGTTCCCGGTGCCGCGTGGTGGCCGTAGCGATCGAAGCCGGCGATGCTCAGCACGATCGGCGTGCGACCATCGGCAACGCCGTTTCCCGCAATCGTCGCGGTGATGCGCACCGGACGACCCGGCCCGTAAACGGTCACGTCTTCGCTCTGGCCGCGTGTGTCATTCGCGCCGAGCGGTGTGACCTCGACGCGGTTCGCGCCCTCGGTGAGTGCGATGCCGTAATAACGGTACGTCGTCTCGCCCGTTTTCGTATTGACGCTGCGCTCGCCGATTTTCGAAAACGGCACGACGACGCCGTTGACGCGCAGTTCGACGCCACCGCCGCGCCCCGTCGAGACGACGAAGGTCGGCGCGATCGAATCCGAGGCGGCGCCATCGTGCGGCGAGACGAGTTTTGCCGAGAGTTCGCCCGTTGCAGTGAACGTGAGATGCGTCAGGTCGCCATATTTGGGACCCGCGGGCGCGGGCGAAGCGGCTTCCGGCGCGACGACGGTCGGTACGACGGTAGCGGCCTTCGCCGACGTCGCGGTGATCGCGACGAGAGCGGTCATTGCCAGTAACGTGCGCGGGGAAACGAAGTGGAACCGATTCATCGGATGGCCTCTATGGCGAAGTTCACGTCTTGGATCACACCGCCGTCGAACACGCCATGAACGAGACGCCGAATGCTCTTTTGGTCGTCGTAGTCGCGGACGCCGTAGGCTCGCGTTCCGGGCGGTAGCGTCGCGCGATCGATCTTGAGCACGTGCATCCCCGGACGCACGCCGGGAAACGAGTAGCGACCGTTGGGATCGGTGACGACGGACTCACCATCTTCGAGAAAGATTCGGACGCTCGGAATCCCGACGTCGCCTTTATGGAACCAGCCGTCGCGCGCGAGATCGATGAAGACACGCCCGGTGATGATCGTCTGATCCGTAAATATGCCGTTGATGACTTGCGTATCGACGCTCGCGCTCGCGGAGACCGTCTCCGTGGGCGCATTGACGGCGATCGCCGAGACGGTCGCGACGTTCGTGAGCGTGCTTCCCGCGGTGACGCCGGGGACGATCACCGTGGCGTACGCGATGGTGTGTTTGGTCTCGAGCGACGCGAACGCGAACGTCAACGTACGCCCGGAAACCGTCGGTTCGAGATGCACGCCGTCGACGATCGCGGTTCCGCGTGCATAGGCGACGCCGGGGGGAAGCGTATCGACGAGCGTCGTCGCGCCGAGCGGCGTTCCGACGTTCGAGAAATTCAAGGTGTAAACCAATCGATCGCCCGACGATGCGACCGTCCGATCGACCTGCTTCGAAATCTTGATCGTCTGCGTGCGGAAGAGCGGGAAATTTCCGAAGAGATTGCTGAGCGCAGCCATCGTCACGGAGCCCGTCGTCAGCGCGAAGCCACCGGGTACCGAGAGCGGCTGACCGTCGAGCGCCGTAAGCGTGATGCTGTAGTACGTCTTCGTCGGATCGGGCGTGAGCGTCACGGCGATACGCCGCGTGCGATAACCCGGTGCCGTAATGAGAATATGGTAGGTGACCGGACCGATCTGCGCGCTGCCGAGACCGAAAGCGTAGGTTCCGCTCAGTCCCGTCGTCGACGGATCGGTGTTCGCGATGTTCGGCGCCGTTGGCGTCCCGGTTAACTTGATCGGAAGACCCGTTACCGAATCGACGAGCGATACGACCGCTCCCGGCACGGGAATTGCCGATCCCGCATAGCCGTCGTAGACGACGTTTGCGGCGCCTGCGATAACGACCGCCGGCGTCGAGCTTGCGGTCAGGGCGTTGGACGCACCAACCGACGCCGAATTGATCGCCTCGCTACCGATCGCAGCTCCGGGCGATACCGTTGCCGAGATCGATAATTTATATGGGATCGCAGGCGCGAGCGAACCGAGCCCGATCGTGAGTTTTTGGCCGACGAGCGTGATGCCGGTCGTAAGCGGAGCGCCATTAAGTTGGATTGAGGAAATAGCCGGCGTCACACCCACGGGAAACTCATCGGTCAGCACGGCATTTTGCGCTGGCAATCCACCGTAGTTCATAAATGCGAACGAGTACTTGACGGTCTGCGACGCAGTGACCGACTCGAACGGTACATCGTCGACGAGTTTACGCAAGAGCGATTGCGGACCGGCCATGCCGGCGATCACGGCCCTCCCCATCGCGATCGCACACTGCGCGGCAGTCGACGATGCTTGACCGTTCGCCGTGTTCGTTGCCGTCGACGTCGCTTTGAGTGCGATCGTCACGTTGGTACCGACGGGAACGTTCGGCGTCGCGATCGTGACGGCCACCTGCGCCGTCGCGCCGGGCGCGAGGACCGCAAGGACGCTATCGTTGGCGACGGTCGTCGTCGCACCGTTGGATGTCGAGGCGATCGATGCGATCGTTCCGCCCGTCGTGGATACGGAAATCGCGTAAGCGTCGCTGATGTTGGAGCTATTGTTGATCGCAAACGTCCGCGAGACGTTGCTTCCGACCGCGTATCCGTCGGTTTGCGTGTTACAGCCGTTTTCGTTCGGCGTTATGCCGACGGCCGTAACCGCGGCCACCGTTGCGGTGACCGTATTCGAAACGGTAGCGAACGTGTCGCCGTTGCCGTTCGAATAGGTCGCCGAAACCGTGTTGAGGACTTGCGTTCTGCCGAGCGTGGCCGCGCGCGCGCCACACGCCGCCGAAGCGACGAACGTGACGATAGCGAGAACGAACCACGCTGGGCGGAACGTTTTCAAGATCCTTCGTGCCCTACTTGACGATCGCCGAGAAGGAGATCGTACCGGTCGCGCCCGCCGAGACCGCACTGTTGGCCGTCGCGGTGAACTTGCCCGAACCGGCAGCCGTGCCGGCCGTTGGTGCGTAGGCGAACGTGAACGTCGTCGTTCCCGTCGTCGTCGGAGCGGCGGTTAGACCGTTCGTGAACGTCGCCCAGTTATTGGTGCCGGCAGCGCCGTCTTCCGTGACCACGAGAACACCAGCGCCTGAGGCCGGCGTCGTGATCGCGTTGTACGTGAACGCGGGCTGCGTGCCGACATTCGTGCCGCCGGCAATCGCCGACGCCGGAGCGCCGTTGAGATACGTCACCGTGTAGGTGATCGTGCCGCCGGGGCAGACCGCACCGGCGGTCTGACCCGTCGAGCCGGTCGGGCAGTTGGTGACGATTGCTTGCGATTTGCTCAAGCTGATCGGGCCACCGGGATAGATCACGTTGTGCGTGGTGTTGGTATCGGAACTCACCGTACCGCCTTGCGAACCCGCGACCGCCACGACAGAGTCGATGGCGGTGAACGGTGCGACGGCCGACGTGCCGGGCGTCGTCGGCTTGTAGACGACGATGTAGTTGCCCAAGCCGCCTGAGTTGACAGTTCCGAGCGATCCCGAACCCGTCGAGCCCGCCGCAACGACACCAGTGATCGGAGCACCGATCGTACAGCCGGTGTTATTGAGCGACGAGATCGAAGGCGAGCATCCCGTTGCTGAGAACGCTTGCGCGGTAAATCCGGCCGGAGCCGCGACCGAGAGCGTCAGCGTGTCGGCAGCATTTCCGGTGTTCTGATACGAGCCGGGAACGGAGAACCCGGCGGTCGGGATCGTACACGTGAACGTGCCGTTGTTGATGGTCGCGCCATTAGCGCACACGAAGCCCACAGCGGTGTAATCGAAGTTATTGGTTGC
>JANYGA010000135.1 GCA_025359485.1 Rhodospirillales bacterium | reverse complement strand
CGGGATCGATGCGAGCGATGGTGCAACCGCCATATTCTTCTTCGTTGACTCCGTTTCGTGCGAGATGTCGCCTCGCTTGTCGGTTTCGCGGTGGTGCGGCCGCGCCTTCCCCGGGCGGCGACCACGGACTTAAGCGCTGGTAGCGAGAACCGCGCGTAGATGAAGAATGAAGTAACGATCGACGGCATTACCGTCGGAGGTCAACCGACGCCTGAGGAACTGACCTCGGGGCGATTCGCTGCGGTCGTCAGCGTTCGCAAAAGCGACGAACCCGATGCGGCGATCACGCCCACGACGCTCGCGGGAACCGCGATCCCCTTCACCTCGGTGCCGTGGTCGATCGATACGGTGACCAAAGACGATATCAAAGCGGTGCGCGAGGCGGTCGAGGCCGCGAACGGACCCGTGCTCATTCATTGAATGGCGGGAACGCGCGCTGCGGTCGCAGCGGCAATCGTCTCGGCGGAAAAAGATCATTCGGGTGCTGCGGGAGCGATGGCGAAACTCGCCGCGGTCAACGTCAAGATCGACGGCACGCCCTTTGCGGCATTCGTCGCGTCGTACTTTACGACGTAA
Organism: Rhodospirillales bacterium; assembly: GCA_025359485.1. Taxonomy (GTDB): domain Bacteria; phylum Vulcanimicrobiota; class Vulcanimicrobiia; order Vulcanimicrobiales; family Vulcanimicrobiaceae; genus JANYGA01. Next base: position 8,874 of record JANYGA010000135.1, on the reverse strand, counting down.
GCGCGAGCGCCTCGGGTTCGATCAGCAGATGCGCGAAGTCTGGATCGTGCCATTCGCGGGTCGCTGCGAAGTCGGAGAGAATTTTCGCGACGACTTTCTCGAATGCATGGACGTAGGCTGCGTCGAGTTGCGTCCCGGCGACGCGGCGCAGTTCCGCGAGCGCGACATCGACCGATAGGGCGCGTCGATACGGGCGGTCGGTCGTCATCGCATCGAAGGAGTCGCAAACGGCGATCGCCCGCGCGCCGCGCGGAATCGCTTCGTCGCGCAATTTGTCGGGATAGCCGCGGCCGTCGATGCGTTCGTGATGGTGCAAGACGCATGGGACGACATCGTCCATCGTCCCGCACGCGCGAATGATCTCGGCGCCGATCGTCGGATGGCTTCCGATGATCCGGCGTTCTTCTTCGTCGAGCATCGCGGGTTTGAGGAGCACGGCATCGGGGATGCCGATCTTGCCGAGATCGTGCATGAGCGCCGCATGTTCGATCGTGTCGCGCTCGAGCGGTGCGAACCGTAATTCCGTCGCGAGAAGACGGCTATACGTCGCCACGCGCCGCGAGTGTCCGGCGGTGTAGCGGTCGCGCTTGTCGATCACGTCGGCGAGGATCGTGAGCGTTCCGAGCAACGTTTTTTGCGCTTGGAGTCGGCGGCGTTCGAGTTCGCGCGATGCACCCGTCACGAGTGCCACGAGACTCAAGAAGATGATCGCGATCGCGCCAGCCGTAGCGATCGCGACGGTTCGCCCTTCGCCTGCGGCTTGGCCGCGCATTTCAGCTCGCGAGAGGTCGATGGCGACGACGAAGACCGAGAGCGTCGAGACGAACGGTAAATATTCGGTGCGGATTTCTTCGCCGCGGTTATCGATGGCATCGCGAGACCAAAGTTCCGCCGTTTGTAAGGTTCGCCGCACGTCGTCATCGACGCGCTTGGCGGTGGCGGGATAGATCGGCGTGCCGTTATGCGCGTAGAGACGCATGCCGAGCACGTATTGAAAGCGCTTGGCGTTCGCTTCGACCGTTTCGAGTGCGTGCATCGTCGCCATCGGCGGAAGCCCGCTCGTCGTCGCATATGAGGAGAGCGGTTTGGTGAGCAGCGCCGAGATTTGCCCGGCCGCACTCGCGGCTTCATTCGCTTCGAGCGCCGCCTCATGGCTTCGAATGAGGTAGACGGCGAGGAAGCTCGCGACGACGAGGGCGAGTGCGAACGTCGTCAGTGCGAATTTACCGAGAAACGTGAAGCGAAGCGTCCCCCCCGCGCGGCTGAGCACGCGAAGCTAGACGACGAAGCCGTGCGGGTACGCTTGCGCGTCGCCGAGAGCTTCGGCAAGTTTCGAAACGTGCGTCGTCTCGACGCCTAAAATAGCGGCCGCAACTTGCGCGAGGCGTCGATCCGCGAGATCGGGGATCACCGAAAGATACGTGCTCGCGGCTTGGCGTTCGACGGAGAGTGCGAATTTGATGACGTCGGCTTGCGAATGGAGTGGCGGATAGACGATGTGCGCGGTTTTTTCCGAGACGTCGACGCCTCCCGCGCGAACCGCGCCGATGAGCGCGTCGCGATGGGCGATATGATCGGCGCGAAACCGCGAGCCAATCTCGAGCACGGGAGGTGAGAGCAATCCGCTCTCGGCGGCATCGTCGTAGGCTTTAATGCCGGCGCGTTCGAGTTCGATTGCCGAATTGAGCATCGCGAGATCGTCGGGGTTCGCGCGCGTTGCCGCCTCGGCAAACGCGGTAAGCATCGGCGTGCCGACGAGCGCGATCGCCGCGCTACTGAGAAAAAGTCGGCGTGTTCGAAATGGCAAGATAGATCTCCAGACGTGATCTTTAAGGTATCGGCTACGCATACCGGCACTTAAGGCGATCGTACGCCGTACTTCATGCCGCCACGATTTTAGACGATAGGCTCAAAGTAATGATCGCTCGTTTCTCCCTCCTGACGCTCGTCGCGTTGTTCGGATTGCTTTACACGGCGCCCGTATCGGCGGCAACGATTGTTGGCAAGCTCGTCGCTCCGAGCATCGTCTGGGTCACCGACGTCGCCGCCGTCCATCCGATCGTCGCCGAGATGCGAAACACGGGCAAAACGTTCGTCCCGGATCTCCTCGCCGTTCCGGTCGGCAGCACGGTCCGCTTCCCCAACGAAGATCCGTTCTTTCACAGTATTTTTTCCGCATCCGAAACGGACGCGTTCGATATCGGCTTCTACCCCACGGGTCCGGGCAAAGAACAACTTTTCGAACACGTCGGCGTGCTCGATGTCCGATGTCACATTCACGCTTTGATGCGCGCCAATATCGTCGTCGTCGACGGGCCGTTTGCTTCCGCCGAAGCATCGTTCTCGATCGTCGATATCGGTGCGGGCGAGCGCGTCGTGCATGCGTGGAATCGGGAGCAAGGTATGCGCTCGGAAAACGTTCATGTCGCGCGACCCAACGCCACCGTCGTGCTCGCGCGCGCGCTGTAACCGCCTACATACGCCGGAGTTCGGCTTCGATCGCTCGAGCGAGTCGGTCGTAACCGATTTCGGAGAGATGCAGTGCGTCGGGCTCGTAGGCGCGCGACGGTCGTGCTTCGTCGCCCGCGACGAACGCACCGATATCGCGATAACGCACGCGCGCATCGAACGCCACATTCGCCAACAACACGTTGACGGAGACGGCCGCATCGCGAAGCTCGGGCGAGTCGAAGCGTGGAAGAAGACCGAGCAGCAACAGCTGCGCCGAAGGAAGACGTTCGCGAAGCCGGTTTGCGACGGTCGCGATTCCGCGCGTGCAATCGCGTGGCGAAAATGCCGGCAGATCGTTCGTGCCGATGAGCATGACGATGATGCGCGGTTGGATCTCGTCGAAGATGCCGTGGTCGATGTGCCAGAGCGCCGACTGCGTCGTGTCGCCGCTCGTCGCGACCAGCATCGCGCTCGCGGGCGTAAAGCGCGCGCGCCACGATCGCGCACCCGTCGATGCGAAGCGTTCGAAGATGGAGTCGCCGAAAAATATGACGCGCGGTTGACGACGCGCGACGTCGGCGGCGAGTCGTGCGTGCCGCTTGCGCCAAAGCATCGCATCGAAACCTTCGCGCGGAGCGGCCTCCCACGGACGTGGTGCTTCCGATGCATCGGCGAACGTTGCGCTTCGTGCGACGATCGTGGCGGTGGCCGCGCTTGCGAGCCCCCGAATGGCGAAGTGGCGCGTCATGAATACGTACCTCGTTGTGCTCACGTCGTGCACTTGCAGGTTACTCCTGCCTTAAGATGTCGTTTGCTCGGGTAATGACCGGCAAGTCCGCGGGCTCCCCTCCTCGCGGCGATGCGTTATCGGAATGGATGGAGATGTCTCGCGAGAGTGATCGCAGGCGCGACCGATTGGGCGAACCTACGGGTCCGCTCGCGACGCATGCGCTGCTCGAGGCGCTTCCCGCACTCGTCTGGACGACCACGGCCGATGGTCGTCTCGCGACGTACGCGAACGATCGCTTCCGCGAGTATGCGGGCTGTGAGATCGCGCGCGCCGCTACGGAGGATCTCATCGCGCCCGCCGATCTCGCGCGTACCCTCGCCATGTGGAACGAAGCGCTGACGACGACGACGCCGATGGAGCTCGAATCGCGCATTCGTCGCCACGACGGCGCCTACCGATGGCATGCCATTCGTGCAGTCCCGGTTCGCGACGAACGAGGACGACTCGTCGCGTGGTGCGCGACGGCCATGGATACCGACGTGCACCATCGTGCCGAGCATTCGTTTCGTATGCTCGCGGAAACCGTGCCCGAATTCATTTGGGCCGCCGAGCCCGATGGATACGTCGATTACTGGAACGAGCGACTGATCGCGTTTACGGGAATTCGTCCGGCACATGCGATCGGCCACGCATGGACGTCGATCGTGCATCCCGACGACCTCGAAGCCGTCGGCCGCATGTGGAGCGAGATGGTCGCCAGTGGCAACGTATTCGAATCGCGCCATCGCTTACGACGGCACGATGGCGTGTATCGCTGGTTCCTCGCGCGCATGGAGCCCACGTACGATCCCGACGGTCGCATCGAGCGCTTCGTCGGAAGCGCGACCGATATCGACGACCAACAGCGCGCCGGGCTCGCACTCACGTTTCTCGATGGCGTCAGCGACGTGCTCGGCCCGGCGAGCGACGTCGTCGGCATTCTTCAGAACGTCGCAGAACAGGCGGTTCCGTCGATCGCGGATTGGTGTTCCATCTATCTTTTTGGAGACGACGGGCGTCCCGAACCCATCGCGATCGCGCACCGCGATCCCGACCGTGTCGCAGCGGCGTGGCATCTCGTGCGGCAGTATCCACCTCATGCGGATACGGAAGCCTTCGCGCGTGCGCTCGCTCACGAATCGACCCTGATGCAAACGATCGAGCGTCACGATCTCGTGCTGGCAGCCGCCGACGCCCGGCATCTCAACTTGCTCCTCGATTTCGACATGCACTCCGCGATCGTCGCGCCGATCGTCGCGCGCGGGAAAATCTACGGCTCGATCAATTTCGTTACAGCCGGTGTGCGCACGCTCGGGCCGGACGAACAGCATCTCGCCGAGATCGTCGGCAAACGCATCGGCGTCGCGATCGAGAACGCGCAAATTTTCGAGCGCGAACGCCACATTTCGACGACGTTTCAGCAGGCCGCGCTCTCGCATGCGCTCCCGAGCGTCCCCGGTCTCGATCTCCACGCCGTCTACGTCGCAGCGGAACGCGAAGCTGAGATCGGCGGAGATTGGTACGATGCTTTCACGCTCGACGACGGCCGCGTCGTCGTCTCGATCGGCGACGTCGCGGGCAAAGGTCTCGAAGCGGCCGTCCTCATGGGAAGTCTGCGTCAGGCGATCCGCCTCGTTGCGTTCAAAGGCTTCGATCCGGGTGAGATTCTCGAATCGATTTCGGTCCTCGTCGCGCGCGAATCGAAGGAGCGCTTTGCGACGGCGTTCGTCGGGATCATCGATCCGCAAACATGGTCGATGCGGTACGCGAGCTCGGCACATCCGCCGCCGATTTTCCGACGCCCCGACGGAACGACGATTTTCTTACGTCTCGAAGCTGCGTTGCCGCTCGGTCTCATCTCGGAGCGACCACGCATCGCAACGCTCGTTTCGATTCCGGCAAATTCGTTGCTCGTGCTCTACACTGACGGCTTGATCGAAGCGACGCGCGATATCTTCGTCGGCGAAGAGCGCTTGTGCGCAACCGTCGCCTCTGCGGCCGTCATGCATAGCGGAGACCCTGCTCGATTGATTCGCGATACCGTTTTGCACGATGGCGTTCACGACGATGTCGCCGTGCTCACGGTCGAGTTCGGACGATCCAAGCGTTGGACGTTCGATGCACGCGATGCCATGTCCGCACACGGTGCGCGGTCGTCGTTCGTGGCCGCATTGCGTGCGGAGGGCACGGCCGACGGTGATTACCTCGGTAGCGAAGTTATTTTTGGCGAGCTCATCGGAAACGTCGTTCGCCATGCGCCGGGTCCGATCGACGTCACCCTCGACTGGTCCGACCGCGAACCCGTCCTCCACGTTCTCGATCGCGGACCGGGGTTCGTGCGCGTACCGGCATTACCCGATATGATGAGCGAATCGGGACGTGGGCTCTTCATCATCGACACGCTCGCGCGAGAATTCGTAGCGTCGCCCATTCCCGGTCGGGGGACGCACGTTACCGTGCGCCTCCCGGTGGAACGGATGCCGAACGCCGGTTAGCGCGTGAAGAACCCGATTCCGACGTAGGGTGCGATCCGCGTTTGGTTAGACGGGCTGCTCTGTCGCCCCGTGGTGCGATCTCCAAGCAATCCGGCATCGAGGAAGATCGGTGATCCGACGGGGTGGATCGCCGCGCCCACTTCATACGTGAAGAGTCGATACGACACGCCGAGCGAGCCGGAATTGGGTCCCGGTGCGTGATAGGCTCCGGTGAGATTCGGATAATAGTAGGTACTGAAGTACACGGAGACCGGACCTTCTTTATCCGGGAGCTTCGTGAGCCCGAGCCCGAGGCCACTCGCGTTTGGATACCCGGCGTTATTGGATTTGGTGAGATAGGCGACGCCGAGATAGATCCGTGGTTCGAGCAACTTGAGGCCGACGCGGCCGACGAGTTGATTTTCTTGCACATCGAATGCCGGAACGAAGGTCTGGCCGGCTTTACCGATCGATGTGACTGAGCCGTTTTCATGACGCGAGATGAACGTCCGCGATTCGCCTTCGACCAGACCTTGGAAGTTTCCGATGTTGAACTCGGAACCGCCACGAATGCGATACGATCCCTTGCCACCCGTTCCCGGGGTGAATTCATCGTGGATGCGCGGATGGATGAGGTAATCGCCCATGACGAATGTCTCGCGACGTTGCTTGAAGGTCTGATATCCATCGCCCGTCGGAGGCTTCGTCGTCTCCGTCGGTGCGGGGACTTTCGGTTGTGCGGGTGATGCGCCGACGGGGGCGTAGGTCTCGCCAGGCGTCGGAACGGGTTGTGCCTGCGCGACCGTGACAGTCGCAACGAGTGCGAGCGTGGTTGCGAGGGAGACGATGCTCGTGCGAATCATCGCGGCGCTCCCGTATACGGGAAGCCGGCTTCGAGGTGTTTCGCCGCGGGGGTCGTGAAATCGCTCGTTAAGCACGCAGTCTCCTGATGATCTTCCGGCGCGAGGCCGAGTTTGGGAATGAGGCTACCGAAAAGCGCCCCGAGCGAGAGATCGATGACGGGGCTGCGTAAGTCGCGGCCGCCGAAGTGGCGATACGGATCGCCGAGCGAACGTTTGACACCGTAAATCAGCGGCGGTGGAACCAAGCGAATCACCGCGATCGGCAAGCCGCTTTTTCCATTAGTTTCGACGGCGAGATAGCGCGCCGGGCCCGGAGCCGAGAGATCGGCTTCGATGGCATCGGGAATGAGCACGTGAAGCGCTGCGTTTGCAACGGCGTCCGAACGATGCGCCGCTTTTTTCTCAAACGTCAAAATCGACTGCGCGAGAACCGTATCGCTCGTAATGAGGCTGCGGTTGGTCTTATCGTGATCGGCGAAATTTTCCGTCGCTTCTTTGACCGCGGGGCGTCCGAGGCGCTCGACCTGCGTGTAGGTCGCCGTATCTTCACTCGGCGTTCCTATGATGGTGTTGTAACGCGACGCGATACCGGCCAGCATTGACGCCGCCGATGTGGGCTGCGAAGCCGTATCGTTGATCGGCAGCGACGTCGTCGTCCACACGTTGATTCGTCCGACATTTCCCTTGCGGTCGGCGAGCAGCGTCCGCGGCACTTCGACGGCGAGTTGAAGAACGTTGAATCCCGCGAGCGTATCCGAGGCGCCCTCTTTGCGGAAGCACGTCGCGCTCGGCGCGACGGGATTGGGCTGGTTGTGGAAATCGCGATCCGGAATGATCTTTAAGAACTGTGTCAAGTCGAAGTAGAACGGATCTTCGCGCGGTCCGGCAAAAAATTTGATGCCGTTGGGAAGCGTGGTCGTCTGGCCGTACGCGACCGATCCCGTGCGCGTTCCGAATCGTGATTGCAGGCCGTCCATCGCCGGTCGTTCGGGACCGTACATCGCGACTTGTTGCGTGGATCCGGTGCCCGATGCTTTGAACTCGATCGCAAGATCGGTTGTGAAATCGTCGCCCGTTCCGATATGGAACTGGTACATCGCGCCAGGATCGAATTGACGCGTCGATCCCATGCCGGTCGGAATGAGCGGTGAGACGTCCATCGCGAGCACGACGTTCCGTGCATCGCGCGGGCTCGGGTAAACGTAGACGTCGGAGATGTCGATGCCCGGCCGACTGACCGTCAACGGCGAGTCTTGATGGTCCGATGCGGGTGCGGGTCGGAGGCTGTAGAGGCCGAGTGAGAACGCGAGCGCGATGCTCGTTCCCACTGCGGCCACTCGAAAGGGGGGCAGTTTCACGTACGTGGTCCTGTCGGTGATTCGTAATACGCAACGTTGAACGCAGCGCTGTGTGGCCGCCGTTCCCTCATTACCGAAGTCAAAACGCGAATTTTTAAGAATTGTTTTGACGGCAATCCAACGGTCATCATCACGCGTTGATGAGTCTCTTTTTCAAGAAGTTCAGGTTTCTGGACGGAGACCAGTGGGTAATGGCATCACACGATGAAAGATTCACAGAGCGGCCTAAAAGGTTTACTCCTCAAACAAATCGACACGAGTTCGAGTGTTGCCGGAGAGAGATTGCTCGGGAGTGCAGCGAGCTTGCGACGAATCGCCGTCGAACTTCGTGCGGATGATCTCGGGCGCTCGGTCGCGGGTCTCGCGGATCTGGGCGTCGTCAATCTCGAGCGTGTCGGATCGTACCTGACGGATTCCGACGGGGATCGTTTGGTCTCCGACGTCGAAAAATTCGGCCGCGAAAAGCCGCTCGCGCTCGCAGCGACGGGCCTCATCCTCGGAATCGTCGGTTCGCGAATGATCAAAGCATCCGCTTCGCAGAACAATCGTGCCGACGCATCATCGACTTCCTTTGGAGAACGAGCTTTATGAGCGACGCAGCTAGCCTCATTCACGACGCGACGAATGCGACGACGACGATGAAAGACAACGCGATCGAGTCGGTACAGGACGCGACGCAGACCGCAAAGGACGCGCTCTCGAAGACCGCCGACAGCGCGCGTTCGACGACGGACGACATCGTGTCGAAAAATCCGCTGATCCTCGGCCTCGGTGCGGTTGCCGTCGGCTTCCTAGCCGGACTCGTCGTTCCAATCAGTGCGTTCGAGCGGGAAAATCTCGGACCGGTTGGTGGGCGACTGACGGATCGCGCGAAGGACTCGGCATCTGAGCTCGTGGCTCGCGGCAAGACGGCCGTTGCCGACGCGGTGTCGGCCGCGCTGAAACCCTCGACGCATTAA
>JANYGA010000079.1 GCA_025359485.1 Rhodospirillales bacterium | reverse complement strand
GTCGAAACTTCAGTACCGAAGCGTTCGCCCGCGCTCTTCGTACCGTTCCACTACCGCGACTTTCGGCTCCTGTGGTTCGGTCTGCTGGTATCGAACACGGGCACGTGGATGCAGATTACCGCGCTCGGCTATCTCGTCGTGAAGATCGCAGGGACGCCCGCGCTCGCCTCGCTCGACGTCGGCATACTCGGTGCGTGTTCGGCCGTGCCCGTCATCGTGCTCTCGCCGCTCGCGGGCGTGGTGGCCGATCGCTTTCCGCGACGGCTCGTGCTCTTTTGGACCAACGGCTTTATCGTCGCGGCCGCCCTCGTGCTGGCTATCCTCACGAGCTCCGGACACATCACGCTGTTAGAGATTTTCGTGCTCTCGAGTATTCGCGCGGCGACGGCGGCCTTCGATGCTCCCGCGCGTCAGAGTTGGGTGCCGTTGCTCGTACCGCGCGAAGCGCTCGGCAATGCGATCGGGCTTAATTCCGTCGCGTTTAACGCACCGAGCGTGCTCGGACCGCCCGTCGCCGGAATTCTCATTCTCTCCGTCGGCGTTGCGGCATCGTTTTACATCAACGCGGTGCTCACGTTCGGCGTCGTCGCCGCACTCGTGTTCATGAAGCCGGCACGCCCGAGTTCGACGATTCGCGAGGGCGTTTTCGCATCGATTTTGGCGGGCGTACGCTATTTGCTCGGGCATCCGATCTTACGTTCCGTGCTCGCGATGCTCGTGGTGACGTGTTTGCTCGTGCGCCCCTACGCGCAACTCTTGCCCGCGTATGCGGCGCACGTCGTGCACGTCGATGCGCGCGGGCTCGGCATCTTACTTGCGGCGACGGGCGGCGGCGCGATCGTCGGTTCGCTCATCACGGCATTCGTCGGCGCGGATCGGCGTGCGGTCGTGTGGTTCGCAAGCGCGCTCGCGATGGCGCTGGGAACGATCGTGCTCGGCACCGTGCACGTCTTCGCGGTTGCGGTCGTCGTTCTCGTCGTCATCGGATGCGCGGTGCTTTCGTTTGCGGGCAGTTCGAATGTGATGTTGCAATCGCTCTCGCCCGACGATATGCGCGGCCGCGCGATCTCGGTCTTTTCGATGATCATTCTCGGACTCGTGCCGGCGGGCTCGCTCGTGCTCGGATCGCTCGCGACGGTCGCGGGGCTCGAGGCGAGCTTCGTCTCGGGCGGCGTGATCGCCATCGTCGTCGCGATCGTGATCTGGTCGACGAATCCGGCGCTGCGCGCGGCGTGAGTGCGGGCGTGCGCGACGTTGGCGAGCATCTCGCGCCGCTCGAGGGATTACGTGGCATCGCAATCGCGCTCGTCGTTTGGTTTCACCTGTGGGAGATCACGTGGCTCCGCGCCGACGTGCATATCGGCGCGCTCGTCGTCAACTTCAACGCGATTCCCGAAACGGGATTCGTCGGCGTCGACCTCTTCTTTTTTTTGAGCGGCTTCGTGCTATTTTATCCTTACGCACGCTCGCTTTTCGACGGCCTCGAAGTGCCGACGCTCGCGCAGTTCGGCACGCGACGCGCGTTCAAGATTTTGCCGTCGTACGCACTTTCGATCGGCGTCCCGATCGTCTGCGGCTGGACGCAATTCGCGTCCTTACATGACGCCTTCGTGCAACTCGCGTCTCATGCGTTCTTCGTTCACATCTGGTCGAACGATACGTTCGGCGGCATCAATGGCGTGCTGTGGTCGCTCGCGATCGAAGTCCAATTCTACGTGCTCTTTCCGGCGATCGCGTGGTGTGCGATGCGACGTCCGGTGCCGACGTTTGCCGCCCTCGTCGCGCTCGGGCTCGGCTATCGGCTCGTCGTCGCACCGCACCCCGATGCGTTGCACCAGATCCAGCAGCTCCCCGGCACGATCGATCTCTTTGCGGCCGGGATGTTCTCGGCGTACGTCTATCGCGCGCTCGCGACGCACGCGCCGAAACTCGCGTCGCGGCAAACCCTGTGGACGACGGTCGCGATCGTGGGCACGCTCGCGAGTGGCTTCGTCGTGCGCGGGGCGTTCGATGCGCGCGTGCTCCCCGATTGGCCAACGTCGTGGTACGTGTGGGGTCGGACGGAACTCGCTTCGAGTTTCGTCGTGCTGACGATCGGCTCGCTCTACGCGGTTCCGCTCTGGCAGCGCCTGCTCGCGAATCCGGCGCTTACGTTTCTGTCGCTGATCTCATATAATTTATACCTGTACCATCAGCCGATCGCCCGCGCGCTTTTGGCCGCACGCATTCCCAGGTGGGTCGGTGCGAGCGAGAAAACCGACGCCGTATGGGGCATCGCGTTTAGCGCCGTCGCGGTCGCGGCTTCACTTACGATCGCTTGGGTCGTCACGAGCGTGGTCGAAGAGCCGCTGGTGCGGCGTGGCCGTGACGCGAGTCGCGGAGTCGAAGGACGTGCGCGTTCGGCGCGCGTGTAGCGCGAACGTCGTTCACGAGCGCACCGCGTCGTACACGAGCTTCGCCGAAACGATGTCTTCAATGGCGAGTCCGAGCGATTTGAAGATGGTCGTTTGCGACGATGGCACGAACTTTCGACCGCTGAAGATTTCGCTCGCTTCCGCATCGATCGCCGCGCCCGAGAGAATCACGTCGGCCGATTCCAGCGCTGCGGCTTCGCGTGAGTTGACGATGAGCGTCTTGCGAAGCACGTCGTCGTCGAGTTCGCGCCAGGTCGGGCGGCAGGCGCCGACGGCGTTGACGTGAGCGCCATCCTTGAGCCACGCGCCGCGAAGAACGGGCACGAGCGAACTCGTGGCGACGACCACGACATCGGCGCCGCGCACGGCCGCCTCTGTCGTCATCGCACGAGCGCCATGTCAATCGCCCATCGAGGGTTGCGAGCGGCATGCCGGTCTTCGAATCGAAGAGCAAGATCATCGCCATGTGCGTCGGATGCGGCGACCCCGCGTTGACGGGATAGAAGCTCACGCATTTGATGCCCATGACGTCGCCCGCGACGACCGGCATCACGCCAAAATAGCGCCGGCTCTCCTCGACCGTGAGCATGCTGCGGACCGGCTAGGTGATTCGGCGGTGACGACGCGGGCTCACCCTCTGCGTGGTCGGATAAGCTGAATTTAAGGGCGATAGACGTGTAGCGCGGGTGATTCGGGGAACGAACACCCCCGTGCGGGCATCTCAACGGTGCAGACCGCTCCTTTTCCATTCTGAGGTATCGCCATGGTAGAAGACAAGAAGCCGACGACCACGTGGCCCGAGCTCGCCGAGGGTCTTTACGGATTCCTGACCGGCCGCGGCGCGACGATCGAGTATGCGTTCGAAAATATGGAAGTTTGGGTGCCGAGCACGGCGCACGCCGAGTCGCCGTCGGCGAAATGGAAGGTCAACGGAACCCTGCGCATTCGCACGAGCGAAGCCAAGAGCGGGCACTAGTCGCACACGTGGCCGCCGACGTCGAGATTACGGGACATCTCGAGCTCTCGCTCGACGATAATCGCGTCATCGACGTGACGGCGCATGGGTCGCGCATTCGTGCCGAGATCGGCTCCTTCGGCCCCAAACGGCCGGGGCTGCGCTTTATCGGTTCGAGTGCGTTGCTCACGCGCCGTCTTTCGCGCGTCTTGCACGCGCGAAAACTGACCCTCGCGATCACGCGTGAAGGCGAGACGCTCGCGGAAATCGGCGCGGGCGTTCCGAGCAATCCGATCGCTCGACTCTTCGGGTTCGGACGCGTACGCGTGTATCGAAAGAAGTCGTCGTAGTGCGCGTTCTCGTGACGGGTGCGACGGGCTACATCGGCGGACGGCTCGTACCGCGGCTGATCGTTGCCGGCCATGACGTCCGACTCGTCGCACGCGATTCGGCACGACTTGCGGGTCGCTTCGAAGCTGCGGAAACGGTCGAGGGCGATCTCTTCGATGCGCCGAGCATTCGTGCGGCGCTCGATGGGGTCGACGTCGCGTATTATCTCGTCCACTCGATGACGCGTGGTCGCGGCGACTTTGCCGAAGACGATCACCGAGCGGCCGAAATTTTCGCAAACGCCGCGCGTGACGCGGGCGTCGAGCGCATCGTGTATCTCGGTGGCCTCGGGGTCGCGGGCGCCACGCTCTCTCGACATCTTCGCAGCCGTCACGCGACGGGCGAAGCGCTTCGCTCCACGGGCGTTCACGTGACGGAATTCCGGGCCGCGATGATCGTCGGGTCGGGGAGCGCATCGTTCGAGATGATGCGGTACTTGACCGAACGGCTTCCCGTCATGATCGCACCGAAGTGGGTCGACACGCCCTGTCAGCCGATCTCCGTGCGAGACGTGCTGTCGTATCTCGTTGCCGAACTCGAACGACCCTCGCAGTCGAACGAAATCTTCGAGATCGGCGGCGCCGACGTACTCTCGTATAAAGAAATGATGATGCGCTACGCGGCGATCCGCGAACTCAAACGTTCGCTCATCGTCGTGCCGTTTTTCACGCCGCGTCTTTCATCGGGATGGATCCATCTCGTCACGCCGATACCCGCGTCGATCGCGCGACCGCTCGTCGACGGTTTGCGTAATCCCGTCGTCGTGCGCGACGATCGCGCGCTACGCATCTTCCCGCAGATCGTGCCCGTGAGCTACGAACTCGCGGTTCATCGTGCGCTCGATCGATATACGACCGTCGGGCCCGAAACGACGTGGTTCGGTGCGTTCGACGTGCGCGCGCTTCCCGGTAATTTCGCCGGCACCACGCAAGGGATGCTCATCGATCGGCGCATGCGTCGGTCGTCGGCAAGCGCGCACTCGCTCTTCACGGTTTTTACGAGTCTGGGCGGAACGCGTGGCTGGCTCTATGCCGATGGATTATGGGAATTGCGCGGTATTCTCGATCGGCTCGTCGGCGGTTTTGGAACGCGCCGCGGTCGGCGTCACGCGACGGACTTACGTGTGGGCGACGCGGTCGATTTCTGGCGTGTGGAAGCCTACGAACCCGATCGTCTGCTGCGTTTACGTGCGGAAATGCGCTTGCCGGGATATGCCTGGTTGCAATTCGAGATCGTCGACGACGATGGGTTTCGCGCGTTGCAGCAGACGGCGTTCTTCGATCCGCGCGGCGCGTTCGGGTATCTCTATTGGTATTCGGTGTTACCATTCCACGAATTGATTTTTGGCAACATGGCGCGCCGTATCGCGCAGGAGGCTGAGGCGCTCGACGCTTTGCCTCGTACGCAGGCGCTCCCGGTCTAGCGCGATGGATGAAAAGAAGCCGTATCGCGTGTTCGTGATTGACGAGCATGGTACGCGGACGGAGCGGCCCGATCTCATCGTGGCGAGTAGCGCAGACGACATTCGCGAGGCGATGGCTCGGACGGTCGAAAACCTGGAAACGGGCGACTCGACGGCGGTCGAGTCGTCGGAGTGAGCACGCTCGAGGCGAGCAACCAGCAATAGTGCGCCTCTCTTCAGGGTAGGCATCGTTCATGGATGAAGCGACACGTAAGCGCATGCTCAACACGGAACTCCCCAATGGCATCGACGGCGATATCGCGCGCGATGCGGAAGCGTACGAACGCGATCTCGATCTCCCACCCGATGCGGCCTACGCGGCCGCGCGCGATTTGCACGGAGATGCGACACGCAAGCCGACTTCCGACGAAATCGACAGTGCGCGCGCGGCGCTCGCACGTGAAACGGAGCCGACGAAATGATGAATGACGAATCGGCCGAGAAGCGACCGGAAAACGAGTCGATCGAAAGCGATAATTCGCGCGATGACGGTTCGAGCGAGACCGATGGCGATCAAGAGTCCAACGTCGAGAACGCATCCGTCGAGCGTTCGGACTAAGAGAAAATCGGCGGCGATCGTTGCATCGAACGCCGAATCACTTAGTCTCCAGCGGCGCCCGCCAGTTGTTTCTTGTACGTCGCGAGTTCGACATCGCTATCGAGCTCGTTGAGCTTGGCCTTGAGCGCGTTCTCGAGGTCGGCATCTTCCCACATGCCGCGACGGCGTGTGTCGAGCAGCGTCTCGCCGAGCTCGCGCGTTTTGTGCGGGTTGGCATCGGCGATGCGCTGCCAATCGTCGAGGGTTACTTCGACGGTGCGTTTCCAGAGCTCGGGTGAGATCGTGTTGCCGAGTGCGGCTTCCGTCGAGCGCATCGCTTTGAAGATGTCCCCGAACTCCATCACGCCCGAGTAGCCGTGTTCGAGCATCGCGTCGCGCCACGATTTGGAGTGGAAGCGCGTGAGCACGCCGTTGACGACGACGTTACGGAAGTTGCGCACGATGGGTTCGCGCTTGGTGAGATCGCTCACGACGATCATCGTATCTTCCTGACCCATCGCGCGTTTTGCCGCGCCGAACGCCGAGGTGAACGATGCGAACATATCTTCTTTGACCGGACCACCACTCGCCATTTGAATGAGCGGTTGCTGGATGATCTCGACGAGATTCACGAGATACTTCTGCGCATCGGGCGCGGGCCGGATGCGGATCTGCGTGAACTCCGGGATGTACGCGTTACAGTTATCGCTCATCCACGCGTTACCGATATCGTTGAAGTCATCGAACTTGCCCGTGTCGAGCATCATGCCGACTTGGCCCATGAACGCATCTTCGCCCATCCCGAAACAGCGCGCGCGAGCGAGCACGGGATCGATGCCGTTTGCGATCATGTGATCGCTATGCTTCTTGACGAAATTAAATTCGTGCGGCTCGTCCGCGGTCGCCGCGAGATACGCCGCCTCGTGGATGAGTTTGATCGCGCCGGGGAACGTGTTTTTGAACACGACCGACGTGTTCGCGAGAATATCCACGCGCGGTCGGCCGAGTTCGTCGAGTGAGATGAGTTCGGCGCGTTCGGAGCGGTTGAAGCGATCTTTCGCAACGCGCGCGCCCATGAGGTCGAGCGCTTGCGCGATGCCGACGCCCTCGCTCTCGAGCACTTCGGAACCCCACAGCACGACGCCGACGGCTTCGGGCATGTGGCCGCGTTCTTTTACTGCCGCGTCGAGAATCTGCTTGACCGTGCGCTTGCCTTTGCGTTGCGCGGCTTCGCGCGGCAGCATCCGCACGTCGGTCGAGGCCATATTGCGACCCGTCGGAAGTACCGTCCAATCGCCGACGACTTCGCCGCCCGATGACGGTTCGAGATATTCGCCCGCGAGCGTTTTGATGAGGCCTTCGCGCTCGGCATCGCCGACGCGCCCGAGTTCCATGAAGAGTTCGCGTGCGCGATCGACGTACGATGCGAGCTGTTCGATATCGTAGGGGCTCTTCGCGAGTTTGTGGCCTGCGATCGGCCGCGACTGCAAGATGCCGAGCATCGCGGTTTGACGCAACTTCGCCTTTCCGTCGACGGCCGAACCCGGTCCGCGCAACACTTCCGATGAGAGCAAGACGCGGCCGGCCTCGCGCAGCTGATCGACGATTTCGTGATGGTACGTGCCGTCGGGCATGCGATCGTGCGGGCGACGCGTCAATGCATCGTAGTCGAACGCATAGCAATTCGCGAGCAAACGATACAGATCGACGTCCGCGTATTCCAGACACGCGTGGAACGTGTCGAGGCGATCTTGTTCCGAGAGATTGCGCCCGAAGACGTGCTGGCCCGTCGGTGCGAATTCGCCTTCGAGTGCGACGAGTTCGTCGTGGACTTTGGAAACGAAATCGCGATCGGCGCCGCCGGGCGATTCGATGCGCAGGCCGGTGCGATTGACGATCTCAGCGATTTCGGATGCGACGTCGTCGCGTTTTTCAGTATCGGTCGACATGAGATTGTAGTAGTCGTGCACGAGACGGTGCAAGTTGCGAAGATCTTCGCTGCCCTCGACCGCGCGCAGTGGCGGGCAGAGGTGCGAGAGAATCGTCGCATACGAGCGGCGGCGCGCGATCGAGGCTTCGACGGGATCGAGGATGTTGAAGATGTACGCGTGCGGGCAGTTATCGACGAGAAATTCGGGATAATCGCCTTTTGCGGGGCACCATTCTTTACCGCGGCTCCACTCGACGAGGCCGTGCGTGCCGACGTGAATCATCGCATCGGCATTGAAGCGGCGCGTCGCGTAGCGATACGATGCGAGCAGCCACGGTGACGGCGGCGCCTGTTTGTCGTGGATGACCGACATGTCTTCCATGCCCTGCATGTCTTGCAGAAGCACGAGCACCTTACCGTAGCGCAATCCCTTGATCGGGATCGTCGACGGCGGCTGACCGAACACGTCGTAGAAGAGTGCTTCGTGTTGCGGCGTCATCTCGTGGACCCAGTCGCGCATCTCGCCCGCGGAGACGGCGCCGACGTTGAGATAGCCCGCGTACATGTCGCGAAGTTTATCCGAGACTTCTTTATCGGTCTCGTCGACCTCGCCGACGTCGTAACCCTCGGCTTTGAGCGCACCGAGCATCGAGCGTAGCGATCCCGCGACGTCGAGGAAGTACGCGACGCCGACGTTGCCCGGTCCCGGCGGGAAATTATAGACGAAGACAGCGAGCTTCTTTTCCGAGTTCGCAATGTGGCGCAGCTTGAGCCACCGCGTCGTGATATCGCCGAGCAACGTCACGCGATCGGGAATCGGCTCGAGTGCGGAGATTTCGTCGCCCGCCTCACGCGAACAGATCGGTGGGAGCGGCTGAATGCCTTCGGTTTCCGGCGTGACGACGTTGCCGATATATTCCAGCGACGCGACACCGAACTTCGAGATCTTCAGTTCCGCTTTCGACATCGCGGCGTTGACGGGCGACGTGTAGACGCGCGGCGACCCGAGATCGCGGATGAGATCGATCGACGCTTCGGGCGCGCCTGCGAACATCGAGCCCGCGAGGTAGAGCGGTACGTTGTGATACACGGCGCCGACGAGATTCTCGCCCTTTTTATTTTTGAGATGCCCGCGCGAAACGATGTGCGCGTTGAAGACGGCCGTCATCGAGCAGATCACGCCGACGCCACGGCCTTCCCACTCGGCGATCGCCGCATTGAGCACCGGGTGATTCCAGTCGACCAAAAAGAGATCGTGCGTGATGAACCCGATCCGGTCCCACGCTTTCTTGCCATACGTTTTGAGATACCAGGGCTCGTACCAGGCGAGATAGGCCTCGGGCGTTTGGAACATGCCCTTGTGGGCGGGGTGGTAGATGCCTTCGTTCTCGACTTTTTCCGGCAGATCGACCTCGCCCGCGAAGCCCTCTTTGGTAAAGTGCTTCATCAAGTAGAGGAACATGTTCTCAATATTTTTGACCGAGCGATTGTTCCAATAGCCGATCATCACGAGCGATTTAAAGACGGGCTTCTTGAGCATCTTCGCCATGAGCGGCGCGGCGCCGACCATCTTTTGCATGCCGAGAAAGCCTTCGCGCGCTTCCCAGAAGTTATCGATCGTCTCGTCGTTGCGCTTGGCGTTGAAGCGCTTGATGTTCATCGAGAGTTCGCGCATCGGGTTCGACTTATTCATATCGAACTCGAAGCCGAGCGACTTGAACATCAACGCTTGGAGGCGCGGATCGGGGATGTCGTACCACAGAAACTTGACGTGCGCGAGTTCGCCCGCGGCGTCCATCTCGGCGAGGAGGTTCGCCATGCGTTCCACGACCTCGACGCTCATCGACTGCCAGCCGATGAGGACGTCGGCGGCCTTGATCGAGGCACGGAGTTTGTGGATCGCGGCGGGATCGTTGAAATCCGAGGCCCCGAAATGCTCAAGGGACCAGTCCTGGGTGGTGCGCGAGCGCAAGCCTTTGAACGCCAAGCGGATGGCGTTGGCGCGCTCGTCGGGCGCCCAGGAAGAGTAGCCGACGATCTTCATGGGGTTACGCTAGCGGTCCAAGGACCCTCGGCACGGTGATAGTCATCACCCAGAGTCGCCCGCGATCACGCACGTGAAGATATTTTCCGGTTGCCAAGAAGGCGTTCGGGAACTTTCTTGAATGATGGCGCTATGCGATCACGTTTTACGACGCCCGCGCTCGTTCTTTTTGCGAGTGCCGCCCTTTCCGCGTGTTCTGGTGGATCCGGCACCAGCGGGACGACGACGATCTTTCAACCGCCGCCCGTCACCCCCGGCGCGCCGACGCCGGTCGTAGCGCAGTCCTCCCCGCCGATCGCGCCGCTGGGCGTCACCCAGACGGTCGCCGACCTGCGCTTCGGCTTTGGGCCGACGATTGCGAAGGCGCCAGGTGTCGACCCTGCGGGCGACGCGAAGGCGCTCATCTCGTCGAGCTACGTCTCACCCGCGACGGCGCCGATTCCGGGTACCGTCACGACGGGATCGTACGCGACGAACGAGCGTTTCGTCTTGCGCGTCCCGACCGCGTGGAATGGGAAGCTCGTCGTGGCCGGCACGCCCGCAACCCGCAGCGAGTTTGCAAACGACGCGATTTGGAGCGATTTCGCGCTAACGCGCGGCTACGCGTTCGCATCGAGCAATAAGGGGATTTCGTACAATGCGATC
Source organism: Rhodospirillales bacterium (assembly GCA_025359485.1). Taxonomy (GTDB): domain Bacteria; phylum Vulcanimicrobiota; class Vulcanimicrobiia; order Vulcanimicrobiales; family Vulcanimicrobiaceae; genus JANYGA01. The sequence goes on along the minus strand of JANYGA010000079.1, from coordinate 16,915 downwards.
GTCGAGAGCGCGGGCGTTACGACCGCACCGACGACGGCCTATCCGATCGCGTTCGACCCACTGGGATTCGAGACGGCCGGCCTCACGCTCAAATTCGGCCTGCTCACGCAGTCGCCCACGACGACGATCGCGGATTGGAACGCCGATTTCGCCGCACTCACGTACAAAATGCAAGACCAGCTTCGTGGGATGCTCGGCAAATCGCCGACGCGCACCTACGCGGTCGGTCTTTCCAACGGCGGCGCACAAGTTCGTTCGCTCATCGAGCAACATCCCGAACTCGTCGATGGCGGCGTCGATTGGTCGGGCGTCTTCTGGTCGCCGAATGCCAGCTTCATGGATTACATGCCGAAATTCAATGCGGCGATGCCGACCTATATCGCCAGTGGCTTCACCGATGCGAGCGCACGAGCCGCGATCGTGGCCGCGGGATATCCCGCCGATATCTTGCAAGCCAATGCCGCGCATCCGTCGCTATGGTCGGAGTATTTCAGCAACGTCTTCCCCTACTATTCGGATCTGACGATTTTCGAATACTCGCTCTATCTCGATCCGCAAATCGCATCGTCGTTTAGTGGGAGCAAACCGTGCGTTCCCAACGCGAGCGATCCGGTGCGTCAGCCGGGAACGTGTACCGCAACGGGGATGGCGCTTCCGGCGAGTCGCGCATCGTACGTGCCGTCGTTCTTCGCTCGCCAGAAGATTGCGGCGTTCTCGCACACGGGTGCGATCGCAAAACCGATCGTTTCGATCGCGGGCTCGGCCGATATGTTCATCACGCCGCAGAATAACGCGGTCGCCTATCTCAAAGCGGTCAACGCATCGGGCGCGGGCAGCCTCTACCATCAATACATCGTATCGGGTGGCACGCACGTCGATTCGTTCGCGGCATTCGGATACGGCCTCCAACCGCAAGCACCGTTCGCGTGGCGTGCGTTCGATCAGCTCGTCGATATCGTCGAGAAGAAAGCCGTCGTTCCCGGGTCGGGCAGCTCGATCACCGTCGCGACTCCGAGCGACATTCCCGTTCCGTAGATAGCGACCGCATCGGTCGCGCTGGGTTTCTCGACATCGTCGCGAAGCGTGGCCGCATGCGGTTTTCTCGTCGATTCGGCCTCTACGTCGTTGCCACGCTCGCCCTCATGATCGAGCCGAGCGTGCCGACTGTTGCCGCGGCGTTACCGCGTCCCGCGCACGTCGTGGTCATCGTCGAGGAGAACAAGTCGTTCGGGCAGATCGTCGGCAATCGCCACGCACCCGTCATCAATGCATTGCTCGCTCGTGGCGCGCTCTTTACCAACGCGCACGGCGTGACGCATCCGAGCTTGCCGAACTATCTCGCGATGTTTGCGGGCGTCACCAACGACAACGGTGACGGTTGCCCCGCGACGGGTATTTCGGCGACCGCTCCCAACCTCGGAAGCGAATTGCACGCCGCGCACCTTTCGTTTAACGGCTACTCGGAATCGCTACCGGTTTCGGGCTCGACGGTCTGCGCTGCGGGAACGTACGCACGCAAGCACGCGCCGTGGGTCGCATTCGCGAACGTGCCGCGCAGCGACCATCGGTCGTTCGCGAATTTTCCGCGATCGTTCGATCGCTTGCCTACCGTTTCGTTCGTCATTCCGAATGTCGATGACGACATGCACGACGGTACGATTGCGGCGGGGGATATGTGGATTCACGACCACCTTCATGATCTCTTACGTTGGGCCGACACGCACGACACGCTCGTCGTCCTCACGTGGGATGAAGGCTTCGACTCCGAAAACACCGTTGCAACGGTGCTGTACGGTCCGATGATCAAACCGGGCCGATACACGCAACGCATATCGCATTACGAACTCTTGCGGACGATCGAAGATTTCTACGCGTTGCCGCCGAGTGGGCGCGCGAAAAAAGCGCTCGCCATCGCGGGGTGTTGGCGCTAAGCGACGAAGGTTCTCGACATGGATGAAAACGCTTCGACCGATCTTGCGACGCTACCGGGCTTCGCGTTCTTCACGCCGCAATTTCAAAAGATGCTTCGCGACGATGCCGCGGGCGATACGACGAATCGTGGGAAATTACTCGAAGCAACGCGCGAAGCCGTCGCCGTACTCGCCGAACTCGAACTCTTGCAATTCGTCTATCTTCCCAACGATGACGAGGAAGAAGAAGACGAGGAGGATGAGGACGTTGCGTGGTTTAGCGTCGACGGCGTCGAGATCGACGAAGAGCGCGATGCGGTCATGCTCATCGGCGATGTGACGCATCTCTACGGTGGGCCGATCACGCTCGAGGGCGTCGAAGACGGAGACGACGAGCACGATCACGCGGGCCACGATCACACGGGCCACGATCATGGCACGGGACATTAGCGGCCGGCGCTGACCGCCACGAGCGCTTGATCGAAGCGCTCGGGCACGGTGATGGAATACCGATGCACCTCGAAGAGCGATGACGACTCGGTCGCATTGCCGTGATCCTCGGTGAAGCCGAGCGTGTACCCCGCCGCTGCGGCGAGTCGCTCGACGCGTGCGTCGTAGACGTCGTAGGGATAGACGACGGCGAAAACTTTACGCCCTAAACGATATTCCAGCGACCGTTTTGCGAGCACGAATTCGTGCGTCACTTCCTCGTCGGAGAGTTTCGTGAGATCGGGCGGATGATTCGCCGTGAGGCTCTGCACGTCGATGAGCCCGCTGCGTTCCATCGTGCGAAGCTCGTCCCACGAGTTGTGTGCCTTGCTCGTTTTCTTCCCCACGTAATTCGTGTGCACGAAGAGCGTGGCGGCGAAGCGATGTTTTTGCAGCAATGGAAATGCATACGCGCCGATACCGCGCGCGTTGTCGTCGAAGGTGAGGACGAGCGGCTTCGTGGGCAGCGGCGTTCCGCGCACGAGGCGATCGCGGAGCATCGCGAGCGTAATGACGTGAAATCCGCCTTTGGCGATCGTATCGAGTTGCGCGGCGAACTCCGCCGTCGTCGTATCGAAGTAGACGTCTTTGACCGGCAAGACATCGTGCCACACGAGCACCGCAACGTACGGACGTGTGATGTTCGCCGCGAGTCGCGGTAATGCGGCTCGCACGACGCCTAAAAGCGCACACGTGATCGCGAGGGCGATGGTCGTAATGCGAAGCGAAGGTAGAAAGCGAGAGCCGAGCGAGCGCATCGCGAAAGGTGTTGCGGCATCGCGCGCGGAGAATCCCCGCTCTCGGTGAGCGCCATCGCATCGAATCGCACGACTTCGCTTTTCACGATCGTCGCGATCGGCATCGTGGCCGTCGCGCTCGGATTTCTCGTCCGCGAACCCGTCGAGCGCGCGCTCTTCGTTCGTGCCGTTTCGCAAGCGACCGGATTCGAGATCGCGATCGATCGTCTCGATCGCGACGGCCAGGCGTACGTGCTACAGAATCTTCGCGCGAACGTGCCCGGCGGTGCGGGTTCGCTCGTCGCAGCACAGGCACGCGTTCTCGTTGCCGATCGTGCGATCGCGGTGGCGCTCGTTTCGCCGACTATGACGTTCGATCCCGATCGCTATCGCGATGCCGATCGCTCGCGCACGCACGATGCCTTCGCGGGATATCGGGGTGGCGTTGCAACCGTCAGCGTCACCGTCGATCGTGGAACGCTTGCCATCGCGCGCGGACCCTCGACGCTGCTCGATTTCGAGGCGATCTCCGGCACGGTCGATGTCGACGCCGCGCGCGTCGCCTACGGTCTCACCGCGCAACTCGTCGTCGGCGACTCGCGTTATCCGATTACCGGAGCGGAGCGCGTGCGCGATGACGGCACGCGCGTGCAAACGTGGACGGCCGCACGCATGCCACTCGCGCCGTTCGATGCATTCGTCGCGCCGGATGGTCCGTTTCACGCACGCGCCGGAACGCTCGACGATCTCGCGATCGAAGACGGTGCCATCTTGCACGCACGTGCGCACGTCGTCGGTGGCCGCTTCGCTCTGGGCACGCACGAATTGCGCGGCGTGCACGGAGCGCTCGTTGCGGATGCCGGTGGCATCGGCTCGCATGTGCTCGTCGGTACGCTCGACGGAAAACCGTTCGATGCGGCGGGCGAAGTTCACGATTTTCACGCGCACTACCGATGGCTGCGCGACGGTTCGAATGACCTCACGTCACTCGCGACGCTCGCGACGACGATGGCGAGCGAACCGCGCGTGAACGCGATTCATCTCGAAGTCACGGCGCCGGGTCTCGTCTACGGTCAGTATGCGATGACGGGTGATCATGGGCCGCTCGCCATCACGATGCTCGGCATCGATCCGCGCGAACCCACGCTCCGCATCGGCACGACGATTGCGGAAAACCACGTCGTCTCCGGCGGCGAACGAACGTCGGCGATGGGGCTGCGGACGCATGCCGTCGGCGGCGTCAACGGCGATTACTTCGACATCGGGCGCACGTATCAACCGCAAGGCATGCTCGTCAAAGACGGTGCGCTCGTGCGCGGTCCGACCGATCGCGCGGCGCTCGCGATCAGCGATGCCAAACACGTGACGTTCGCGGAATTTCATCTCCATGGGACCGTGCGCACGGCGCGCGGCTCGATGCCGATAACCGAGTTCAACGATTGGCCTTCGGGGCAAGTCGCGGTCATCACGCCGGATTACGGCAAAGAACTCCCCGCGAAAGTCGGCATGACATTCGTGCGGCTCGAACCGCTCGGCGTCGGCAGCACGAAATTTCGCGTCGATGCCGTCGAGCCCGCGACGCACGCGCTCGCGATCGGATTCGGCATCGGTGTCGGTCGCGATGTGAAGACGCCGCTCCCGCACGTTGGCGAGACGATCGACGTTTCGTACGCGACCGAACCTTCGATCGCGCACGCGACGACGGCGATCGGCGGCGGTCCGATCCTCTTGCGTGACGGTACCGCCTACGATGACGCGCACGCACCCGCACCGGATGAAAAAGAATATCGCTGGCCCGTGATCGCACTCGCGCGCGAGCGCGACGATCGTCTGCTGCTCGTCGCCGTCGACGGACGTCATCCCGAACGTTCCGTCGGGATGACGCGTCCCGAATTCTCCGATCTTTTGCTCCGTCTCGGCGCGACCGATGCGATGGCGCTCGATTCCGGTGGTTCGGTGACGCTCGTCTCACGCGCGCCCGGCAATGCGAACGTCACCGTGCGCAACGTGCCCTCCGATCATAGCGCGGAGCGCTGGGTCTCAGACGCGCTCTTCGTCTATAGCGACGCACCGAAGCCCACGATCGTCGCCCCGATTGCCGCCGCAACACCGATCCCCGAAGCACGCCCGACGCCGTGAGCCTTCCCGCGCTTCCAGCTAGCCTCACGCCGCCAGCGCCGTTTCCAATCGTCATAACGCAATCGATGACGTCAGAATTTGTGGCGCCGGGCGTGCGTCGCGCGACCTATCGTTTGCAGACATCGAACGGACCGCTCGTCATCAACGTCGTTGCCGTCGATCCGCACGAACCGAGCACGCACGTGCGCGCCGTCCTCGCACACGACCGACTCGTATCGAGCGGCGAGACCGTCGGCGCGATGGCACGACGCACGCATGCGATCGCGGGCATCAATGCGGATTATTTCGATATCGGCAACACGAACCAGCCACTCAATCTCGTCGTCCGCGACGGCGCGCTCTTGCGCTCGCCATCGAAACGCGTGGTGCTCGACGTGCGCGTCGATCGTTCCGTGCATTTCGAAAACGTCGCGTTATCGGGAGCGCTACGATTCGGAATGTCGATGCTGCCGCTCACGACGATCAACGAATGGCCGCCTCAAGGTGGTGTCGGTTTTATGAGCGAGGCGTACGGTCTTGCGAAGGCGGCACCGGGCGTGCGCATCGCGCAGCTCGTTCCCGTCGACGTCGCCCACTCGCCGTTCCATCCCACCGGAGCATTCCGCATCGTGTCGTTCGACGACGCGACGCGCGCGCACACGGTGCACGGATACGAACTCGCCTTCGGTCCGGCGGCGCTCGCACTCGGTGCGTTGCCCGCGATCGGCGACACCGTGACCGTCGATCTCGCCACGACGCCGACGCTTGACGATGTCACGGATGCCGTTGGCGGCGGACCGATGCTCGTTTCGCGCGGCGTCGTCGTCGACGATCCCAATAGTCCCGCGCCGGAAGAACGCGATCGTCGCTTTCCCGTCTCCGGTGCTGCGACGCTTGCGGATGGCGCGTTGCTTTTGCTCTGCGTCGATGGGCGATCGCCGCTCTCCGTGGGTCTCACGCGACCCGAATTTGCAGCGCTCGCGCGCGGGTTCGATGCGGCGAGCGCCATGGCGTTCGATAGCGGCGGTTCTGCGGAACTCGTCGCGCGCGTGCTCGGTGATGCGCAACCGAGCGTGCTCGGTAAGCCGAGCGATGGCGAAGAGCGCGCGGTTGCAGACGGACTCTTCATCTATAACGACGCACCCGTGGGCCCGGCGGTACGACTCGTCGTGCGACCGGAATCGATCGTCGCGATGGCGGGCGCGCGCGTTGCGGTGCGCGCCGCGATCGTCGATGCGGCCGGGCACGCGCTCGGTCCGGCGCATCTCGCCGGAGGTGATGTCGTGCGCGTGGGTGCGACGTCGTCGCAAATGACGTTGCATTCGGGAATGCTCGGCACGAACGTCGGCGTCGACGTGGTCGATGCGTTGGCGCGACTCGATCTCGCGAGCGAAACGCGCCATCCAGAGCCTGGCGCGACGATCGTCTTGCACGCATCGGGCTTCGATGCGCGCGGTCGGGTCGTTACGATCGGCCCGAGTCTGCACGTGCGCGGTGCGCGCGGCGAGATCGACGTTTCGCAACCGTACCAACTCGGCAACCACGACGAACGGCTCGAGGCACGTGCGGGCGGCGCGCGGACGACACTCGAGGTGCGCGTCGGCCGACACAGCGAGCCCTTGCGACTCTTCGATCCCGCGATGGCGACGGCATGGAGTTTCGCATCGGCGCCGACTGGAATCGCCGGAGCGCTCGCATTCGCAAACGACCCGCCGGAGCTCCAGCTACCCTACGATTTTACGCGCGACCAACGCGCGGCGTACGCGCGCGCGGTACCGGGCTTCACGTTTCCGGGCGAACCGCTCGCTTTTGCAATCGAGGTCGAAGGTGACGAAAGTGGCGTTGGCTTGCGTGCGACGTTTGTAAATTCTCTCGGTGAAACGCGCGCGCTCACGCTCGCGAAATCTGTCGATTGGCGTGGCTGGCAACGACGCGCGATCGCTCTTCCCGACGACCTTACTGCGCCGGTTCGCTTGACGTCGCTCTACATCGTGAACGCTCTCGGCCCGCATCCCGTGCATATGGCGGGTACCATTGCGTTTCGCAATCCGCTCGTCACCGTCGCGGGCCGACCGTAGGCGTTGGCGAGCGCGACGAGAATGCGACGACTCGAAACATGACGGATATCACGATCTCACGCATCTTCGCAACGTCGGTATCCCGCGTGCTCGCGCTCGGTGCACTCGTCGCGACGACGGCGTCCCCGCTCTATGCCGCGCAACCGAGCGGCGTGCCCGTGTTGATGTATCATCTCGTCGACGCGCACGTACCGACCGATGCGGTCGGCCGCGATCTTACGGTCGAACCCGCGGCGTTCGAGGCGCAGCTGCGCTATCTGCGCGATCACAAGATCCGCACGATGACGGCGAGTGAACTCGCGGGGGCGATCGCGCGCGGCGAACATCCGCACGATGCGGTGGTTCTCACGTTCGACGACGGATACGCGGATGCGGCGACGACGGCGTTTCCGCTCCTTCGAAAATATGGCGCTCGTGGCACGTTCTACGTGAGCAGCGGATTCGTCGGAACACCACGGCATCTCTCGTGGAAGCAGATGCGCGTGATGCACAAGGGTGGCATGGAGATCGCGTGCCACGGTACGGATCACCTCGATCTCTCGACGCTCGATCGCGCGGGGCAGCTGCGCGAAGCGGGGGGATGTCAGGCGCGTTTCGCACGGTGGCTCGGCGCGAAAGCTTCGGATACGTATGCGTATCCGGCGGGGAAATACGATGCGACCACGTTTGCGATCATGCGCGAGATCGGGATGAAGGCTGCTTTTACCGAGCGGCCCGGAACCGTTCGCGATCTCGCGAGCCCGTACGATCTACCGCGGCGGCGCGTCCGTCACGACGACGATCTCGCACGATTCGCCGCCGTCGCATCGCCATAGAGCGGCGATAACGAAAACGAACCGCATCGGATGATGCGATTCGTTTTATCCTGAGGTTCGGGAACTCGGACTAGCCGGCAACCTTACGACGGGTGGTCTTGCGGACCGCTTTTTTGCGAGCGACCGTCTTACGGACGGTTTTCTTCGCGGCGGTTTTCTTACGAGCCGTCTTCTTTACGGACGCTTTACGCGTCGTCTTTTTGGCGGCTGCCTTTTTGCGGGTCGTCTTTTTTGCGGTGGTCTTCTTGGCGGTCGCTTTCTTGCGCGTCGCCTTTTTCACCGTGGTCTTGCGCGTTGCGGCCTTACGTGCGCCGACTTTTTTTGCGGTCGTCTTGCGAGCCGTTTTCTTTTTTGCGACTTTTTTACGGGTCGCGGTTTTCTTGACTGCCATGTTTTGGTAGTCGTCCTTTCTGCGATTCCGTTCGTCTGACGACGAAGGGAATCGACAGTCGTCAGGGTGGTTGTTAATGTTATATCGTACTTAAAGGATTTTTGCAACAACGGCTGAGAGCGGGAAGTAACGTCCGCGTGCCAGCGTCGCGAGCTCGCGCATCAGTGGATGTGATTCGTACTCGTCGAGATTGACGCACGTGAGGTTGGTGCGGCCCGCGAGTTGCGATGCGATGTGACGACATTGTTCGCTCGCGAGCTCACCGAGTTCGCGAGCGCCATCGCCGCCGATCGCCGATGCGAGCATCGCTTCACCTCCGATGGGAACGTTCGCGCGACCGTCTGAGAAAACGGCGACGTCGACTTCACCACCGGGATGCGAGCGGCGAAAACGTTCGGCGATCGTCCGTGCGAGTTCGAGCGCTTCGGGTAACGGCGTGAGTGCGCGTATGGCGCCGGGTTCGAGTTCGTCGAGTCGCGCGGCAACGAGATCGATGTTGCGACCGGTATTTTCATCGACGGCGATCTCCGCGCGCGGACCCCAACACGAGATGAGCGCGGCGCGTTCGCGCTCGGTGTAGATCGGGCGCAAGAGTTCGCGCCCGGCCGCGCGGACGAGCTCCGAACTCTTCTGCGTGGAGAGCGATGCATCGACCACGAGAATCGAGAGTCGCATCGGTGTCGCGGCGTCGAGCGGCTCTTTGGGTTCGGGCGTCATGCCGGATTTGCTCGATGCCGCGCGATCGATTAACGTCGCGCCGATATCGAGGCGGCCGCCGGGTTGCAGCGTTTGCGTACCGATCGGTAGCCCTTCGCGTTCGCGTTGCGGACGCTGCGCGAGCGGCGTTTTTTGCGTGAGCTCGGGCGCGACGACGATGCGTGGGACGTGCTCGGTTTCGTTCGGTGCGTCGTCGCCCGCGTTTTCACCGAGCGTCGCTTCGAGTGCGGCTGCGATCGCGGCGTCTTCTTGCAGATGCTCGGATTGCGCTTCGACGCGCAGTCGGCTGCGGCGCAAACGTGCTGCGAGCGGAAAGACGCGCGCCACATCGGCGGGCGTCGCGCGATCGCGACCTTCCCACGCGGCGAGCGCGCTTGCGGCTTCGAGTGCGACGAATTCGGTGCGGTGGCTATCGATGCCCAAGCGCGCCGTCGCTTCGATGGCGGCCGCTTCGGCTGCGGGTTCGACGATCACGCTCTCGATGCGCTTCATCGCGTTGCTCAGTCTGGTGCGCAGCTTTTTCGTCGCCGCTTCATAGGCTGCGGCGACGCCACGGGCGTCGCGCGCGAAGGCGGCGTTACGGCGATAGATCTCGAGTCGCTCTTCGAAACTCGGTGCCGATTTGACGAACACGCGCAAGCCGATACGATCGGTGATCTGCGGTCGCAACTCGCCCTCTTCGGGGTTCATGGTGCCGATGAGCGTGAAGCGCGAGGGATAATCGATCGCGTGCTGGCCGCGTTTGACGTGCACGACGCCTTGCGCTGCGGCATCGAGGAGCGCATCGACGGCAAGATCGGAGAGCAGATTGATCTCATCGACGTAGAGCACGTTTCGATTCGCGCGCGCGAGAAGGCCGGGTCGAAAATCGATCGTGCTGCGTTCGAGCGCCGCCTTGAGGTCGACGGCACCGACGACGTCGTCGAGTTGCGCGCTCGTCGGGAGCTCGACGATCTCACCGCGAATTTTTTTCGATTTTATGATCTCACCGCGATCGAGCGTCGCGGCGCACGTCGCGCAAAGATTCGACCCGGCGGGATCGCAGCCGTACGCGCAGAGTGCGCGATCGAGTGCGGGCAAGAGTTCGCCCGCGGCGCGAACGATCGTCGTCTTTCCCGTGCCCTTGGGCCCCGAGAGTAACACGCCGCCGACCCGCGGGTTGATGCTCGCGAGAATCAATGCGAGCTTCGCTTCGTCTTGTCCGACGATTGCAGCAAAAGGAAAGGGCGTATAGGTAACGCGTGCGACGGATGCCATGGCTGCGTCTTCGCTTCGTCGAAACGACGGTCATGCAGTTGAGTTTCGATGACGTACGCTTCGATGTGACCGATACCGGTAGCGGTCCCGCGATCGTTTTGTTGCATGGATTTCCGCTCGCGAAAGAGGCGTGGGATTCGCAGGCCGAAGCGCTCGCGAAAGAAGCTCGTGTCGTGCGTTTCGATTTGCGCGGGCTCGGAAAAACGAGCGTTCCAATGGGACCGTACCTTATGGAGTCACTCGCGAGCGATGTGGCGGGCGTCCTCGATGCGCTCGGCATCGAACGCGCGACGATCGTCGGGCATTCCCTCGGTGGCTACGTTGCCTTCGCGTTCTACCGTCTCTTCACGGAACGCTGTGCGGGACTGGGCATCGTTTGCAGTCGCGCGACGGCCGATGACGATGCGACCGCCGCAGATCGCGAAGCGCTCGCCACGCGCGCCGAAGCCGAAGGCATCGCGCCGATCGCCGATGCGTTTATCTCGCGATATTTCGCGCCGTCCATCGCATCGACGCAGCCGGAGATGATCGCTCGCGCGCACGCGATGATCGCACCGACCGACCCGCGTGGGGCGGCCGCGATGTTACGCGGGATGGCGGCGCGCGTTGCATCGACCGACCTCTTCGAAGAGATCGATGTCCCGGTGCGCGTGATCGCGGCGATCCACGATGCCTTCGTATCGGTCGAGCTCATGCGCGAAATCGCCGACGGCATTCGGGGTGCGAAGCTCGACGTGATCGACTGCGGACACTTTCCACTTTGGGAAAAGCCGGCTGAAACGACGGCGTCGCTGCGCGCATTATTGCAAGACGTCGCCGCTGCGACGGCGCGCACGCGCGTTTAAATCAAGGAGAGTATGCCAGATTTTATCGACCCCGGCCCGCTCGGCATCGTGCGGCCGGTCTATCTCAAAGAAGCCGTCCCGGTCATCCCCGCGCTCGATGTCGCGATCACGGTCGCCTTCTATGAAGAGAAGCTCGGCTTCACCGAGCTCTTCCGGGCGGGCGATCCGCCGGTGTATGCGGGTCTCGAGCGGGATGGCGTCAAGTTTCACGTCTTCGAATGCATGGATAAAAAGATCGCGGATTGGACGGCATTTCGCGTCTACGTCCGCGGCATCGCCGAACTCTACGCGATCTCGCGCACGGCGAAAATCATCCATCCCAATGGCGCGCTCGGCGAGACGCCGTGGCGCACGAAAGAATTTACGATCGTCGACCCGAGTGGTTGCGCGATCACATTCGTCGAGCAGATACCGACGGACGATCGCTAATCTGTTACGTCGCTGATGGCGATGCATCGCGACCGTGGATGACATCTGGCTCGAGCGGGCTGACACGGATGGTGCGGTCGTTCGGCTGCGCATCGTCGATTATGATGGTGTGGGCGCCGCTTTTCGATCTCGATTCTTAGCCGTTGGCGAACTGACGACCAGACGCAACGAGCCATCTACGTTTGCTCGACGCACGGCCCGAACCGCCATGGCGTTGGGAAAAGATCGCGTCGCCGAGCGCATCATTAATATGTGAGGCGATGCGCGGATCGGCACGATACCGCCGAGCAGATTTTTTCGATCGCGCAAAAATTGTTCGGCCGTCGATCTCCACAGGTCCGGTGCATCGAGATGCACGTCGTGGCCAGATCGAACGAAAATCTCGGTAATACCCGGTGTCCGAAGCGCTCCGCAGCGACGAAGGTTGTGACGCACTCGGTATCATGCGCGACAACCGTTTCGTTCGCGGGATCGATGATGACCACGAGGCCAGCACCCGATCGAAGATAGACATCAATCTTGTGTGCGATGAGGATATTTCGTTCGGATGGAGAGATACTGCGGGCTCACTTTTTGGATGGGTCCGCCGAGGAGCCACTCCGTCGCAGGCTCGGACTCGACGACGATGGGATCGGAACGGTGATCTGCATATCTGCCACTCCACGTGATCCTATCACGCCGGCCCACGCACGCGGCAAGCCTGAATCCGTAAAAAAAGAGCTCACTCGAAGCAAGCTCCTTTACCGATGTGCGGCTCGGCGCTTACGCGGTCGCGGGGATCGGTTCGCTCCGCATCGGGGACCGGCGTAACGTCACGGGAATCGCACCCTCGAGTTTGAGGACGCTCGCGTCGCCGGGATCGCAACACGTCTTGGTCCACTCGCTGCGGGGCAGTGGCTCGACCCAGTCGTGCTTTTGGAACATGAGCTTCGCGTATTGTAAGATATTGCTCGCGAAACGCGCGTAGCGCACGGGGATGGCCGTATATTTGCGCCAGTCCGTATGCAAGCGACCCTTCGCATTCGCGCGATTATTATCGCGCATCTTCCGGAGGCATGCTTTGAAATAATCGGTCTTCGTGCGGATCGCGACGCCCCAGATGCCGTGCGCGGCCTCTTCGGTCTCGTCGATCACTTTGAAATCGTACTTTTCCCAGTCGATGCCCATCGCGTTATACACGGCCGATTTTTCGTCGCGCAGATACATCGTGATGTACACCGCGAGCGTGAAAAACTTCACACCGAGTTTGCTGAGCCATCCGCTGTAGTAGTGCGGCTGCGAGCGCATCATTAGCGCGAAGAAGCGGCTATGACGGCGTTCGTCCTTGCACCAATTATCGAAGTAATCGAAGATCGGGTGGAAGTTGAACTCCGGGTGCAACTTCATGTGGTCGCTGATATTTTGATAGCGATAGAAGCCGACGATCTCCGAGAGATACGTCGTGACGAAGATCCACTTGGGATGCATGTACGACATGCCTTTGACGTCGGGCAGCTTCGCGAGATCGAAGGGCCGACCCATGTGGCGCATCACCCAATTGAGGAACGACGAATGTCGGCCCTCATCGCGACCCATGGCGCGATAGATCGCGCGAAGCGTCTCATCCTTGAGATGCTTCTGGACGTCACTATAAAGAAGACAGCCGGAGAATTCTCCAATCGAACTACGATTAAGGAATTCGTAGAACTCATCCCAGAGCGCCTGATACTCGACGTTCTGCACTTCGGGGCCCCATTTAAAATGGGCCCGATTGTAGTCCGCTTCGAAATCGCGACGGAGTTCTTCGAATTCGTCGCGACAGCGATCGATCGAAAGCGAATTGAGGATGTCGATATCGGTTTTGTAGAGCCGCGGCGCGAGCAACTGTTGCTTTTCTTTGACGACCGGGGCAACGGGGGCGGCGATGGCCATAGGGACTACGCGCCGACCCGAACCGCTTCGAAGAGGAAGCTATCGTAGAAGAAGAACTTGACGCGATTCGTGCGCGTCATCTTGAAGCCGGCGCGATACAGGATGCGTTCGACTTCATCGTAGGTGAACATGTGAAGCTTCGTCATCCGATTCTTCTTGTGGAACTTCTGACCGACGGCCATCCAGAAATCATTCATCGGCGTGCGGATCGCAAACGAACCGATGACCTTATGCGATGCCAGACTCGTGAGGCGCTTGAGCATCTCACTGACTTCTTCGTACGGATAGTGGAAGAGCACGTCGAGGCAACAGACCGTATCGTACGTCTTCGCTTCGCCTGCGAGGGCGGCGATGTCGCCGACTTGGAAGCGCGGCGGGATGCCTTTGGTGCGACCGGCGTTGATGTACTTCGCGAAATGGATCATCGGTGCGGAGACGTCGAACGCGTCGACTTCATAGCCGTGGCTCGCGAGCGCCGTCGAGAGCGTGCCCGTGCCGCAACCGGCGTCGAGTGCGGTGTGGCCCGTATCGGTCGAGAGCCAAGAGACGACCGTTTCGAGCGCCTTATCGTGACCGTCGCGAATGACTTTCCAGATCGGCGGAATATCGCCCGATCCGTAGATGGCGCTCCAACGCGAGAACCCTGAGGTCTCGAAATACTGGCGGACGCGCTTTCCCGTTTCGGATTGCTCGCGGTTCGCAAAAAGCGAGGTGCGCTCTGGAGCCTTTAACGGGCGAACGGTTTTCGCGGTCTCGATCATACGGCGTCCCTTCAGTAACGTCGGTCTGGTCCGACGAGATGAAGTGTATGCGGGACGCCGTGGAATCGACGGTGACAGGTATCACCTAGTCAACGCGGTTTGTCCTTGCACGAACGCCCGCACGAAATGGAAGGCGTAGACGCTCGCGAGCACCACGATGGCCAGGGCCGCCGCGGCGAAGAGCAGCTTGAGCACGAAGACGAGTGCGACGACGGCGACGAGCACGAGCGTGCAGCCGAGGACGATGCGAAGTAGAGCGTTCATGGTTGGATCCTCCGCGGCAAACTACCGCGGATCGGGCGGCGGAGTTTCGTTCGAGATCGGACGGCCGCGCTACGCGCCGCTTTCGGCAAGCTTCGCTAGCGCATTCGTATCGCACAGCGCGATCGTGGCATTGCGGCGTGCTTCGAGGATGCCGCGCTCCTGAAGTTCGTGTAACTTGCGGGTCACCGTCACCCGGTTCGACCCGATCATATCGGCGAGCCGTTGATGCGTGAGCGGGTAATCGATAACCGTGAGCGCGCCCTCGGGTTTGCCGAAGTTCTTCGCGAGTTCCAAGAGCGTGCGGTAGAGTCGAAGATTAACGCTGTTATTGAGCAGATCTTCGATGAGGACTTGCGATTCGGTCAGTCGACGCGCGAAGTTCGTGATGACGTCGAGTGCGGCTGCGGGTTGTGCCGAGATGATCTCGGTGATCTGGCCTTCGCTCGCCGTAATGATGCGCGACTCGTGGAGCGATTCCGCACAGAGGCACGAGAGGCTCTGCGATTCGGTACGCCATTGAAGAAAGACGTCGCCTGGCCCGAGAATCGAAAGCGTGATACACCGACCGTTCGGGAGCAAATTGTAGAGTCGGAGCGTGCCCGAATCGACGAAGTGGAATTTCATGCCGTCGTCGTACAGCGGCGCGATCTCGTCGCCCGCAGCGAGCACGCTCACCTCGAACGACGCCGCTTTGCGTTCCATGACCGCGCGCAGGCGCTCTTTATTGTCGCGCTCGCTCGCCATGTCGCGCTTGGTGTCTTGGTCTTCTTTATAGCCTTCCGCCACCGCCATCGCGATCATCGACCGGAGATCCGCGATTTCGTTGATGATCTCCATTTGCGGGATGGCGCCGGCGTTGGTTTCCAAGAGCGCGATCTCGATCATATTGGTCGCTTCGATCGTGCGGCCGATCGCATCGGAAAGATCGAAACCTTTGCTCGATTGGAAGCGGCCGGCATCGCGCGAAAAGGCGATGAGCTCGTCGAAATCTGCCGTCTCGACCGCGCGGACGATCGCATTCCAATAGAGATTATGCTGCGCGACGACGCCGTGATCGGCGGTCGTATGGTAATCGGTTTTCGTCGCTCCGATCCAACGCTCGTTATACGTTTGCGTGCTCTTACGGAGCATTTCGGCTAAGACGGCAGACACGCGGGTGTGATTAGCGAAGGGGAGTCGCCGCCCTGCGCGCTTTGTCGCAAGTTGGGCGAAGCGACGGCCGAGAGCGCATTGGCGCATCGTTGGCGAACGTACGTACGGTGGAAGCCCCGTACGCCGCGCTACATCCTACGGTCGCGCAGTGGTGCGTCGAAAAACTCGGGACCGCAACGCCGCCGCAGGAAGATGCCCTTCCGCTCGGCCTCGCACGAACGACGCACCTCATCTGCTCGCCGACCGGCACGGGGAAAACGCTCGCCGCGTTTTTGCCCGTCATGAGTCGCCTCGCCGATTTACGCGATCGTGACGAACTCTATCCGCGACCCTACGTTCTCTATATTTCTCCGCTTCGCGCGCTCGGGTACGACGTCGAACATAACGTACGTCGGCCGCTGCGCGAGATGGGCTTGCTCGAGCGACCGAATTCCGAGCGCGCGCAATTACGTCGCGGTCGCATTCGTGAGACGTCGATTCGCACCGGCGTTCGTACGAGCGATACGCCGATCGAAGAACGTCGACTGATGATGACGCGCCCGCCGCACATCCTCATGACGACGCCGGAATCCCTCGCGCTGATGCTCGCGATGGAATCGTATCGCAAACATTTGCGCGCGGTCGACACCGTCATCATCGACGAAGTGCACGCACTCGCCGGCAACAAGCGCGGCTCGTATCTTTCGCTCTGTCTCGAATCGCTCGAAGAGCTCGTGCCGCAACGTCTCGTGCGCGTCGGGCTTTCGGCGACGGTCGCTCCGCTCGATCGCGTCGCAAAATTTCTCGCGGGTTCGCAGCGAACATGCGCGATCGTCGACAAGCGAGGCCTGCGCGCGATTCGCCTCGAGGTCACGGCACCGTTCGCGGGCGCGATGGCGCCGATGAAGAGCATCGCGCAGCGGTGCATCGAGCTCGGCGCGGACGTGCGCACGCAACTCGTCTTCACCAACGTGCGCAGTCAGGCCGAACGCGTCGCGCACGAAATGGCGCTCATCGCAAATCCGGACGACGGCGAAGCGCGCGACGAAGCCGATCTCGAAG
>JANYGA010000132.1 GCA_025359485.1 Rhodospirillales bacterium | reverse complement strand
CGAAGTCGTACGACGTGCCGTTTGAGAGATCGGCCAGCGTCGTCACGTACGTGCCGCTCGCGGGCGGTGGCGTTCCGCCGACACCAACGGCGGGCAGCGTTCCAACAGGTGACCAGTAGAAGTTTGCCGCGCCGATCGTATTGACGCCGTTGTTTTGCGCGCTCTGGCGATACCAGAACGTGACGCGCGAGAGTGATCCGTCTGTCGGCTGATTCGTCAGCGTCGTCGAGATCGTCACCGCGGCATTGATGCCGTTGGCACTTGCGCCGCTCGAAACGTTATTCGCGGTCGTCGTCGGCGTTATTGCCGTGCCGCCGAGAAGATAGCTTGAGGGAATGCCGATCGTGCGCGCGGCGAAATTCGACTGAAACGCTACAAGCGGTCCGTATCCGGTGATTCCGACGTAGCCGATCGCGAAGTCGTAACTCGCACCGTTATCGAGCGAGCCATAAGCAAACGTCACGGTCTGCGAAGCGGGCGGCGCGGGCGAGCCCGCAACATTCTCGGACTCGTAAGGAATCCACGTCGTCGTGCCGCTGACGCGGAAGTAGAACTGGGTGCCCGTCGCGTCGCCATTCGTCGGAACGTTCGTAAGTGCGACGCTGACGGCGACGTCGGCCGAGAGCCCATTAACGCTCGTTGAGTTCGTGACGCTGACGGTGCCGAACGTCGGCGTCGGGAGATTGCTTGCGACGTTGAAATTGCCGACGCCGACTTTGAACACGCCGATCGGAGCTTTGTTAATCGATCCGACGATGGTCGTCGCGTTGGTCTGGAAGATCGCGTAAAGAATCGAGCCCGCGACGGTGCTCGGGTCTTGCAGAACCGTCCATGACCCGTTCGGGTTTAAGGACACCCAGTTCGTCGTCGACGGCTGCAGCGTAAACGTGTTGCCGCCTGCGATGACGATCGCGGTGCCTTGCGCGAAAAGCGCAGAGAACGTCGGCGTTGTAACGACGAGCCCGCTGTACGTGTACGCAAACGCGCCCGCAGAGACGACGTAGGAGTCGATACCGACCCGCGGAGCCGTATTCTGTATGAGCGCCGTTGCAATCGCGTTAGCGCGCTCCGAGAGGGCCGCATTCGCGTCTGGCTGCACGGCTGCGAATCGGACGTCCTGGTACGAGTCTTTACCCGCTTCAAACGTCGAGATGACGGTCGACGCGATGCCGTAGACGTCAGGGATGCCGTAGTTCGGCGAGTATGAGCGCAACGTCGATCCGAGGTTCGCATTCGCTTGCGCGAACTTGCCCGTGCCGGCCGCACCGTTCATCGATGCCGCGAAGCGAATCTGATAGACGCCTGCGGGGATCGTATACGAACCCGACACGCGCTGACCGATGCCGCCCGCCGCAAGGGAAATCGTGGCGAACACCGTCGACGTATCGACGCGCAGGACTTGCCATTGGATCGAACCCGACGAGATCGCCGACGCGTCGAGGTACGCATCCCACGACCAGACCTGACCGGGCGTGACGTCGACGAGCGACGATGTGATAGACGCGGTGCTTGCGGTCGCCGTGAACGCATTCGATCCGCTGGGACCACCGCCTACGGCGACCGACATTCCCGATCCGCCCGTCCAAAGCGCGTTCGTTCCGCTGCCGTAACGGATCTCGGAGTCCGGCACGAAGTTGGGGACCGATCGGCCGCCATCGAATCGCTTAACGACGATGTCCGAGACGGCGCGCACAATGTCGCCGCTCTGTTGCGTCGCATTCGACGGATTGCCACTCGACGACACGTTATCGTTATGCGTGAATACGCGGAACGAGTTGTCCGCCGTCGCGATCGACTGCTGCAAGAGAATCGCTCGAGCGTACGTCGCGCAAGCCGTGTCGGTCTTACACGCCGTATTCGTTACGGGCGCCGCATCGATCTGCCCGTAGAGCGCGATGCTCGTCGGGTCTTGCACGATCGCACGCGCAGGCTGCTTCGTCGCGACATTCGTGTCGCCGATGACTTCGATCGAATTAAAGAGCCGCGACGCGTCTTCGCCCGCCTGCTTGAAGTCCTGCGGCTCGTAGTACGTGACGCCGTGCGATAGCGTCTGCGTGTACGTGTACGTGTTCGACGCCGACGTGTACAGTTTAATGAGCCGCGGCTTGCGATCGTGCCCGACGCGCAGCACCCATTGGTCGCCGTTCGTAATCGCGGAGAGGCATTCGTTCGCCATCTTCGCGACGCTCACGCGCTCGCGCGAACCAGTGTAGCTCGAGCCTACGGTCGGATACGATCCGGCGACGAGCTCGGGGTAGCGACTCGCGAACCCATTGATCGCAAGTCCGACCGCGACGCCCGCGTCCTGCGCGTTATACGTGAACGTCCCGATCGCTTCATCAAGTCGTCGGCCCATGCCGGCGAGCGTGATCGTTGCGCGCGGCCGCCGCTCGAACGGCGTCTCGCGCCGCATGATGTAGCCCGCGTAACGCCGACGACCGATGATCGTGCCGATGCCGAAGGCCGGTAGTGCGTAAGGCGTGCCGTTGACATCGGTCGGTTGACC
>JANYGA010000128.1 GCA_025359485.1 Rhodospirillales bacterium | reverse complement strand
GTTGGTCGAACGCCTTGGCATCGCCCGTACCGTAATAGTCTTGGACGAGGTTGTAGTGCGCCGAGAAATCGCTGTTCCCGAAGACTTTGAAGAAGACGGATTCATCGACTTGGGCTTGCGCGCGCGTCGTCGTGAAATGATTCTGCGGCTCGGTATATCTGCCGAGCGAAAATTGCAGTTGCGGGCCGAATTTGAGCGCGCCGTAACTGAAATGCGGCAGAATCTGAAGTTCGGGAAGGCGATCGTAGCCGAAGGGGTTTGCCGAGTAATCGGTCTTGTCGTAGCTGAGATTGTAGTCGGCGAACTTCGTGAAGAGGTGCGTGTTCGTCGCGATCTTCAACGTGTTGCTCGAAGAGATCGCGCTGTTGAATTTTGCGTAGGTGAGGTTGATCTGTTGTTGGAGGCTCGGCGAGAGCGTGAGGCTATCGATAAAGCCGACGTTGAGATTATCGGAAAGTTTGCCGCGTAAAAATCGCGAGAACGTCAACGTCTCGGTCGAACCGTTGCCCAGGCGAATTACCGAGCCCGTAAGGTCGACCGTCGCGGGAAGCGAGAGGTTCGGGCCGTAGTCGCTTTGATAATTGATGCCGAACTGGCCGCGG
The DNA here is from genome assembly GCA_025359485.1 of Rhodospirillales bacterium. Lineage (GTDB taxonomy): Bacteria > Vulcanimicrobiota > Vulcanimicrobiia > Vulcanimicrobiales > Vulcanimicrobiaceae > JANYGA01. The sequence goes on along the minus strand of JANYGA010000128.1, from coordinate 5,988 downwards.
ACGCGACGGTTGAAGTTTTCGGTTTCTTGCACCGAAATATTCGTGTGCCGGGCGTTTGCAATATGGTCGTTGATCGAGTACGAATCGATCGATGTCGAACGCTTGCCGACGGCCGAGCCGATGAAGGCGGTATAGCCGAGGCCGAGCCCGCGCTTGGTGAAATACTCGACGCGATAGTAGCCGAAGTACGTATCGGATGGGGCGAAACCGATCCGTGCCTTGATGAAATAGCCTTCGGTTTTATTGTAGCCGATGAGCGGGATGAAACTCGCATTCCGGCGTTGGTCGACGGCGGCTTCAACGAGCGGAATGACGAGCAATGGCAGATAGAAGATCGCCGTTGGTCCCAGGAACACGACGGCTTTGCGAGCGACGATCTTGCTTCCGGGCGTGACGTCGATCGAGCGCGCTTCGATGTGATAGCCCGCGTGCGGGTGCTCGCAAGTTGAGAACGACGCGCGTTCGCCGTGCGCGACGCCGTTGGTGCGCGAGGTGAGCGACTGTGCGGTGTAGTGCAGCTTGCCGCGTTGGACGCCTTCGGTCGTCTCGCCCGAGCCGTTGAGGAGCGTCGCGCGACGCGATGCGGTGTCGAACGAGACGGAATCCGCATAAAGAATGGAGTCTTCGCTGCGATTGACGACGTAGGTGTGGCCGCTCACGACGATCGTGTGGTCGCCGTCGAAATGCGCGCGGTCGCCGACGATCTGTCCTTCGGCGTAAAAGATGTGGACGTTGCCGTACAGATCGGAGGGCTTCGTGCGATCGCTCGAGCCCTCGAGTTTGTCGCCGACGGTGACGATTTCGTTTGGCGCGAGCGTGCGTAGCGGTGAGGGTTGACCCGATGGGATTGGCGATGGCGGCGCGACGCTCGCGCCGGCGGTCGTCGGTGCGGGGGATTCACCTTTGCCCGCGATCGGCGGCGGCGTACTCGTGCGTTGAATGAACACGGGCCCCGTATCGGTCGCGAGCGGCGACGTGGTCGGCAAGGGCACGGGCGGTGCGGTCGGGCTACCGGTCGGTCGCGGCGTCGGCGCGATGATGCTCTGCGGCCCGATCGGCGGAACGGGTGGAATCGGGATCAGCGTCGGTGACGCGCTCGGAACCGGTGACGCGCTCGGTTGTGGGCTCGACGATCCTTCGGGCGACGGGCTCGCCGATGCGGCGGGATCGGCGGATGGGACGACGCCCGGGGATTGATCGGGCGTTGGCGTCGGTGGAGCGGTCGCCATCGCGAGCGATTCGCGCAGGCGCAGTTCGAGATGCGCGCGCGCATCGTCGCGCGTGGGAAGCGCGGGCGCGTGTGCGAGGTTGAGTGCGCGAGCGAGATCGAGCGACGGTTCGGCGGGTGGGAGCGCGCGCGAAGCTTCGCCGCACGGGTGAGATCGCAAGAGCTCCGCGACGCGTGCATCGAGCCCGGGATATGCTCCGGGCGTCGACGCACGCACGGGCGCGATGGTGCTCGCGACGAGCGCGACGGCGACGACGAATGCGGCGCAGCGCATACGCCCGTGCGGCCTCAGCGCTCCACCCGATAGAACATGACGAGACCGGCAATTCCCATGATGATGTTCGGCGCCCAAGCGGCGAGATAGGGATTGATCGCTTCGTTCTTCCCGAGCGCACCGAATGCGGACATCATTAAATAGTAAACGAAAAGCAACAGCACCGAAAGGGCGATTCCAAAACCCATGCCGAGATTTTTCCCGCGCTTCCCGATCGATGTGGCGAGCGGAAGTGCGAGCACGACGGAGATGAACGCGGCAAACGGAAACGCGAGCCGTTGCGCGAGCGTGATCTTGAGAACCCCGAGCGTGCTACCGCCTTGTCCCGTCGCCTGCATGGCATTGATCTGCGTTTTGAGTTGCTTCGAATTCACGGCGTACGGGTCGTTGGTCGAGGTGTTGACGAATTGCTCGATCGTCTCACCGATCGGGAGGCCGATGTCGATATCTTTCGTGACGGCGTCGCCGTCGGCCTCACCCGTGATCTTGAACTTCGTGATGCGCGCGCTCACGAGATGCAAGGCCGTTCCACGTACCTGCGCGAGCCTCGCGTTGATGACGATCTTGAACGGCGTCGTCGTCGCGTTTTGAAAAATCATCACGTCGGTCATCGTCTTATGGTCGCTCGCGACGTTGCCGACGTAGAACACGTTGCCCGTCGAATCGTCTTTGCGGAAGAACCCCGGTACGATCGGCAATTGATCGGTCTTGTACACGATTTGATAGAACGTGCGCGTGGAAAGATCGGTCGTGATCGGTGCGATCGTTTCGTTGATGTAGTACGACACGCCGAAGACCGCAAGGCCACACAAAAGCGGGGTGCGCGCGATCCGGAGAAACGTGACGCCCGCCGTTCGGATCGCGTTGAGTTCGTTATCGCCCGCGAGACGACCGAAAGCGAGTAACGTCGCGAAGAGACACGAGAACGGAAACGCGAGCGGCGTGCTCTGCGGCACGCGAAATGCGAGGAATCGCAGCACCAAGAAAAACGGCGCGTGCGCGTTGATGATGTAATCTGCCGCCAAGAAAAAGATGTTGATGAACCAGAACAGCAGATAGGCCAGGAACGCAAACGCAAACGGACCGGCCAACTCGCGCAAGATGTATGCGTCGAGAATCGGCAATCGCGGAAAGCGCATGTGCGCGATGGGCGCTGCGGCGCGGACGCCGGAGACGGTCGCCATAGGCGCTAGTTCGTCGTCGAACGCGCGGCCGACGTCACGCGTGCGACGTAAGCGCGCGTTTCGCCGAACGGAGGGATGCCGTGGAAGGCATCGACCGCGCCCGGGCCCGCGTTGTACGCGGCGAGCGCGAGCGGCACGTTATGATGGTAGCGCGCGAGCAAGTCGTGCATGTAGCGACAGCCTCCCAAGACGTTCTCTTCGGGATCGAACGAGTTGAGCACGCCATACGTCGCGGCCGTCTCGGGCATGAGTTGCATGAGCCCTTGCGCGCCCGCGCGGCTGACGGCCGCGGGATCGCCGTGCGACTCGACCTGAACCATCGCGGCGACGAGTTCGGGCGGGAGCTGATTCGCGCGCGCGCCGGTCGAGACGAGGCGTTTGAGCGTGCTCGCGTTCATGCTGTGGGGGCCGCCGGGCACGAAGCCACCACCGCCACAGCCGTAGAGCGCTCCGAGCAAGGCGAGGCCTGCGACAAATCTCACGACCCACCCGCCTTCGCCTGATACGAAGCGCGGCCTCCGCACCGAGCGAGCGACCGTCGCCGTGTGAAAAAATCGTGACATGTCTTTGATATCGGCGTCTTGCGTCTGAGAACCGCGTCAAGGTATAGTGGGCGAAAGTGGTGCCTAGTGGGGCGAAGTGGAGGTCTTTCCCTGGCTCGCGATGTTCCGCGTTTTACGGGTCGTGCCGAACATGCTCTTGATGACAAGAGCCGGCTTGTCGTCCCCGCGCGCTTCCGTGAAAAGCTCGGCGCGAAGTTCATCGTAACGATCGCTGAGCCCGAACCATGCCTCGCGCTCTACCCGCAGGCAACGTGGGACGCGTTCTGCGAGCGTCTCGAAGCCGCGCCCGTCAAGGACGATCGCTATCGGCGCTTCGTGCGCCATCTCTTCTCGCTCACCGATGAGGCGACGCTCGACGCGCAAGGCCGGCTCCTCATTCCGGCCCCGCTACGCGTCTTTGCCGGAATCGAACGCGATGCGATCTCGATCGGCTCGTTGACGCGCGTGGAGATCTGGGCCAAGGAGCGCTTGAGCACGGCGAGCCCGAGCGCGGACGAGGCCTCGGCCTTCACCACGGAGCTCGGCCTCTATTAACGATGGTGAAAGCGCGCCGCACGTCCCCGTCCTCCTTACCGAATCGCTCGATGCGCTCGGCATCCGTGCCGGAGGCCTCTACGTCGACGGCACCTTTGGCGCCGGCGGCCACACGCGCGCGATCGTCGCGCGCGGCGGGCGCGTGGTCGCCTTCGACCGCGACCCCACGGCCGCACTGCCCGCGGACCTCGCGGAATCGGTCACGCTCGTCCGCTCGAATTTCGCCGAGCTCGGCGCGGCGCTCGACGACCTCGGTATCGCATCCGTCGACGGTGTGCTCTTCGACTTCGGCGTCTCGTCGATGCAATTCGATCGCGCCGAACGCGGCTTCTCCCTCGCGCACGATGGGCCACTGGACATGCGCATGAATCCGAGCGACGGTCAAACCGCATACGATCTGCTGGAAACGAGCGACGAAACCGAGCTCGCAGACATCATCTTCAACTACGGCGACGAACGCGTGGCGCGGCGCATCGCCCGCAAAATCGTCGGCGCGCGCGAACGCGGCACGTTGCCGAAAACGACGTCCGAATTCGCGCGGATGATCGCGGGCGTGATGCACGTGCGCGGCAAGCGCGAACGCATTCACCCCGCAACGCGCACTTTTCAGGCGCTCCGCATCGCCGTCAACGACGAGCTCGGCTCGATCGAACGCGGCCTCGATGCCGCAATCGCGCGCACCGGCCCGGGCGGCCGCATCGCCGCGATCAGCTTCCATTCCCTCGAAGATCGCATCGTCAAGGTCCGCTTTCGCGAGGACGAACGCGTCCGCGCCATCACCCGCAAACCACTTCTTCCAAGCGACGACGAACAGAGCCGCAACCCGCGATCGCGGTCGGCAAAACTTCGCGTCGCGGAGCGCCTTCCGTGATCGCACAACCGCTACCCTACGAAGAAATCACGCTACCGCGTACCGGCACGCGCTCCGGCCGCACCGCGGGGAACGTCCGTCGCAATCGTACGCGGACGCGCGGCTATGCGAGTCTGGTGAAGATTCTCGGGACGGCGTCGGTGCTCACGCTCGCGATCGTCGTCTATCTCGGGCTCATGGCCAACGTCACGCGGATGAATTACGATCTCTCGCGCACGACGTACCAGAAGACGCGCCTGCTCGACGAGTCGTCGCGCATGGACGATCAAATCGCGCGCCTCGCCTCGCGCGAACGGCTCGCGCGTCTCGCGGCGCGCTTGAAAATGCACGAGCCGCAAGCGTTCGCGCAAGTGACGTTACCGGCGCCGCGTGCCGAAGCGTTGCCGCACGGTCTCGCTTTCCTACCCTGGTTGAAGTGAGCGACCGCGCGATTCGCGCGCCGCGACGTTCCGCCGAAGCGGCGGCAAAAGCGAGCGCCTTGCGCGCGAAGATCGTGTTCTATTTCCTCTTCACGATCGGGGTGTTCTTAGGCGTACGGCTCTATATCGTACAGGTTCACGACGGCCCCAAACTCGCCGCGCGCGCGTACGAACAGCGTCTCGAAACGGTCAATTACGCGGCGCATCGCGGGTCGATCTTCGATCGCGACGGGACGGCGCTCGTGCGTTCGCTGCCGTCGCAAAGCGTCTACGCGACCACGGGCGATATCAAAGATATCGACGGCACCGCGCGCACGCTCGCGGGGATCTTGCACGAACGGACGCTCGGTGGTTTGCGCGCGTCGCTCGCTGGAAAATCCTCGTACGTGCAGATCGGTCACAAAGTCTCGCGCGATGCCGCCGATGCGATCGCGAAGCTCGCGCTTCCCGGCATCAGCATCGTGCCCGAATCGACGGGCACGCGTTTCGTCCCCGCGGGTCGGCTCGCATCGAGCGTGATCGGATTCACGGGCTTCGATGAAGACGGACTCGAGGGCGTCGAGTATGCCTTCGACGGACTCTTGCGCGGATCGCCGGGCAAGATGACGCTCGAAGCCGATCAATTCGGCCGCGCGATTCCCTTCGCCAAACCGCGCGTCGTCGTTGCGGCGAAGCCCGGGCATTCGATCGAACTCACGATCGATTCGTATCTGCAATATAACGTCGAACGCATCTTGCGCGATGCCGTTCACAAGTGGAACGCGCAGAGCGGATGCGCGCTGGTTCTCGACCCAAATTCGGGTGAAGTGCTCGCACTCGCAAACGCACCCGACTACGACGTGCGCGAATATGCGAGTGCGAGCCCCGACGAACGCCGCGATCGCGTCGTCATGGATGCCTACGAACCGGGCTCGA
>JANYGA010000048.1 GCA_025359485.1 Rhodospirillales bacterium | reverse complement strand
GGCGGCTACCATGCCGCCATTCGGCTGGGGCAGCTCGGCAAGAAGGTCGTCTGCTTCGATCGCGACGAGGTCGGCGGCGTTTGCCTCAATTGGGGCTGTATTCCGACGAAGGCACTCCTGCACGTCGGTGAAGTCAGTCGCCAAATTCGCGAAGCCGGAAAAATCGGCATCACGGTCGGTGCGCCCGAAATCGATCGCGAAGGCGTCGCGAAGTTCAAATCCGATGTCGTGAAATCCAACGTCGGTGGCGTGAACCAACTCTTCAAAGCAAACAACGTGATGTTCGCGTACGGCGATGCGTCGTTCGTTTCGGCAAAAGAAGTCGCACTCAAGAAGCGCGATGGAACGACGGAAACGTACGCCGCGAACGATGCCGTCATCATTGCAACCGGTAGCGCGCCCGTCGATGTAAAAGCGTGGCCGCGCGATGGCGAGACGATCATCAATTCCGACGATGCCGTCGGCCTCAAGAAATTGCCGAAGACGATGCTCGTCATCGGCGGCGGCGTGATCGGCCTCGAATTTGCGACCGTCTACACGCGAATGGGTGCGAAGGTGCTCGTCGTCGAGCAGATGCCAAACGTCCTTACCGGTACCGATCTGGAAATCGCCAAGACGATGGCGCGCATCCTCAAGAAACAGGGCGTCGAAATCGCGCTCGGCACAAAACTCGTCTCGCTCGAGAAAACCGATACCGGCGTGAAAGCCGTCTTTAACGGCGATTACACGAGCGGAAAAGACGAAACGCGCGAATTCGAGATGGCGCTCGTCGCCGTCGGTCGTCGCCCGGTTACCGATACGCTCAACCTCGCAGCCGCCGGTCTCGCAACCGACGAACGCGGGTTCATCGCCGTCGACGCGCAACGCCGCACGAAAGTCGCGGGCGTCTTCGCCATCGGCGACGTCACGAGCTCGCCGCTCCTGGCGCACAAGGCGATGAAAGAAGGCACGGTCGCAGCCGAAGTGATCGGCGGCGATACTTCAGCTGCGTACGATCCGGTCGCGGTTCCCAATTGCGTCTACACCGATCCCGAAGTCGCGACGGTCGGGCTCTCCGAAGAGGAAGCCAGAGCCGCGGGTTACGAGTTGCGGATCGGAAAATTCCCGTTGCTCGCGAGCGGTCGCGCGCGGACGATGAACGAGTCCGACGGCATGATCAAACTCATCGGCGATGCGAAGACCGATCTCTTGCTGGGCATGCACATCATCGCACCGCAGGCCGAATCCCTCATCGGTGAAGGCGTGATCGCCCTCGAAATGGGCGCGACGCTCGAAGATATCGGGCTCTCGATCCATCCACATCCGACGCTGACCGAATCGATCATGGATGCCGCAGAAGCCGCACACGGTAAAGCGATCCACATCGTCAACGCAAAGCCGAAACCGGCACCGGTCGGCGCGGGCGTCTGACCGGAGTGATCTTTATCGCCGAACTCACCGCGCGCGATGCCGATGCCGCCGAACACGCGGCACACGCGCTCGATGAGTATCTCGAAACGCTGCTCGGTGCGGGTCTGCTCGCATTTCGCATCGGGCGCGACCTCGAGAACGCCGCACGGATCGTCCTCCTCGAAGAATGGACGAGTACGGGCGCGCACGACGCGCATGGGAAAAAGCCGGCCTTCGCCACGCTCCAAGCCACGCTCGCCCCGCTGCTCGCGGGCGCACCGCGCACCGCAAATTACGAGATCGTGGCCGCCGGATTTTCCGACGACGACGAGTGATGCGACTGCTCGATCTCGGCCGCCGACCGTATCGTGAAACGCTCGCGCTCATGCGCGACATCCACGGCGCGGTCGCGCGCGGCGAGACGCGCGATACGCTCATCATCGTCGAGCACGATCCCGTGATCACGCTCGGCCGAAATGCCAAAATGGAACACGTCCAGTTTTCCGCCGAGGCGCTCGCGATCCGCGGCGTCGATCTCGTGGAGATCGACCGCGGCGGCGACGCGACCTATCACGGGCCGGGGCAACTCGTATGCTATCCGATCCGCAAACTCGAGCGGTTCCGCGAAGTCGCGCCGCTGGTCTCATCGCTCGAACGCAGCGTCGTCGCGGCGCTCGCAACGTTCGGCATCGTCGCGCGTGGCCGTAGCGAACATCGCGGCGTCTACGTCGGTGACGACGCAATTTGTGCGATCGGTTTAGCGGTAAAGCAGATGACGTCGCTCCACGGCCTCGCGCTCAACGTCTCGACCACACTCGACTACGACCGACTCATCACACCGTGCGGTACGCCCGAGTTCGGCATCACTTCGATGTCGCACGAACTCGGGCGTTCGATCGCCCTCGCCGATGCGAGCTCCGCGCTGCTCGTTTCTCTGGCAGCCGAACTTTGCGTGCGCTTCGAGCGTGAGGCCACGGCATGCTAAACGTGGATATCTCGCGCGCGGGCGCGAAGGAACGGCGACCGTGATCGATCTCATCGCACCGCAACCCAAGCGCAAGCCCGACTGGCTCAAAGTCAAACTCGCGCATGGCGAAAACTACGAGCGTCTCAAAAAGGACGTAAAAGCCTCGGGTCTGCATACCGTCTGCCAAGAGGCCATGTGTCCCAACATCGGCGAGTGCTGGGGTGCGGGTACGGCGACGATCATGATCCTCGGCGATACGTGCACGCGCGGCTGTCACTTCTGCAACGTCAAGACCGGTAGCCCGCGCGGCGAAGTCGATTGGCTCGAACCCAAGCGCGTCGCCGAAGCCGTGCGCGATCTCGGTTGGCAATATCTCGTCCTCACGGCCGTCGACCGAGACGATCTCGCCGACGGCGGCGCCGCAATTTTTGCGAGCACCGTGCGCATGATCCACAAACTCTCACCCGCATCCAAAGTCGAATGTCTCACGGGCGATTTTGCGGGGGATCTCGACGCGCTCGACGTCGTCCTGGGTGCGCAACCCGAGGTGCTCGCTCACAATCTCGAAACGGTCCGTCGCCTTACGCCGACCGTACGCGATAAACGCGCGACGTTCGATCAGTCCCTTGCGGTGCTCGATCATGCGAATCGAAGCGGTAAATCGAAGTTTACGAAAACCTCGCTCATGCTCGGGCTCGGCGAGCGCGAAGACGAAATCGAAGATGCGATGGATGCCGCGCGGGCCGTCGGCGTCGACATCTTCACGATGGGCCAGTATTTGCAACCGACGAAACGCCATCTCGATGTCGTGGAATACGTCACACCCGAAAAGTTCGAACGTTTACGCGAAGTCGGCGTCGCGAAAGGCTTCCGTCAAGTCGTGAGCAGCCCGCTTTCGCGCAGCTCCTATCACGCGGAGCAAGCTTTCGTCGAATAGGCCCGACCGCGTATCGCAGATACGGCATCACAAACGCCTACGAACGAGTCGCTCCGCGTAAACTCGCGCGCACGGCAGACGTTGGGCTCGTGGTGAGCGATGTCGACGTCGCGATCGCGCGGGTTGCCGCACTTGCGCGAACACATGGCCGAACTTACGCTGCGCGTTCCCGACGATCGCTTCGATGCCACGCTCGGGACGATCGCAGGGATCGGCGCGCTCGCATCGCGCTCGATTACGACTATAGATCTCGCCGATAAACTCATCGACGCGACCGCGCGTCTGCGCAATTTGCGGCGCGAGGAACGCGACTTGCGTGCGATCATGGATCGCAGCGGCAAGATGCTAGAGGCGAGACCAAATCGCCGATGCGTGGCGTGCGGCTCTCCTGGAAGTCCAGTCCTTTAGCATCACGCTCGCCGCGCGGATCTTCGTCGCGATCGCTTTCGTGCCGTATCTGGCAATCGCGGCGTTTACGGCGTTTGCGATCCGTCGTACCGTCTTGCGAAAAAGAGCCGCGTAACCGGAACTTCCGCGGCGGCGCGCGGGTCGCACGAGCGTTATGCCACCCGCGCTCTCGCGCGATGCCGACGGCCTGCCAGCAGGTCGGCGCGGCCTCGCACTCACGGTCCTGGTCATCGGAACGATCATGGCCGTCCTCGATAGTTCGATCGCAAACGTCGCGCTTCCGACGCTCGCGCGCGAATTACGAATCGATGCCGCGCAGTCGATCTGGGTCGTCAACGCCTATCAGGTCGCGGTCACGATGTTGCTGCTCCCATTCGCGTCACTCGGCGACGTGCTCGGCTTGCGCAAGATTTACACCATGGGCATCGTGATTTTCACGCTCGGCTCGCTCGGCTGCGCCCTCTCGACGACGCTCGCCGTGTTGCTCGTTTGGCGCATCGTACAAGGCGTCGGAGCGGCGGCGCTCATGAGCATCGCGCCCGCTCTCATGCGCACGATTTTTCCCGCAGCGATGCTCGGCACGGCGGTGGGGATCAGCGCCCTCACCGTGGCGTCGAGTTCCGCTGCGGGCCCGACGATCGGTGGCGTCATTCTCGCCATCGCGCCGTGGCCATGGTTGTTCGCGATCAACGTACCGCTCGGACTATTCGATGCCGTGCTCGCCGTTCGCGTCTTACCGCGCACGCCGGGAACGGGCGCGCGTTTCGATATTCCGAGCGCGCTGCTCTCCGGGCCCGCACTCGCGCTGC
>JANYGA010000013.1 GCA_025359485.1 Rhodospirillales bacterium | reverse complement strand
ACGATCGTTACGCCACCGATGGTCTTTGCGAAACTCGTTAGTGAAGTTGTCGAGGAATTTCGCGCGCGAGGAATCAACAAACCCGTCGTCGCGTCGCTCGCGGGCGACATCGAAGTCGAAGCCGCGAGTGAGTACCTTTTCGACCACGGCATCCCGGCGTACCCATACAATACCGAAACCCCGGTCACGGTCCTCGGCGCGAGATATCGCTGGGCAAGAGGAGCAGGCCTTTTATGAGGCCCATACTCTTTCGCTTATCAGGAAGAACATTTTTTGCTGATCGATTCGTCCCGGAATCCGGAGTCGAGTCAAAGGAAGGCACGAACGCATGACCGCTGCACCTGCGACCGTATCGACGTCGCCGCTTCGAAATCCATGGGTCCAATTGGCCGCCGGCATCGTCTGCATGGCGATGATCGCCAATCTGCAATATGGCTGGACCGTTTTCGTCGATCCGATCGGCAAACAGAATGGCTGGGGCCGCGCGGCGATCCAGGTTTCGTTTACGATCTTCGTTCTTCTCGAGACGTGGCTCGTGCCGTTCGAGGCGCTCCTCGTCGATAAATACGGCCCGCGACTGATGGTCGGAATCGGCGGCGTGTTGTGCGGGTTCGCGTGGTTCTTAGACTCGACGGCCACGACGCTTCCGATGTTGTATCTTGCGGGTGCCGTCGCCGGTATCGGCGCCGGTATCGTCTACGGGACGTGCGTCGGTAACGCGCTGAAGTGGTTCGGTAGCAAACGCGGACTCGCGGCTGGCCTCACCGCTGCCGGGTTCGGAGCGGGTTCGGCCCTCACGGTCGTACCGCTCGTTAACATGATCGCAGCGAGCGGGTACCAGCATACGTTCTTGGTGTTCGGCATCATTCAGGGCACCGTCGTCGTCATCGCATCATTCTTCTTGGTCCGGCCGCCGGCCACGAAGCCTGCCGAAGCGCCACCCAAGCCGCAAGTCATTCAAGGCACGCGCGATTATGCGCCGACCGAAGTCCTCAAGTCACCCGTCTTCTACGTGATGTATGTCATGTTCGTGCTCGTGGCTACGGGCGGTCTCACGGCCGTCGCACAACTCGCTCCGATCGCCAAGGACTTCTACATCGACGGTATCCCGGTGTCGATTCTCGGCCTGACGATGCCGGCGCTTACGTTCGCGCTCTCGATCGATCGCGTCATGAACGGCGTCACGCGCCCCTTGATGGGTTATATCTCCGACCGCGTCGGGCGCGAAAATACGATGTTCGTTGCGTTCTTGCTCGAAGGCATCGGCATTTTCGCGCTGATGAAGTTTGGTACCTCACCGATCGCGTTCGTCATCCTCTCCGGCTGCGTGTTCTTCGCATGGGGCGAAATCTACAGCATCTTCCCGGCGACGACGCGCGACCATTACGGTCAGAAATTCGCGACGACGAACTACGGCATGCTCTATACGGCTAAGGGCACGGCAGCTCTGCTGGTACCGCTCTCCAGCGTCGTCACGGCCGCGACGGGCAGCTGGAACGCGACGCTCATGATTGCAGCTGCGTTCAACATCATAGCGGCCATCCTCGCGATCGCCGTTCTCAAACCGATGCGCCGACGCGATATTCTCAAGCAGCGCGAAAGCCTCGGCGCGAATCCTATCATTGCCGGTCTGAGTACGGCGTCGTAGTTCTTCATCCTCATCGTTCAACTGTTAAACGAAAGAGATTCATATGTTTACCATGCCTCTCAAGATCGCCGCAGTCGGCGCGGTCGCCCTCTTGGTAGCTGCGGTACCGCAGCCCGGAGCCGCGGCTTCGACCGAAATCGTGGCGCTCATCGCCTCCAACGCCAAAGGCGCGTTCACCGAGATCATCAAGGAATTCGAAAGTAAGCATAAAGGCGTTACGATCAAGGCAAGTTACCTCGGCGGGACGACGATCGGAAAGATGGTCGACGAGCAAGAGCGAGCCGACTTCGTTTTAGTCGGAAGCGCGACGACCGACAAAGAGTCGCAACTGCTTTCGAACGTCGTGCCCGTATTGCGTAACAAAGAAGTCATCTTGGTGCCCAAAAATAATCCGGCGAACATCAAGACGGTCAAAGATATCGGCAACAAGGATGTCAAGCTCGCGATCGGCACGCCGGCCTCGGCGGTCGGTAAGCTCGCGAGTCAAGTCATTCAAAACGCGGCCGCCGCTTACGGATTCGAATTCGTGAAAGACGTGCGCGAGAACATCAAGGTTCAGGCCGAGAAAGGCAGCGATATCGTCGCGGCCGTCGCGGGCGGCCAAGCCAACGCCGCGATCGCGTTCGAATCGGACAAAGACGATTCGAAGTTCATTACCATCCCGATCGAAGATAAGTTCAACGTCGTCTCCACGTATAACGTTGGCGTGACGAAAAACGCGAAGAACGGCGCCTTGGCCAAAGAGCTCGTCGAACTCGTCGCTACCGGCGATGGCCAAGCCGTGCTCAAAAAATTCAATTACATGTCACCCAAGTAACGATCGACCCCGTCGCATGCATCGCTTCGATGATGAGGCGATGCTTGCGACATTGACGTTCCTCCGCAACCGATGAATGGACGGCTCTATGAAGAAGCTGCTCGCGTCTGCATTCGCTCTGGTCCTTTCGACCACGAGCATTGCATTTGCAGATACGGCGTCTGACACGAAGGCGCAAATCAAAGCGATCCAAGCGCAGGTCGAAGCGCTTCAGGCTCAAGTCAAGGAATTGAAAGAGAAGCAGGCGGCGCCCGCATCGGTCGGTCAGCCGGCGGCGGGCGACATCGCGCCGGCCGCGCCGCAAACGGGCACGCCAACCACGGACATCTTCGGACGACCCGTCGACGCTCAAGGGCGGACGGTCGATTTCCAGCCGGAGAAGCCGCCACAGGCGTTGACGATTTCACCCAAAGGTCCCGGCTTAACATTTCTGACCACCGGTGGAACCGTTCAACTGTACGGCAACATCGATTTATCGATGGATTTTACGACCAAGGGCTTACGCGGCGTGTATCCCGAGGCCAATAACGTGCGCCCGGTCGGAAACAACGGTTACCTCGCGGCGATCTCGTCGAATCTTTCGAATTTCGGCGTGCGCGGTAAGCAAAAAGTGTCGACCAATAGCGATTTCGTGTATCAACTTGAGACGCAACTCGACGTGGCGTCCAACCCGGGTGTCGGTTACAACACCTCGGCGCAGAGCAACGTCGTGAAATCCGCGCTCGTTTCGCGCAACAGTTTCATCGGCATGTCGAATAAGTACGTCGGTGCGATCAAGATCGGTAAGACCGACGCACCGTACAAAATTTCTACGGCGCGCATGAACCCGTTTAGTGCAGAACTCGGCGACTATCAGTCGATCATGAGCAACACGGGCGGCGACAATCGCGTGGAGTTCGGCACGCGTTTGGAACACGCGCTATGGTACGAGTCGCCGAAGATCGGCGGATTCAACCTCGCGCTCTTGGTCTCACCGGGGCAAAACCGTGGAGACGACAATGGCACCGTCGCCGCGGGATCGCCCGATTGCGCCGGTGGAAACGTTCCCGGCAGCGGCGCGACACCGCCGTTGTGCAACGACGGCTCGTACGGAAGTGCGTACAGTGGAAGCCTCGCATACACGACGGGAAAACTCTACTTGACGACCGCCTATGAAAAGCACAAAGACGTCAATCGCACGAGCGATCTTGCCGCCTTCGACAAGGGCGATATCGCGGACGAACATGCGATCAAAGGTGGATTCCAATACTCCCCATCGACAAATACGACGTTCAGCGCGATCTATGAAGACATGCAGCGCGACGTTCCTTCACGATTGAAGTATCAGGACGAGCGCTCGCGTAACGGCTTCTGGTTCGCCCTCACGCAGTTCGTCAATCCGAACGACAGCGTGAATTTCGGCTGGGGCCGCGCGAATCCAACGCCCGGAGATACCGGTCAGCATAATACGACGGGCGGCGCGAATCCCGACAATATGGCCAACCTGTATACGTTCGCCTTCAAACACAAGGCGAGCAAATTCGTCAGCGTGTACGCCGATTACGGTCTCGTGCTCAACCACCCGCAGGCGCACTTCGCGCTCGGGCCGGGCGGCCGAGCACTCACGACGGACTGTCACGACGGTTCGGCACCGGCAACGCTCGACATCAGTTCCGGCACCCCCGCCGTGGCCAACGACGGCCCGCATTGTTACGCGGGCGGCCGGATCCAAGGTCTTTCGACCGGCCTTCAGTTCCAGTTCTAACCGCAGATAATCGCTCGATGCCCCGTCCGCAGTTTCACGGGTTCGCCCGTGTCGCTGCGGATTTTTTTTGGAGTCGCAGTGGAGTTACGTATAACCGAGCGCCGTCCAGCCGAATTTCACGAGTGGCGCTGCGTCTTTCGCGAAGGCGACGATCGTTTTTCCGAGATCGGGGTCGCGTAGCGATTTGGGGTCGAGCGATTTCGAAACCACGAAGGACTTGAGTTTGAGGAAAGGTTCGCTCGGCGTCCCCATGCGATCAGCATATTCGCGCGCAAGCCGTGCCAGCAAAGTCGTTCGATGCGGCGATCCTCGCGCGTATCGCGACCAGCGCGTCGCGTTCTGGATGATAGAATCCCGATGCGAGAACGCCCGGTCGCGCCTTATCGCCATCGGGATAGAACGCCGACGTCGCCGCCGTTTTGTACGGTGATTTATCTTTTGAAAACCTGACGTCGCGGTAGATTCGGAACATTGGTTGACGCGGGTTGGGTGCGAAGCCGAGTTTCGCCGCCGCACAACCCGCCGCGACGTCGGCGATCAGCGCGCGCATCGGTTCCTCGACCTGCTCGTGATAGATGTCTTTGCGTTCGAGGAACCACGTGCGCCCGTTATTCTTTGCGAGGTCGCGCAAAAAGCTTAACCCGGCAGTGGGAAAGCCTTCGAATTGCGTCTTCATGTTCTAATTAGTCGAACATCTCCGGCTGCGTTTGCAACAGCTGATTGTAGATCGTCTGGAAATGTAACCAGCCGATGAAGTCGTTGCCGACGTGCTCGCGGCTGTAGCGTGCGCTCTTTTCGGAGACGATCTGCGGCTTGACGCCGGAGGCTTCGACTAAGAGTTGCTGACGGCAACACCGCTCGAGCGCGATGAACCAGAAGGCCGCGTCGTCGATGCTATGCCGACTTGCGGTGAGGATGCCGTGATTTTGGTGGAGTGCTGCGCGGTATTTTCCGAACGCCTCCGCGACGGAAAGTCCCGATTGTTTTTCAACGGCGACGGCGCCAGCAGAAGCACCGATCACGACGTGATCGTCGTAGAAACAGGCGGCGTCTTGACTGATCATGTCGAGCGGGCGACCCGTGCTGCACCAAGCGGTGCCGTAGATGGTATGCGCGTGACACATCGCCACGATGTCGGGATGAGCTTCGTGAACGGCGGCGTGTAAAACGAATCCCGCGCGGTTGACGGCGTACGTGCCTTCGACGACCGTGCCGTCGTGGTCGACGAGGATCAAACTCGATAACGTGACTTGCGAGAAGTGCACGCACATCGGATTGGTCCAGTACAGATCGTGATGTTCGGGATCGCGTACGGTGAGGTGACCAGCAAACCCGTAATCGAATCCGTGTTGTGCGAACGATCGAACGGCAGCGACGAGATGTTTCTTCCGATATTCGCGCTCCTCGACGACGTTCGCAAAGGTCGGAATTTCCGGGAAGATCAAGCCGGTCTGTTCCGGCTGGTAGATCGAGACGCGTGTCGGATTGTCTAACACGACCGTACCTTTCGTCTAGCGAAGAGTCGTACGTGATTCGACAGTGTCGAGCGTACCCATTGGGAGCTTTCGACCAGGTAAGTCATGCGGCGGCCGACGCAGCTAGGTGGATGTCGTGAAAACCGAAAGAATAGCTTCGAGTGCTCGATCCGCGACGCGAGCTTAGCGATCGTCGTCGACGGGTCGATTGATGCGAATCGTGCGAATCTGCTGGAGCAAAAACTAGGTCGTCTTCGGTCAACAGCGACGAGCGCTCGTGTGAGGGGTCCGGCGGTGCTTCGAACGGTGCGGGCTTGAGTGGAACGTTTGCGCCGAGATGATTCTTGCCGACCTGCACGGTGTCGGCGCCGGGAAATCTACTAAAGAGATTATCGAACGTTCGATTTTCTTGGATTGCCAGAACCACACGCGTGATTTTTCCGCCGCCGAGGAGACGGGTCTTCCCCCGATTTTTATACCGCGAGGGCTCCAGAAACGGCGGCGATGTTGGATTACTTCTTCGATCGGCGCGCGAATTCTTCGGGCGTCAAATCGTCGAGTGAACTATGCGGATGATTGAATCCGCACCGCCGCGATCGCCTTCATGCGAGCTTGTAATGCGACGTCGGCGTCGCCTCGGACAGAGTGATATCGTACTGTTCGTCGATTTACATTCAATATTTCGCAAGCGCGACGCTCACTCAACTGCCAAATCTTACGAATATGCGGCAACACGGTCTTCCGTCGGACGCGCCCTACC
>JANYGA010000286.1 GCA_025359485.1 Rhodospirillales bacterium | reverse complement strand
GATCGCGCGCTCGCCCTCGCGCGTAACGTCCGGGCACTCGGGTGCGTGCGCGATGGTCGCGCGGCGATCGCGGCGCTCCGGAACGGTGCTCGACCGAGCGAACTCGACGCGTTCCCACGCGCGCACCGTCTCCTCGTCGCGGCGAAGGATTTGCTCTCGTACCAAAGTTTTATCGTGGACGCGCTCGCGACCGACGTCGCGAGCGCCCTCGCGACACCGACGACGCTCGAAGCGATACGACGGCGGTTCGCGGAACGCCGAGGTGACGTCGACGCGCTGGTGTCGACGCTCGCGCTGATCGGTGCCGTCGTCTCGGCGACGGAAACGGGCGACCCGGAGTTACGGCTTCGGCGGCGAGCAGATGATGAAGTTGAGCGGGACGCTCAGGCGCTCGACGTTGGCGGGCGTCCCGGCATGTAACTCCGCTTGAACCGCGCCCGCGATCCGATCGGGATCGCGACTGAGCGCGATTTCTTGCTGTTCTTGCGAGAGGCCAGCTTTTGTCATCGATGCGCGTGCGCTCTCATGCGAGCTTCGGAACGCCTCGCTCTCCTCGAGATTTTGTGCGAGTTGCAAGAGATATTGAGCGAGCGAAGCCACACGTGTTCCTCCCGGACGTTACGATGAATCGCCGTTTTTGTGTGTTACGAGAATCTCCCTCCGCGCGATGCGTTCGATCGCATTCGAATCGAAACTCGCACCGCGTGCATTCGCGCGTTCGAAAGCGGCATCGCCGAGATCCTTGGCGAGCTCGGCAACGGTCCTTTGAAGAAGTCGATGCACGAGTGGAGGCATGGGCGACGTCGCACGCTCGTTCGTCGAGCGGACGTAGCCGATAAGCTCTGCCGCGGCGACCCTCTCGCCCAGTCGCTCGAGGGTCGCCGCCAAAACGATCGTCGCGTGCGATAGCGCCATCGGTATTCCCGCATTGCTCAAGAGATGAAGTGATTCCAGCGCGTTCGCGCGAGCGTCCACGAAGCGGCCGTCGAGCAAGAGCGCGTGTGCGAGTTCGTATCGCAATAGGCCCGTGCCGCGGGCATCGTCGAGATCCTCGCAAAGCAGAATCGCGCGCGCGACGTGTTCTGCCGCTTCGGCCGGCCGGCCGCTGACGAGGGCGATATGCGCGAGCCCCCGTAACGCGACGCCCGCATCGCGGTAGCGTCTTCGAGCTTCGAGATCCGCGAGGGCGTCCTCGAGGTCGTGTGTCGCTTCGTCGAGGGCGTCTTCCCGACCGTAAACGATCGCGATTCCGCGGAGCGCGCGGGCGCGCGCGGTGTGGGCACGGTCGGCGTCGCCGGGGGCGCGCGCGATGCTCTCGGTAAGGTACGTCTCGGCATCGGCGAAGCGACCCGCGTTGATGAGGCTCTGGCCCAAATATTCGAGCGCACGAACGATTCCCGCAGCGTCGTCGATCTCCCGATAGAGCGCGACGGCTCGTTCCGCAAACGGCAATGTTTGAGGGGATGCGACGTCCACGCGAGCGGACTCGAGAAATATGCGGGCGTGAAGCTCGGGCGGACAACGGTCCGCGACGTTGCGTGCCGCTTCGAGCCACGCCGCGCCTTCGGTCGGTCGGCGCGCGTGCCAGAAGAAGCCGAACGCGACCGCGATCTCCGCGCCGAGTGCGACGTCGCCGCCCGGTTCGAAGCTCGCCCGAAGCACGGTGCGAACGTTTTCGATCTCGCGTTCGATCTCGTCGAGCCATGCGCGTTCGCGCATAACGTTGAGCGCCACGGCGGTGCGGCGTACGGACGCGAGAATCGTGTGCGTGAATCGACGTTCGATCTCCGCGCGTTCGGAAGATTCCGCTAGGCGCTCTCGCGCGTACTGATGCATCGATTCGAGGAAGCGAAAGCGCGTGCGATCAGCACTTCGCTCGGCGACCACCATCGACTTCGAAACGAGCGCTTCGAGGCGATCGACGATCTCGTATTCGTCGGCCTCGACGTCGGCGTCGATGGCGATGGCGTGCTCGAGCGTCCATCCCCCCGCGAACACGGAGAGTCGCCGGAAGAGCGCGCATTCGGGTGCGGAGAGGAGGTCGTGACTCCAGTCGATGAGCGAGAGTAACGTGCGCGTTCGATCGGGGCCGACGCTTCGCGAACCACGTAACATTTGAAAGCGCTTGCCGATGCGTTCCAGCAATTCTTTGGGCGTAAACGTAAGGAGACGTGGTGCGGCGAGTTCGAGCGCAAAGGGTAGCGCGTCGAGCTCTCGACAGAGTGCGACGACGGCGCCCGCATTCTGCTCCGTCAACGTAAAGGCGTGATTGACCGCGACGGCACGGTCCACGAGAAGCACGACGGCGCTATGCTCGCGCGCGCTCGCTGCGGTAACGGGTGCGTTTGCCGTCGGAAGCGAGAGTGGTGGGAGCCGGAATTGCCATTCGCCTGCGATGCGAAGCCCCTCGCGGCTGGTCGCGATGATCCGTAGCGCCGGGCATCCGGCCAGGAGCCTTTGAACGCAGGCGATCACCGCATCGATAACGTGTTCGCAGTTGTCGAAAATCGCGAGCGTGGGTTTCGCGCCGATGGCGACGATGATGCTCGCAACGAGTGGATCTCGACCACTCGATCGCACGCCGAGGGTCGAGGCAATTTCGTCGACGACGAGGTCTGCTGAGCCGAGCGTCGCGAGATCGACGAACCACACGCCACCGGAAAAATCGTCGTGGAGCGAATCGCCGAGTTGGATCGCGGTGCGCGTCTTGCCGACGCCGCCGGGCCCGACGAGCGTGACGAGCCGATGCTCCGCAATCGACGCGCGCAAGGCCGCCAGATCGTCTTCGCGACCGACGAAACTCGAAACCATCGCGGGAAGATTCGAACGTACGATATCGGGCGTGTGCAAGGGCGGAAATTCCGCGTGGAGATCGGGCACGACGAGCGCGAAGAGGCGCTCCGTCGAAGCGAGATCTTTGATGCGATACTCCCCGAGTTCGCGGAGGCTCGCATCCGCCGGAAGATCGGCGCGCACGAGTTCGCCAGAGATCGCGGAAAGCAAGATCTGGCCGCCGTGTCCGACGGCCGTAATGCGCGCGACGCGATTGACCGTCGGCCCGAAATAGTCGCCGTCGCGTTCTTCGGCGGTTCCCGTGTGAATGGCCATTCGAACCGCGATCCCTCCGACGGCATCGAAGTCGGCGGCGGCGAGCGTGCGCTGTGCGTCGAGCGCGCCGTCCACGGCATGACGCGTATTCGAAAACGCGACGCAGAAGGCGTCTCCCACGGTCTTGAAAACGAACCCGCCGTTGCGGGCCATGGCTGCGCCGACGATCGCATCATGGCTCCGCAGCGCGCCCGCCATCGCCTCGGGAAATCGTTCCCATCGCTTCGTGCTGCCTTCGATATCGCTGAAGAGAAAGCTAATGGTGCCCGATGGCGCCCGCGGTTCCGCGCGTGCTACTTCGGGCAGGGAAGCATCCATATGGTCGCTGTTCGCTTCGCGACGCTTGTTTCCACTACGCGTGCCGCGGACTCGCCGACCCGCGTACCGAACGGCGCCGCTCTATGCAACCCGATGCCGCGACTTTCGAACGCGTCCTCACGCGCGCGCTCGGCGCCGGCACGTACGCCGATGCCTTTTACGAGCGTCGCGTCACGCGCACGTTCCGTTTGCAAGAAGGCCGCGTGCACGAAGCGGGCATCGGCATTTCCTGCGGCGTCGGCATTCGCGTGCTCGTCGGCGACCGCGCGGGTTACGCCTACAGCGACGATCTCTCCGAGAGCGCGCTCCTGGAGACCGCACGAATCGCGGCGTTGATCGCAAACGACCCGAGCGCACGTGCGAACGCGATCGCACTCCCGCACGATCCGATGCGCGCCCCGAGTCTATACGGCGAGAGTGACGCGCACGCACTCGTCGCACGATCCGCGACGTATGTCGATATGCTCGGCCGTGCCGACGTTGCCGCGCGTGCGCTCGATCCGCGCATTCGTACGGTCAACGCGTTCTTCACCGATGAGGTGCAAGATGTCGTCATCGCGACGAGCGAGGGGCGCTACGTCGTCGATCGGCGGCCGCTCGTCACGTTCGGCGTTCAATGTACGGCGCAAGGCACCGAACGCGGCACCGGATTCTACGGCGACGGGCGCCGGTCGAGCATCGATTTTTTTCTCGAGTGCACGCCGGAATCGATCGCACGCGAAGCGGCGCGCATCGCATGCGTCAACGCGGAGGCGATCGCGACGCCCGCGGGTGAGATGGAAGTGGTCGTCGGCGCGGGCAGCGGCGGCGTGCTCTTGCACGAAGCCGTCGGTCACGGACTCGAAGGCGATTTTAATCGCCAAGGCACGTCGCTCTATAGCGGTCGCATCGGCGAGCGCGTGGCAAACGAACTCGTCACGATTTACGACGACGGTAATCTACCGGGCGAGCGCGGCACCGTAACGGTCGACGATGAAGGCAATCCGGGCGAACATAAGGTGCTCGTCGAACGCGGTGTTTTGCGCAGCTACATGCACGATCATCAAAACGCGCATCTCATGGGCGGTCGCTCAACCGGCAACGGACGGCGACAATCGTTTCGCGTGATGCCACAACCGCGGATGTGCAACACGTATATGCCCGATGGCGAGTCGACGTACGACGAGATCGTCGGCTCGGTCAAACGCGGCATCTTCGCGACCTCGTTTGCCGGTGGGCAAGTCGAGATCAGCAAGGGCGATTTCGTGTTCATGCTCGCGGAAGGCTATCTCATCGAAGACGGTAAGCTCACCGCACCGATCCGCGGCGCGAGCCTCATCGGTAACGGACCCGATGTGATGAATCGCGTCATCGCGGTCGGAAACGATGGTCGTCTCGCGGGGCGGTATTACACGTGCGGTAAGGGCGGACAGTACGTGCCCGTCGGCGTCGGTATGCCGACGGTGAAGATTTCGAGCGTGACCGTCGGAGGGTCGTCGCTTGGCTGATCTCGATCTCGCACGCCACGTCGTCGCGCTCGCAACGGCGGCGGGCGCCACGCAGGCGGAAGCGACGTATACGGTTTCCGATCGCTTTAGTACCGAAGCTCGCGATACCGAAGTCGTCAAGCTCGAACAATCGGTCGGGCGTAGTATCGCACTCCGCGTCTTCGTCGCAGGTGGAAAAGCATCGCTCGGCACGAGCGATCTTTCTGCCGACGGTCTCGAGCGGTTCGTACGCGAAACGGTCGACGCCGCGCGCTTCGTCGCCCCCGATGCGAACGCGGGCTTGCCCGAGCGCGACGCGACGCCGAGCGCATCGGACGATGACATCCTCGCGATGTATGCAGACGACGTACGCGCACGCGAACCCGAGAAGAAGATCGCCGACGCGCTCGCACTCGAGCGCTTCGCGCGGGCTGCGGATTCACGGATCGTCAACTCGAGCGGTGCGCGCGTCGCCGATGCGACGTCGACGGTGGCGCTCGCGAATTCACTCGGCTTTGCGGGGGCCTATCGCGCCTCGCAAGCGTCGATCGGTGTCGGTCCGATCGCGAGTGACGGCGCGATCAAGCGCACGGGTTCGTACGGCAACGCGGCGCGCGGGTATGCGGGTCTCGAACGCGTCGAGATCGTCGCGCGAAAGGCCGCGCAGCGCGCCGTCGCGCTCATCGGTGCGAAGAAGCCGCCGACCATGCGTGTCCCCGTGATATTCGAACGCGACGTCGCCGCGCTCGTGCTCTCCGACCTCTTCGCTGCGGTGAGCGCGGCGAACGTTGCGATCGGAAACTCGTTTCTCGCGGATCGCATCGGCGAACGCATCGGCAGCGATCTCGTCACGATCGTCGACGACGGTCGCGTGCCGGGCGGGCTCGGCACGTCGCCCTTCGACGGCGAGGGCGTCGCCACGCGGCGGACACCGGTCGTCGAGCGCGGGATCTTACGATCGTTTCTCTACGATACATACTACGCGCGTCGGCTCGGTGCGCAGACCACGGGTAACTCCGCAGGCGGCGGCATCGGGCCCAATAATTTTTATCTGCTGCCCGGCTTCGGCGATCTCGACGCCCTTATCGCCTCGACGGCGCGCGGCGTGCTCGTCCTCGATACGATTGGCTTCTCGACGGAATCGGTCACGGGCACGTACAGTCGCGGCGCACGCGGCTTTCTCATCGAGGGCGGCGAGCTTGCG
>JANYGA010000285.1 GCA_025359485.1 Rhodospirillales bacterium | reverse complement strand
TGCGGCTCATCGTCGTGGATGAAGCGCACGAACGCAGCTACAAGCAAGATTCGGTGCCGCGCTACGATGCCGTCGCCGTCGCGCGCGAACGCGTGCGTCTGGCGGGGGGAACGCTCGTGCTCGGCAGTGCGACGCCACCACTGGAACAATATGCCGCGGCACGCGCCGGCACGATCGCTCACGTGCGTCTCGAACGCCGCGCGACCGCGAGCGCGCTTCCCACCGTACACGTCGTCGATCTCGCCGCCGAATTCGAGCGCGGGAATCGGCGTATTTTCAGTACGGCGCTCGTCGCCGCACTCGGTGCGCGGTTGGAGGCGGGCGAGAAGAGCGTACTCTTCGTCAATCGCCGTGGCTCTTCGAGCTTCATGCTCTGTCGCGCGTGCGGTGAGGTGCCGACGTGTAAGCGATGTTCGGCGTCGCTGACGGTGCACCGCACCGAAGGGCTCTTGCGTTGCCATCTCTGCGACGCCCAGCGCACGATACCGACGGCGTGTCCGTCGTGCGGGAGCGGACCGATCCGCGAGTTTGGCGTCGGCACGCAAAAGGTCGTCGAAGCGGCGCTCGCGCTCTTTCCGAGTGCGAAGATCGTACGGATGGATAGCGACACGACGACACGTGTCGGCGATCACGCGCGTCTGCTCGATGAGTTCGGCGCGAATGGTGACGTGCTCGTCGGAACGCAGATGGTTGCGAAAGGACTCGACTTTCCGACGGTGACGCTCGTGGGTGTCGTCGCGGCAGATATCGGCTTGCACGCACCGGATTTTCGCGCGGCGGAGCGCACGTTCGATCTGCTCGTGCAAGTAGCGGGGCGCAGCGGTCGCACGCGGCCGGGTGAAGCGATCGTGCAAACGTACTCGCCGTCGCATCCCGCTATCGTCGCCGCCGCGCTTCACGATTACGATGGCTTCGCAGGCGACGAACTCGAAGCGCGTCGCGAACTCGGTTACCCGCCATTCGCCGAGCTCATCTATCTGGGTATTATCGGGCGAAACGAAGCGGCGACGATTGCGGCGGCGATGCGTTACGGCGAGCTCATCCGCGGTCTCGGCAACGCCGATGTCTTGGGCCCCGCGCCATATCCGATCGTGCTCGTCAACGACGAGTGGCGCTATCGTTTGGCGATCAAAGGATCTTCGCTCGGTCACGTACGCCGCTACCTCCGCGAAGCGCTCCCGAAGCTCGCCGCGAGCGATCGTGGCGTGCGCATCGCGATCAACGTCGATCCGTAGCGCGCGCAGGTGCGCGATGAAGGCGCGCGTGAACGTGCTCATCCATGAAGAACGGTGACGAGAAGCCCGATTTGAGCGCCGTGTCAGGTGCGATGGACCCGCTCGGGATCAACGCTGCGGCAATTGATGTGTGGCGAGCGTTGCTCGGCGCGCCGCAAGCCGTGCTCGAAACGCAAACGCAGTTTGCCAACGCCTGGTTGACGCTCGCGACGCGGACGCTCTCACGCGCTGCATCGCCGCAGGCGGAAGCACCCGCCGTCATCGATCCCGCACCCGGCGACAATCGCTGGAAACACGCGGCGTGGAGCGAGAACCCGCTTTTCGACTCGCTCAAACAGGGCTATCTGCTCGCGACGCAAGCCGTGCTCGACGGCATCGATCGTGCGCCCGATGTCGACGATGAAACGCGCACGCGCGTGAAGTTTTTCGCGAAACAATTTTGCGACGCGATGAGTCCGACGAATTTCGCGCTGCTCAATCCCGCCGTCATCGAAGAAACGGTGAAGACGGGCGGCATGAATCTGCAACGCGGCGTGGTCAACGCACTTGCCGACATGCGCGAAAACGACGGCCGGGTATCCCTCGTCGATAAGACGGCCTTCACCGTCGGCGTCAACGTCGCGACGTCGCAGGGTGCGGTCGTCTTTCGCAACGATCTCATCGAGCTGATCCAGTACACACCGAGCACGCCCGACGTCCACGCGACGCCGCTCCTCATCGTGCCGCCGTGGATAAATAAATATTACATCCTCGATCTGCAGCCCAAGAACAGCCTGATCAAATACGCCGTCGATAACGGCATTCAAACGTTCGTGATTTCGTGGCGCAATCCCGACGACGCGCTGGGCCATTTCGGGTTCGACGAGTACCTCACACTCGGTCCCCTCGCGGCGGGCGAGGTCGCGCGCGCGATCACCGGAAGTTCAACGGTGAACCAAATCGGCTACTGCATCGGCGGCACGCTCACCTCGATGGAACTCGCGTATCTCGCAAAGACCGATCCCTCGAAAGTCAACGCCGTCACGTTCTTTGCGGCACAGACCGATTTTTCGGAGTCGGGCGAACTGCGCAATTTCTTACCACCCGCGCCGAAATCGAGCAAGGCGGGCGAAGGCGCGGGCCTCTTCCCCGCAAGCAGCATGGCGGATACCTTTAGCATGCTGCGCGCGAACGATCTCATCTGGAACGTCGCGGTGAATCGCTACTTCATGGGCAAGGACGCCCCCGCGTTCGACCTGCTGTACTGGAATAGCGACGCGACGAGCATGCCCGGTGCGATGCATGCGTTCTATCTCGAGAATATGTACGGCAAGAACGCACTCGCGCGCGGCGAGCTATCCGCTCTCGGCGTGAAGCTCGATCTTCGCGCGATCCGTAACGACGTCTACTCCGTCGCGCCGATCGAAGATCACATCGCACCGTGGCGCTCCGTCTACAAAATGACGCAGATCTTCTCAGGACAGACGCGCTTCCGACTCGGGCACTCGGGCCATATCGCGGGCGTCATCAATCCTCCGGCGAGCGGCAAGGGCCAGTATTGGAGCAACGACACGAACCCCGCCAAACCCGACGAGTGGTTCGCGGGCGCCGACGCGCACAAGGGTTCGTGGTGGCCCGATTGGATGGCGTGGCTCTCGCAGCGGTCGGGCAAACGCGTCCCCGCGCCAAAGAAGCTCGGAAATAAAAAGTACCCGGTGCTCGTCCCCGCACCAGGTACCTATGTCTTAGAGAAGGCGTAGGCCAACGCTCGAAGCTATTTTTTCGCGCCGCTCTTTTTCTTCGCGGTACGGGCGGTCGCGGGACCGGCGGCGGCGGCTGCGGCCTTGACGGCGGCGGTGGCGTTGATCGCCTTGATCAGGCGCGACTTTTTGCGGGCGGCCTTATTGGGATGGATGATCCCCTTTTGGGCGGCCTTATCGAGTTGGCTCTCCACGGAGGGGGCCACGGCCATTTCGCCGCCGACGCGTGCTTTTTTGAAGAGCGTCTTGAGTCGTGTTTTGACGTCGCGGTTCCGCAGTTCGCGCTTTTGCGACTGCTTGACCCACTTGATGGCAGCTTTGATATTCGGCAACGAGATCTCCAGTTGGGACGGAAATGGACCGCTCCGGCGAGCGGGAAGGCACGCGCGGCAGTATATCACAGCGATGCCGGAGCGTAAAGCACGATGATCGTCCCCGACCTGCGATTCGGATTCGCGCCCCTTCCCGACGTCTTCCCCGGCTACGATCCGGCGGGCGACGCTCGGGCGCTCGTGCCGGCGGGCTTCGAATCACCCGCGCTCGCGCCCGTGCCCGGGCGACTCTTGCGGGGCTCTCTCGGGCTTGGCCAGCGCTTCTTCGTGCGGATTCCCAATGCGTGGAACGGGAAGCTCGTCGTCTGCGGCACGCCCGCGATGCGGAGCGAACACGCAAACGACCTCACCGTCGGGGAATGGCTCCTGGCCCGCGGGTACGCGTTCGCCTCGAGCAACAAGCGGATTCCATATAACGCGATCGTCGAACCGTGGGATCGCACGCCCGATCCCGACCGAGCCTATCGCGTGCCGTTCGTCTTCGGTGCGGCGGCGCCGGACGAGACGGCGATCCGTTTCGGTGCGCTCGATCCGGTCGCGGTTCCCGTGGCGCAATGGCACGCCGATCTGCCGCAGGTCGTGCGCGCCGCACGCGACCTCGTGCGCGAAGCGACTGGCCGCGGGCCGTCGCGTACGTACGCGGTCGGTCTCTCGATCGGCGGCGGCCAGGTCCGGGCGCTGCTCGAACGCGAGCCCGATCTCGTCGACGGCGGCTTGGAATGGGCGAGCGTTTACTGGCATCGCGACCATAACATCTTACGCGACTTGCCGCCGTTTCTCGCCGCGATGGCGCCCTACGTTGCGAGTGGCTTTACCGATCGCGACGCGCACGATGCGATCGTCGCGGCGGGCTACCCGCCCGATCGCCTGCAAGATGCGCCGCGCCTGCGGTCGCTGTGGGACGCGTATTATTCGGCGGTGCCGCCGTTTTACGCCGACCTTACGACGTTCGCATTCGCGCGATTGCTCGATCCGCAAGGCGGTGCGCTCGATTCGTTGCGCGACCGCGCCGCGTACGTTCCCTCGGCTGCGGCGCTCGAGCGTATCGACGCGTTCGCGCACACGGGCGACATCGAAAAACCGCTCGTCGGCATCGCGGGAGATGCCGACGTCTTCATCACGCCGCACCACAACTTCGACACCTACGTCGATGCGGTGCGGACGGCCGGACGCGCGGACCGTTACTGGCCGAGCATCGTCGCGGGCGGAACGCACGTCGACGGATTCGCTGCGCTCGGCTGGAATCTACAGCCGATGCTGCCCTTCGTGTGGCGTGGCTTCGAAATGCTCGTTGCGATCGTCGAAGACGGTGTACGACCGCCCGGCGCCGGGACGATCGCGCACGTGCGTTAGCTAACGGAACGTCGTGCGAATATACGCGGCGACTTCCGCGACGTTCGTCTTCGAAAGCGGCGACGGATAAAATTTCGGCATGATGCCGCGCGGGTGGACGATCCGGTCGATCGTCGTCGCGAGCGACTGGCGATTGGCGATGCCGTGGAGGCTCGGTCCCACGCCGCCGCCGCCCGTCGCACCGTGGCACGCCGTACAATTGGCACCGTAGGCGATTTTCCCAGCGGCGATCGCCGCGACATCGACCACGGGCGCCGCCGAGGCGATGGCAACCGGGCTGACGGTCGTCGACGCGGCCGTCGTCGCGGGTGCGGGCGCAACGAAGGTTGGTGTCGCCGGCACCGCGACCGCAACGGCGGAAGCAGGCACGAGGTGTCCTTTGCTAATCGGAATCGTGAGCCACAACATGCCCTTGAACGTCGGGCCGCTCGATGCGCCGCTCAGTGCGGAATTGGAACCGACGTTCGCTTCGACATAACCGTGCAGATATGCGATGCGTGGAACGTTGAATGCCATATTGATCGCGTTCCCATTTGTCACCGGGCCACCGGCACCGCTGTCGTTGAAATCGTGACGGAGACTTAACATCAACCCGTGTTGAAAAAACGGTTGGAAGATTTCGAAACTCGCACCGCGACTCGACGTGGGTCCCAGCGGCGTGCCGTCTTGGCCGATGCCGGGATTGTTATCGAATTGCGCTTGATAGATCGCGAGAAGCCCGGGTCGGCCATGCTCGCCCGGATCCACTTGCGCGTAGAGCGCGCCCGAACGATACCGATCGATGCCGGAGTTCGTCGATACCGGCGTCGTTCCGAAACTTCCAAAGGCTCCGAACTCATATGGTTTGGTCGGTAGGGCGTAGGCGAGTTTCCATTGGACCGTCTTATCGCCCGGGCCGAAATCCGTGGCGCCGTTGAGGTCGGAACTCGCGAGATAATAGCCCGCTTCGGCATCGAGGG
>JANYGA010000261.1 GCA_025359485.1 Rhodospirillales bacterium | reverse complement strand
TTACCAGTAACCAAACCGCGGTGAGGATAATGCCCGTCATGACGACGAGAAAAACGTCTTTATATACCGGGAACGAGAACGCGCCGATCGTGATCGAGCCGCTCAACCAATCCGGTAACCCGGGATAGCGGACGGCGTCGTCTCCCCAAATCTTGCGGACGATCTGTTCGAACGCGAGCGCCGTTCCATAGGTCAGGAGCAGCGTATATTCGGGCAATCGATTGTAGAGTGGCCGTACGAGCACGACTTCGAAGAGCATCCCGAGCGCACCGATGATCACGGCCGAGAGCAACAGGCTCGGAAAGAAGCCGACGTGCGGAGCGAGAGTGTAGGCGACATACGCGCCGAGCATAAAAAAAGCACCGTGTGAGAAGTTGATCACGCCCATGAGGCCGAGTATGATATTGAGGCCGAGGGCGACCAAAATATATAGCATGCCGAGCGTGATCCCGTTCACGAGTTGATCGCTTATTTGGTGGAGCACGCGGAGGCGGTTCTGCGAGTGCCACGCGCGAACCCCCGCTCGAACGGTACGGTCTTTAAAGAAGCCCGCCGGTCGCGGACGTACCTCATGGTGCGTACTTTGTCGTTGGTACGCAGGAGTGCTTGGTCGTTCATAGCAACTGGCTAGAGGTGCCGCCATCGCGAACGTACGGGAAGCCCAGCGCCGCCGCGGTGTCGCCCACGATTGCCGCCGTTCCCGCCGTCGAAGCGAGCGAACCGACCGCCGCGTCCGCGCCGCAACGCTCCGCCAAAATCTCGACCGTTTCACACACGCTCGATTCGCAAGTTGCCGAGAAATTGCGCTATTTTGCATTTCGCGAGCGGATAAGCGAGAGCGCCGTTATCGAATTTGCCTTGCGCGTCTTTTTCGAATCGGGCGACGATCCCAATTTAGGAGCGAGGCTCCGTCAGGCGGGAGCCGCCCTTCGCCGTAAGAGTTGAGTATGAATAGAGGCGGCCCAAAATCGGTAGGGAACACCTCTTTCATGAAAACGAATGGCAAGTTGCCAACATCGCAGGATGCGGGCACGAACGGAGCGATCGCTTCGGTCGCGCCTGCGGGCGTGACGGGTTCGATCGGCGCCGTGAAGCTTTCCGTTAACGTCACCCGCGATGTCGGGGTCCGGCTTCGGCGGATCGCTTTCGACGAACGCGTCTCCGAAAGTTCGATCGTCGAGATCGCCCTCAACGGGCTCTTCGCGGAGATGGACGACGCGCAACTCGGTGCCTATTTGCGCGGCCAAGGCGCGTCGCTACGGCGACCGGCGCGGGACTGATCGCGAAAGGTTAAGCTTTCCGGCGCCGACCGGCGCCGTTTCGGCGTAGGAGATCGCCGAGTGCCTTATCGTCGCTGCTTTGCGCGAAAAAGGTGAGCAATGAGTGCTCGATGACCGCGCTCTCGCTGATCCGCTGAAAGAACGCGAACTCTTCGAGTTTTTCGGCCAGTGCGATACTGAGCGTGTGCGAAACTTTCGCGACGCTGCTCTGGCGGGCTGGAGCCGGGTCGGGATTCGCAACCGACAGGCGCTTCGATTTAGGCGCCTCCGCCGACTTTTTGCGTGAATTCACTCGTAGGCTATCCCGTATTTCCGCGGCCTTGACCCGACCACATTACGCATTAAGTAGGAGTTCGTCTTACACACCCCGGCTTCTTAATAGGAATGCATCCGCAGAAGTGCCGCGCCCTCCTCATCACGGCGGAAACTAAATATACCGCGGAACGTGTTTACACACCACACGGCGCTCGTCTGCGAACACCCGAGATGGACAAAGGGGATACCGGACGAGCCCGGCAAGTCGGTCGCACGAAGGTGCGCCAGTCGAACCGATGCTGGCGGTCAGGGAGTCTAAACGTCGTATGTCAATGTGGGAACCGTTCACCGAGCGCGCGAGACGTAGCATCGTGCTCGCTCAAGAAGAAGCCCAGCGCCTCGGCAACAACTATATCGGTACCGAGCACATCTTGCTCGGCATCATCTCCGAAGGCGAAAGTCTCGCGGCGAAAGTTCTCGAAACGCTCGGCGTCAATTTGGCAAAAGTACGTCAGGAAGTCGAAGCGATCGTCGGCCGTGGTGGCCAGACCGTCCAGCAGGAGATGGTTTTCACGCCCCGCGCGAAGCGCGTCATCGAACTCGCATTCGAAGAGGCGCGTCAGCTCAACCATAATTACATCGGGACCGAACATCTTTTGCTCGGCCTCATTCGCGAGGGCGAGGGCGTCGCCGCACGCGTGCTCACGAACCTCGGCGTCGACCCCGCAAAAGTGCGCGTGCAAACCACGTCGTTGCTTGGTGCCGAAGGCCAGCCCGTGGCGCCAAAGGGTAAGTCGAAGACGCCGACGCTCGATGCGTACGGTCGCGATCTCACGACGCTCGCGCGCGACAACAAGCTCGATCCGGTCATCGGTCGTGCGAACGAAATCGAACGCGTCATTCAGATTCTCGCGCGCCGCACGAAGAACAATCCCGCACTCATCGGCGAGCCCGGCGTCGGCAAGACGGCGATCGCCGAAGGTCTCGCTCAGCGCGTCATCAAGGGCGAAGTTCCCGAGCCGTTGCGCGATCGTCGCGTGATCACGCTCGACCTCGCCGGACTCGTTGCCGGTACGAAATATCGCGGTGAATTCGAAGAGCGCATGAAGCGCGTCATGGATGAGATCCGCGCGGCTTCCGGCGAGATCATCCTCTTCATCGACGAGCTTCACACGCTCGTCGGCGCCGGTGCCGCCGAAGGTGCGATCGACGCGTCGAACATCATCAAACCTGCACTCGCGCGCGGCGAACTTCAGTGCATCGGCGCGACGACGCTCAACGAGTTCCGCAAGCATATCGAAAAAGATAGCGCGCTCGAGCGTCGCTTCCAGCCGGTCATGGTCGGCGAGCCCTCGATCGATGAAACGGTCGAGATTCTCAAGGGCCTGCGCGATCGTTACGAAGCGCACCACAAGGTCACGATCACGGACGAAGCGCTCGTCGCCGCGGCGAAACTTTCGGATCGTTATATCTCCGACCGCTTCTTGCCCGACAAAGCCGTCGACCTCATCGACGAAGCATCGTCGCGCGTCCGTCTGCAAGCGACGCTTCCGCCGCCGGAAGTGCGCGCGATCGACGACGAGATCCGTCGCGTCAAGATCGAAAAAGAAGCCGTCGTCAAATCGCAAGAATTCGAGAAGGCCGCGTCGATTCGCGATCGCGAGGAGAAGCTGCGTCTCGAAAAACAGCGCCTCGAAGCCGAATGGATCGAGAAGAAAGCGCTCGGCGATAAGACGATCAAAGTCACCGAAGACGACATCGCACACATCGTCTCTTCGTGGACGCGCATCCCCGTGCAAAAACTCGCGCAGGCCGAGACGGCCAAGCTGCTCACGATGAAAGATCAGCTGCACAAACGCGTCATCGGCCAAGACGAATCGGTCGAAGTCGTTACGCGCGCGATCCGTCGCTCGCGCGCGGGACTTAAGAATCCAAAACGCCCGATCGGCTCGTTCATTTTCCTCGGGCCCACGGGCGTCGGGAAAACCGAAGTCGCACGGTCTCTCGCGGAGTATCTCTTCGACGATAGCGAGTCGATGATCCGCATCGACATGTCCGAATACATGGAGAAGTACGCGGTCTCGCGGCTCGTCGGCGCGCCTCCGGGATACGTCGGGTACGAAGAGGGCGGGCAGCTCACCGAAGCCGTGCGTCGCCGTCCGTATTGCGTCGTATTGCTCGACGAAATCGAGAAGGCGCATCCCGACGTCTTCAATTTGCTCTTGCAAGTGCTCGAAGACGGTCGCCTCACCGATAGCCAAGGGCGCGTCGTCGACTTCAAAAACTCGGTCATCATCATGACGTCCAACGTTGGTGCATCGGGCATGCAGACGACGACCGATATCGGCTTCCGGCCGCAGAAATCGTCGGGCGAACAAGATCAGGCCGCCTACGAGAAGATGAAGACCAAGGTGCTCGACGAGGTCAAGCACACGTTCCGGCCCGAGTTCATCAATCGTGTCGACGAGATCGTCGTGTTCCATCAGCTCAACCGCGAGCAGATCGAACAGATCGTCTCGCTCGAACTCGAGAAAGTCGTGCGCGAAGTCAAGGCGCAAGAGATGTATCTCGAAGTCGTCGAGGAAGCGAAAGCGCTCCTCGCGCGCAAGGGTTGGGATCCGCAGTTCGGTGCGCGTCCGCTGCGTCGCGCGATCCAGCGCGAGGTCGAGGACGAACTCGCCGAGGAGATGCTCAAGGGCAACTTTACCTCTGGCGATCGCATCCTCGCCGAAGTCTCGCCGGATAATCCGGAAAAGCTACGCTTCTCGAAGATTCCGAGCGTCGATCCGCCCGTGGCGCCGCCGCCGGAAATCTCGGTCGGCTAAGCCTACTTCGCGCCACACTCGATGCCCGCACCGTTTTGCGATGCGGGCATCGAACCGTTCGGACCGCGCGCGCGCGGCCGGGAGACTGCCCAACTGACACCGTTCGCTACGTGGCGTTCGCGCCTACCCGCGACCATCGGCTCGTGGTTCGCTCGCGATCTCGTACAAATCGCATCGTCGCTTGTCGAAGCAAAGCGCGTGACGCTGCGCGCCGTCGAGGATCTCAAGATCGAATCGAGCGTGAAAGATCAGCGCGGCGCGCGCGACGTCGCGATCGAGTGGGGCACGGGCACGGGGCCACTCGCGCTGCGCGCGGTGTGCACGTGCGGTGGAAGCGGCATCTGCGAACACGTCGTGGCGACGCTCGAAGCCGTGCGCTCGCAAACCGAACTCGAAGAGTCGGCGCCCGCGACACCCGAAGTCGATCTGAGTTGGCTTCCTACCGCGCGCATCGAATCGAAAGCGATTCGCGCACGGTCGGTATGGCCCGTCTTCTCATCCGCCGACGGCACGACGCTCACCGCGATGCTCGTCTTGGATTCACCGCGTCTGCGTGGCGCGAACCGCGACGCGCCATCGATTCTCGCGATGATGGATGCGACGCCGCTCGACGATTGGGATGAACTCGATCGCGAACTCATGCGCGACGAAGCGGTCCTCGAAG
>JANYGA010000251.1 GCA_025359485.1 Rhodospirillales bacterium | reverse complement strand
GTATTGCGATAGTCTCACGGTTTCGGCGATCCTCTCGCTCCAAGGCTCGCTCGATGCCGACGATCAGGATCTCTTGCTCGTCATGAGCGACCGCGGCACGCCGCGCCGCGTGTTCGACATCGTCGGCGTGACGAAGCGTTTGTGCACGTACGGCACGATCGCCGAAGCGACGGTCGCGGCGGGCGAACTCGTTATGTACCGGAAGAAGTCGAACGCGTAAACGCGCCGTGAAATGCGTCCCAATCGTCGAGGTCGTTTAGGAGCACCGCGCCTGCGTGCGTGCCATCGGGGATGGCGAATCGTGCGCGACGTTCAACCGCCATCGCCTCCGGCAGATTCGCACTCGAGACCACGTCGTTCCATGCGGAAATACTACGGTCATCGAGTTTCGTTGCGTGCGAACGAACCCACGTTTCGAAGGCGAGATACGTCGGTCGCTCTTCGGTAACGAACGCGACGAGCGCGTCACGGTCGACGCCGATCGCGTCGCAGACTTTTTCATCGAAGCCACCGTTGCCGTAGCGATAACCCTCGGGTAGCTCGCCATGCGCGTGCAAGAGAATCTTGCACCACAGACGTGGGAGATGCGCGAGCCCCAGCGGCCCGACGACGCTCGAACTAACCAGCGGAACGATCATGGAAGCGTTGTTATCCCGAGTGAAGAGTCGGCCTGCCGCCATGCGGCGGTGAAGCGCACGCGCACGTCTCGCGCGGGCGCCGCGTGGCCTTCGCGTGCGAGCGTCTCGGCGAGGCCGAAGAGCGCGCGCGGATCTTCGCGATCGCGCACGAGTGCTTGCCGAAAGACGCGCTCGGCCGCCGTGTATCGCCCGGCACGGAAGAGCGCGGCTCCGAGCGACTCGCGGACGGGATACCAGAACGTCGGCGGTTCGGCGTAGCCGAAGGTATCCTGCGTTTTTACGGCCCCTTCGAGTGCGGCGATCTCGTTTGCATGCGTGCCGCGCGCGCGCGCGATCGTCGCATCGACGAGCGCGGTTTCGATCGACGCGACGGATTCTCGCGTGGCGCGCAGCGCTGCGATGCGGGCACGAGCGCGCGCGAACGCGCCGCGATGCGCGAGGAGCATCGCGTTTGCGAAGTCGCTGTCGCCGGCGTCGTACGCGAGCCGCGACCAATCGCCGAATCGGAGATCGACGATCGCGTCCCACCGCGCGCCGTCGCGCGCACACGTCGTCGCGAGCGAACGTGCGCGCGCGGATTCGCCCGACATGAGGTAGGCGTCGATGCCGAAGGCGCAATCGTGGCCGAAGTAGTCGAGGTGATCGTTCGGTTCGGTGGCGCTAGATCGTGCGAAGGCAGAGATCGCGCGTGCGTTCGCGTCACCCGCTTCATGATAGGCGCCGACACGCATGAACGTATGCGCGGGCATGTGCGTGAGATGTTCGGCCGCGGGCGCGAAGACGTCGCGTGCGAGTCGATCGGCTGACGCGCGAGCCTCTTGCGGGCGATGCGACGCTTCCCATGCGTGAATCGCGAAGTGGTTCGCCCCGAGATGTTCGGGATCGCGCGCGAGCACGTCGCGCAGGCGCGAGATGATGAGCTCGGTGCCCGGCGTCGGCGTGCCACGTTCGTCGAAGTACGACCACGGATGAACGTTCATCTCGGCTTGCGCGGCGAATGTCACGACGTCGTCGTCGCGCGGGTTCGCAAGCGCGATCCGCGTCATCGCATCGCGAAACGCGCGGGCATCGCGATCGCCGTCGTCGACACCGGTTTTCGCAAAAGCCGCGCGTGCGGCGTCGACGAGCGCGCGTTCTTCCGGCGTCGCGTGCGAGACGAGCGTTTGCGCGACCGCGATCGCATGGTGGCCGCGACGTGCCTTTGCGGGATCGTAGCTTTGATTGATGTTTGGAACGTCGGCCATCGCGAGCCCCCACCAGGCGATCGCGAGCGTTGGATCGATGCGCGTCGCGCGCAAGAATTCGCGCCGTGCTTCTTCGGGATTAAACGCATAGAGCCAGGTGAGGCCGCGATCGAAGGCGTCTTGCGCCTCTGGGTGCGACGTCGAGACACATCGATGTGCGAAGCGCACGCCGTCGAAATCGCGCACCGAATTCGACTCGCAAGCGAGCGGGGCCGGGGTTGTTATATTTG
Organism: Rhodospirillales bacterium; assembly: GCA_025359485.1. GTDB lineage: Bacteria > Vulcanimicrobiota > Vulcanimicrobiia > Vulcanimicrobiales > Vulcanimicrobiaceae > JANYGA01. The sequence goes on along the minus strand of JANYGA010000251.1, from coordinate 4,616 downwards.
CGAGAAACGTTGCGAGGGCGAAGAGGAAGCCGAACGTAGCGAGCCAAGATGCCACGTCGCCGCGATACGCGGATGGACACGGAGCACCCTATGCGGTATACTCCGTTTTCGTTGGTCTGGGGTGAGTGCTCGTTCGTTTTGACGGGCGCGTAGCTCAGTGGGAGAGCATCCGCTTCACACGCGGGGGGTCGTTGGTTCAATCCCAACCGTGCCCACCACCGGCCTGACGATGTAGCTCAGTTGGTTAGAGCGCCGCCCTGTCACGGCGGAGGTCGAGGGTTCGAGCCCCTTCATCGTCGCCACATTCGAGAGAGTCCCGAGCGATCGGGCCTCTCTTGCTTTTACCCTATCGCACGGGGATGCGGACGACGAGTTGATGATGCGCGACGACGCCGATCGCACCGCGGTCGATGCCATGCGCCGTACCGTCGCTGTGGTAGACGACCAGGATCCCGTTGTCATGCGTGAGCCGGTGCGGACTCGCGACGACCGCCGCTGCGGAGCCATCGGCATCGGCCCGAAAGTCGTTCGAGCGGCCCGTTCCATCGAGTGGCGTAAACGACGGCGGCTTGGTGTCGAAATGATTCTCAAACACGCTATACGTCCCATTTGGGACGAGGTGCGTGAAGCGCATCGTGACGCGCGATCCATCCCCTTGGTCCTCGATCTCGGCGCTGCCGCTGGCAACGAGCCACTGTCCGAGCGTGAGGGGCAGCGGCTTTCCCACCGCGGTGAAAATCGACGTTTCGAGTGGATCGCTAAGCCGAGCGTTGCGTAGGCCCGCTTCGTGCGTGATGCCCTGCGGCCCAAGCATTTTCGGTGCCTCGGATTCTTTAGCGAAGACCTGCGGATCGATGAGCGTTTTCTGATGGAATTCGATTGAGAAAAATGCCCCGTGCGGTTCGAAGATCAGGCGCGTCGGCTCGGCGGCCCATGCGGCGGTGGGCAGAACGATCGCGAGGGCCAGAAGCCCCGCCTTTACAAACTCTTGCATAAGATCCTCATCGGCAAAAGTGGAGTTCACCGTGCGTGTCGCCGAAGAGGCCATGGTGCTAGCCGACCCGTCGGTGACGTTTGCGCACCGCCGCCGCTCCATCGTACTCCGCGCCATCGCCGTTTCAAGCGGCGCGATTTTCCTACTCGCTCTCGTCGCATTTATCTCGACGTTCGTCGCGAACGGAATGCTCGCGCGCATCGACCGCGAGGCGCGCTGTATCGAGATCGCGAGCGCGCAGCTCATGCGGTCGGCCGAGATGAGTCGACGCGTCCGCGAGATTCAACTCGCAGGCAACCGCGGGGAGCAGTTGCAGGAAGCCTTCGGCTTACGTTCGGCGCTCGTGATGTGGACGCAGTCGCACCGCGATCTCCTCCGCGAGGGCGATCAGCCGATGGCAGGTTCCGAGCTCGGTAAGGCGGATCGGCGCTTTACCGATGATGTCGCAACGGTGCTCAGCACGGTAGACGCCGGCCGCCCGATCTCCGGAAAGCTTCGGCGCGTCGTCGATTTGGACGCGCAGGCGTTTACGGTGCTCGAAGGCATGCGGCTCGACGATTTGCGCGAGCACCAGCGCCGCGATCAGTCGGCGCTCGAAACCGAACAACGCACGTATGCGCTCGCGATGGCCGTCATCTTCGTCTTGCTCGCGATCGTGCTCGTGGGGCCTGCGTTGCGCCGCGCTGCGACGATTCTCGAAGCGATCGCTCGCGAAGACGAAGCGGAAAAACGGCGCGCGACCGAAGAAGCGCTCGCCGCCATCTTCGCACAGTCGCGAACGAGCGTCGCTCTTCTCGACGGCACGGGGGCGATCTTACAGGGCAACGCCGCCCTCGCGACGCTCCTGGGCTCGGCGGACCTTCACGTAGGCGGTGACGATCTCACGCGTTATGCGAGCGCTCACGACGCCATCGTGCCATATCTCGACGGGCAGTCCCATCGCTTCGATATCGAGCTAACGGCGCGTAGCGGAGAGCGACGCTGGGGCGATGCGAGTATCTCGGTTGCGGCGCGCTTACCCGATGGATCGCGCACGTTCCTCATGGTTCTCGAAGACATTACCGCTCGCCGCGCGCTCGAAGAGCGTCTGCAACACGAAGCGTCCTACGATCCACTCACGGAGATCGAGAACCGCCGCGCGATCCGCCATCGGACCGCGCACGCGATCGCAAATGACCGCGACGGCTATTTGATGCTCGTCGACCTCGACAATTTCAAACTGATCAACGACCGAAGCGGTCATGCGGTCGGCGACGATATGTTGTGCGAAGTCGGACGCCGACTCACCGCGACGCTCGGCGCAGCTGGAACCGCAGGACGAATCGGCGGCGATGAATTCGTCGCGCTCGTTCTCGGCAAAACGGATGAGGAAATCCGGGCACTGCTCGCGCGTCTCATTACGGCAATCGAGCTTCCCGTCACGACGCCGGGAAAGACCGTCACGGTCACGGCGAGCATCGGCGCGGCACGGCTCGGTCGGGCGAGCGATGCCGATACGGAGATGGCAGTCGATCGCGTTTTTCGTGCGGCGGATGCCGCTCTGTACCGCGCGAAGGCGCTCGGGCGAAACCGTTTCGTCATCGACGAGCACGAAGAGTGGAACGAATCCGCGATCGATCTTCCGAGTCCCGCCGACATTCGCGAGGGACTCGCGCGCGACGAATTCGCCCTGGTCTACCAACCGATCGTCGACTCGCGGTCGCATGAATGCATCGCCATCGAGGCGCTCGTGCGTTGGCGTCGCGGTGGGTCGCAGTGGGTCAGTCCCGATGCGTTTATTCCGGTCGCGGAATGCTCGGGCACGATCGTTCCGCTCGGGACGTGGATCGTGCAACGTGCGTGTTCGGATTTCGCGGCGATGCTCGCCGCCGGTCTTCCCAACACGGTCGATCTCCACGTCAATATCTCCGCCTTGCAGATCGCACAAGACGATTTTACCGCGACGATCTCGGCTGCGCTTCGGGCGGCACGCGTTGCGTCGCATCGGCTGGTGCTCGAGGTGACCGAGAGCGCGCTCGTGACGTACGCTTCCGATGCGTCGTCGACGCTCGACGACGTGCGAGATCTCGGCGTGCGTTGGTGCATCGACGACTTCGGTACCGGATATTCTTCACTCGCGTACCTTCATACGCTCCCCATCGCGTGTATTAAAATCGATCGTTCGTTCGTGAGTGGCGCGAGCGAGGGGCTGGCGAATGCGCCAATCGTCGAGGCGATCTTACAACTCGGTCGGACGCTCGGCATCGCCGTCGTTGCCGAAGGTGTCGAAACGCCCGAACAGGCCGACGCGCTCGCGACTCAGCGTTGTCTCGCGCTACAAGGGTATCTCTACGCGAAGCCGCTCGACCGAGATGCGGTCGTCGCCGACGCCCGAGAGCGCACGTCGCTCGCATCGCTTACGGCATAGTCGAAAACACAGTGTTGCCGGAGCGCGAGCGCGAAGACGAGCCGAGCCATGAGCAAAAACGCGAAGAAGATCTCGTCGTGAGCCCGATTCTCGATGCGATGCGCGAGCGGCGGAGCATCGGCAAGCTCACGGGCGATGTGTCCGATGCGGAGTTGCGCGCGATCGTCGATGCCGCGCTCTGCGCCCCCAATCATAAACTCACCGCACCGTGGCGGTTCACGGCACTACGTGGCGACGCGCGCGCGCGACTCGGCGCGCTCTTTGCGGAGCTCGCCGAGCCTGTCGCGCCGAGCGATCCCGTCGAGCGCGGAACGTTTCTGGCGAAGGAAGCGCGTAAGCCGATGCGCGCGCCGTTGTTGCTGGCGATCAGCACGCGTACGGTCGCGGATCCCGTCATCGCAGCAGAAGACTTTGCTGCAACCGCAGCTGCAACGCAAAACGCTTTGCTCGCCGCGCAGTCACTGGGGCTCGGTGCCATCTGGCGCACGGGCGCGACCGCGTACCGCTCGGAGGTTTTGGCCTTTCTCGGGCTCGATCCGACCGATCGTCTCGTTGCCCTCGTCTATCTCGGTCGCCCCGCGATGGAGCCGCCGAAGGAGCGGCCGCGCGATGTCGATGCGGTGCTGCGCGTGATCGAGTAGCGCTGAAGTTTCCCAAGGAACCTGTGGCAATGGGCTGAATATCGAGCGGTCGAAGCGTTCGACGCCGCCCGTTCGTGCCGAGGTAGCTCAGTCGGTAGAGCACAGGTCTGAAAAACCTGGTGTCACCAGTTCGATTCTGGTCCTCGGCATTTTTTAATTTTGACGGCATCCCTTCGCGACGCGTAGAGACTCGCACGAGAGCGCCGCCAAGCCGCCCGACCCGAGGATCTGATAACCTCCGCATGCGCGAGGAGATCATTCGATGACACCGGTCGGCGTCGGCAACGAGCGTCGTGGCGATACGCCGCATCCCGGGACGCTCATCAAGCGCGACAAGCTCGACTTCCTCTCCCTCATGCTCGCTCTCTTTTGCGGCACCGCATCGCTGCCGCACATCCTGATTCGCTATTACACGGTGAAAGACCAGTCTTCGGCGCGCAAGTCCACCATCGTCGGCATCGCCGCGATCGGGTTGTTTTATGTGCTGACGCTTTATCTAGGCTTGGGCGCAATGACCTCCGGAGCGATGGATCCAACCAACAGCACGATGGCCGCACCGCTACTGGCCAAATCA
>JANYGA010000195.1 GCA_025359485.1 Rhodospirillales bacterium | reverse complement strand
CGCCGGAACTCGCGATCTCGCCGACCGATCGCGCGGTCGGCGCGCGGCTCGCGCACGAATTCTCGATGCGTCGTACCGCAGGCGAAGAGACGGGCGACCTCATCGTGCGCTATCACGGCTCCGCAGGCCAGAGCTTCGGCGCGTTCCTCACTTCGGGCATCACGCTCGATCTCGCGGGCGACGCCAACGACTACGTCGGCAAGAGCATCGAAGGCGGCCGCATCGTCGTGCGCGGATTCGCATCGACGCACGAGAGCGACGACGTTTCGGCGCCGACGGAACCCGTCGCGGGCAATGCGTGCTTCTACGGCGCGCGTGCCGGAGAAGGCTTCATCCGCGGCGCTGCGGGCGAGCGGTTCGGCGTGCGTAACAGCGGCTCGACGCTCGTCGTCGAGGGCGCGGGCGATCACGCCGCCGAGTACATGACGGCGGGCTTCATGGCGATCCTCGGGCCGGTCGCGAAGAACTTCGCAAGCGGCATGTCGGGCGGCGTCGTTTTCGTCGCCCTCCCGCATCGCTTCGATTCCGCCGCGCACGGCCTCGCAATGGGCCCGACCACCTGCGGTTTGGTCGCCGCGCGTGCCGACGACCCCGAATCGGCGAAGCTTCGTGCGGTCCTGGAACGCTACGTCGAGGCGACGGGCTCGCCGCGAGCGGCGAAGTTGCTCGCGGATTGGCCGCGCGCGCTCGAACGCTTCGCGAAGCTCGCGCCGGTCGAGATCGTCCCCGAACCGGTGCGCGTGGAGTCGCGCGAGAGCGCTACTCTGGTTTCTTCGACATAGCTTCGGCTGCCGAGTCGACGACTTTCTTCGATTGATCGACCATCTTCATCGCGACGACGCGGGTCTGTTCGACGGACTCGCGCATCGCTTCGCTGCCCATTTTGATCACCTCACCGAGGTGCCCGAGCGTCTCTTGCGTTTGCTTCGCGGCCATCTCACTCGACGCGGCCGCGTGCTTCGTCAGGGTCTCTTGCAGGGCGTGCGCGTCGTCGAGGGTTTTTTGCAGTTGCGGTTTGACTTGCTCGGCTGCGGCCGTGGTCGCGTCGAGCAGTTGTTTTTGCATTTCGCGTGCTTGCGCGAGCGCTTTTTCCATCGCGGAATTGAAATTCATGCGGCATTCTCTCCGGCGCTCGCGCGCCCGTCTCTAGCGGCCTTCATCGACCGTCATCACCCAGCGGACCGCGCGCGCGTACTGTTCGAGTTCGCGCGTCGTTCGCTGGAGCCAGCCGAACGTCTTATCGTAAACGGCCCGCTTCCCGCGCGCGTCGTCGTGGGCTTTGACGAAGAGCCGCGCCGCCTCGAGTTGGCGCTCGACGCGCTCCCACTCCGTTCGCAGCGTCGTCTCCGATGCGTCGGAGAGGCGATCGATGAGCGGCGGCGCCGGATTTTCGGGGTGCGACATCGCGTAATCGAGTCGCGCGAGCGTGTAGGCGCTCGTCGTCGTGATAAACGACCCCAGTAGTTGCACGAGCCGCACTTCCATACGTACCATTCGTTTCCATAAGCTCGCGATTCTTACCCGCGGCGCGTTCTCGGCGTTCAGACTTCACGATCCCGGCGTCCAAAGAAAGCAACCATGCACGATAGCGAACAACGTAAATACGTCATCATCGGCAACGGCTTCGCCGGGACGACGTGTGCCGAGCACCTCCGAAAGATCGACGCCAACGCGTCGATCGTCATGTTTGCCGACGAACCGTACACGCTCTATAACCGGATCGCGCTGCCGCCACTCTTGCGTAAACAGGTCGCGCAGACCAAGGTGATCATTCGCGACCTCGCGTGGCACGAGAAGCACGCGATCGAACTGCATCTTACCACCCGCGTCGATGCGATCGATGCCGAGGGCAAGACCGTCCATGCTAGCGGCAAGGCGTACCCCTACGACGCGTTACTCGTCGCCACGGGTGGCCGCCCCAATAAGAGCGAGGCACCGGGTTCGGCCGGGGCGCACAACCTGCTCAACTTTCAGTACATGGACGAAACGCTCGAACTCTCGCATCAACTTGAAACGGCGAAATCGGCCGTCGCCGTCGGCGGATCGTTCATCGCATACGAGCTCGCCGAGGCATTCGCATCGCGGGGCGTCGAGACGCATTGGCTCGTTCGCGGGCCGCGTTTCTTGCGGCGGTTGCTCGATGAAGTCGCGGGTGAATTCGTCGACGAGGCCGCACGCGCCGATGGCGTGCACGTGCACTACGAAGAAGAAGTGCGTGAGTACGTGCGATCCAACGGTTCGATCACCAAAGTCATCACGAAAAACGGTACCGAGATCGCGACCGACCTCGTCGGCATTGGCCTTGGGCTCACGATGAATATCGAGATCGTGGCCGGTACGGGCGTGAAGACGAAGACGGGGATCGTTTGCGACGATCGACTCGAAACTGACGTCAAGGGCATTTTCGCCGCGGGCGACGTCGCCGAATTCTACGATCCCATCGCCGAGATCAACTACCGCATGGGAACGTGGAACAACGCGGGCGCGCACGGTAAGGTCGTCGCAATCAATATGGCGGGCGGCGACTCGCGCTATCACGACGTGCCGGAATATTCATCGAAGGTCTTCACGGATCAAACGATCACGCAATTCGGCATTAGCCCCGAGTACCGCGACGATCTCGAAACCGTGCGCCACATCGATCGCGACAAGAAGCATTATCGCGCGCTTTTCTTTTGGAAGAATCGCCTCGCGGGTTGCGTGATGATCGGTAAGGGCAATCGCGCGGGCAAACGCAAATATCTCGACGCGATCAAGGCCAAAACCGAATTCGCTCCGAGCGATCGCGAATCGCTCCTGGCGTGGACGGCGGATTAGCGGAACGCTCCGCGGAATTCCGAGCTACTTGCATGAACGTGAGGCGCTCGGCGTCAAAGTGAGCACTGTGCCTACTCTCGAAGTAACCGCGCTCGAACGCGATCTCGCGACCGCCGTCGGTCAGCGCAACTGCATCACGGATCCGAGCGGCCTCTCCACCTACGAGTGCGATGGCCTCACCGGTACGCGCATTCGACCGAGGGCGGTCGTTCTGCCGGAGACGACGGAGCAGGTCGCGGCCGCCGTTCGCGTGGCACGTGCGCACGGCATGGCCGTCGTGCCGCGCGGCGCGGGGACGGGGCTCTCGGGCGGCGCGCTGCCCGTCGATGGCTGCCTGCTCGTCGTGCTCTCGCGCATGACGAAGATCCTCACGGTCGATCTCGAGAATCGGCGGATGCGCGTTCAACCGGGCGTGATCAATCTCGACGTCACGAAAATGATCGCACCGCACGGGTACTATTACGCCCCCGATCCGAGTTCGCAGAGCGTCTGCACGATCGGCGGAAATATCGCTGAAAATTCCGGCGGCGCACATTGTCTCAAATACGGCTTCACCGTCAATCACGTCGTCGCGGCGACCGTCGTGCTTGCCGACGGAAGTGTCGTCGAGATCGGCGCGAACGCGGTCGATCCGCTCGGCTACGATCTCATCGCAGCCGTCGTCGGCAGCGAAGGCATGGTCGGAATCGTGACCGAGGCCGTCGTGCGCATTCTGCGTGTGCCCGAACTCACGCGCACGTTTTTCGCAACGTTCCCTTCGACCGATGAAGCGGGCGCGTGCGTCTCGGCGATCGTCTCGGCGGGCATCGTTCCCGCTGCGGTTGAGATGATAGATTCCCTCGCGATCGAAGCGATCGTGAAGTCGACGGGCGTCGATTGGCCGCTCGATGTCGGTGCGGCGCTGTTGATGGATGTCGATGGTACGAAAGCCGAGGTCGAGCACACCGCCGCGGCAGCGGTCGAGATCGCGCGCAACGCCGGCGCGATCGAAATTCGCACGCCCAAAGATGCGGCAGAACGACTTCTCATGTGGAAGGGTCGCAAGGGCGCTTTCGCCGCGATGGGCCGGATCAGTCCGAATTATTACGTGCAAGACGGCGTGATCCCGCGCTCGCAAATCAGTAAGGTCCTTCGTGAAATCGCATCGGCCGGCGCGACGCAGGGTTTGCGCGTCGCGAACGTCTTCCACGCGGGCGATGGAAATCTCCATCCTTTAGTACTGTACGATGCACGCGTGCCGGGGGAGGCGCATCGCGCCGAAATCGTCGCGGGTGAGATTCTCTCGATCTGTCTGCGTGCGGGTGGCTCGATTACGGGCGAACACGGCGTGGGCACCGACAAGGCAAAGTACATGGGCAAGATGTTCACCGACGACGATCTCGAGTCGATGAATTTCGTGCGCTGTACGTTCGATCCGCAGCGCGCGTTCAATCCGGGCAAAGTCTTCCCGACGCCACGACTCTGCGGCGATATTCCCGGCCACTTTCACGCGCACCCTACGGAGCTCGCGGGCACGGCCGCACGCGGATGACGACGGCGACGATTCGCGGAATCGCCGCCACGACCACGCACGCACCGTCGACCCTCGATGAGGCGCAAGCGCTCCTGGTCGCCGCCGCTGCGGCGCAGCAGACGGTCGCCTTCGTCGGCGGCAGCACGGAACTCGGGTTCGGCTACGCGCCGACGCGCGTCGACGTGCTCATCGATACGACGAAGCTCGATCGCGTGATCGAATATCAGCCGGCGGACATGGTCGTGGAAGTCGAAGCGGGCGTGACGCTCGCAGCGCTGCAGGCTCATCTCGCACCGCACGGTCAGCGGCTCGCGCTCGACGCACCCGACCCGAAACGCGCGACGATCGGCGGCCTCGTTTCGACCAACGCCTTCGGTCCGTTGCGCGCGCGTTTTGGAAGCATGCGCGATCTCATCGTCGGCGTTTCGTTCATTCGGGCCGATGGCGCTCGCGTGCGTGGCGGCGGCAAAGTCGTCAAGAACGTCGCGGGATTCGATCTACCCAAGCTCGCCGTCGGATCGCTCGGGTCGCTCGCGATGATCGCGACCGTCACGCTGCGGCTCCATCCGCTCGCGCAAGCCGCGCTCGGCGTCGATGCGACGCTATCGGCCGACGACATTGCAAAGGTCGTCCGCGAAAGTTTTCGCGTTCAACTCGAACCCGCGATGCTCGTCGCATCGCGCCAGGATTCCGGCGACTATCGCCTCACCGCGGTTTTCGAGGGGTTCGACTCGGGTGCGCGCGAGCAGCGCGAGCGCTTCCTCGAACTCGGGCGCACCTTCGACGCGTCGATTCGCGCGAACGACGACGCGGTCGCACACGTCGCCGCACGCGATTACGGCGCGCGGTGCGCGGGCGACGTACGCGTACGCATCGCGATGCCGCCCGCTGAATTCGCACGCGCCGAACGCGACGTCGTCGGGCCGCTCGTTCGTGCGTTCGCCGACGTCGTCAACGACGGCGCCGAACCATCGCAGACGATCGCCTATCCGTCGCTCGGCATCGTCTTCGTCGCGGGCACCTTACGGCACGACGCGAGCGCGGATCGCGCCAATATCGCGAGCGGGCGCGTTGCCGATGCCATCGTTGCCGCGCGTCGCGCTGCCGAAGTGCGTGGCGGCAATCTCGTCGTCACGCATTGCGACGATGCGGTCGTGAGCGAGCGCGTCGATGTCTACGGCACGCTTCCGCCGTCGTTTGCGCTGATGCGCGGACTCAAGGATCGCTTCGATCCCGAACACCGTCTCAACCCCGGTCGTTTTCTCGGAAAGTTGTAGCGTCATCGATACCATCGAAACCCCCGCGGTCGAGCGCACCGCGATGGATCTCATCAGCGATTGCGTGCACTGCGGATTCTGTTTGCCCGCGTGCCCGACGTACACGTCGTGGGGTCTCGAGACCGATTCGCCGCGCGGTCGTATCGATCTCATGAAAGGCTTGCACGACGGCAAGCTCGAGCTCACCGAGAACGTCGTCGCGCATTTCGATCAGTGTTTGGGCTGCATGGGCTGCGTGACGGCGTGTCCCTCGGGCGTGCGCTACGATCTGCTCATCGAATCGACGCGAGCGAAGATCGAAGCCGCCTATCCGCGTGCGCCGGCCGATCGCGGTCTGCGCGAACTCGTCTTCGCGACGTTCCCGTATCCGCAGCGTCTCAAAGTGCTCGCGATTCCGCTCTTTCTCTACGCGAAGAGCGGCCTGCAAGCCCTCGTACGCAAGAGCGGATTACTCAAACTCTTGCCGCCGCAACTCCAGCAACTCGAAAAACTTTCACCGACGCTCACGATGGAAGAGATTCGCGCGAAACTTCCGCCGTTCACGCCGGCTAAAGGCACGCGACGCGGCACGGTTGCGGTGATCGCGGGTTGCGTGCAACGCACGTTCTTCCCCAACGTCAATGCCGCGACGATCAACGTGCTCAGCGCCGAAGGCTTCGACGTGATCGTGCCGGGCGACCAAGGGTGTTGCGGTGCGCTTTCGATCCATAGCGGACGCGATGGCGAAGCGAAGAAGTTCGCCGGAAATCTCGTGGAGACGTTCGGCAATCTCGATGCGCTCGATGCCGTCATCATCAACGCGGCGGGTTGCGGCTCCACGCTCAAAGAGTACGGCGAATTGCTTCACGGCGACGAAAACGCGCGTGCGTTTGCCGCGAAAGTCAAAGATATCAACGAATTTCTCGGCGGCATCGAGAGCGTCGCGCAGTATCGGCCGTTGCCGATGCGCGTCGCCTATCACGATGCGTGTCACCTCGCGCACGCGCAACGCATCCGCGAGCAACCGCGCAAATTACTCCGCCAGATCCCCGGCCTCGAACTCATCGAGATTCCGCAGGGCGATCAGTGCTGCGGGAGCGCGGGCGTCTACAACATCTTCGAGCCGGCTTCGGCGGCCGAAATCGGCGCGCGCAAAGTCGACAACGTCGTCTCCGTGGCACCCGACGTTCTCGCGAGTGCGAACCCGGGATGTACGCTGCAGATCGCATCGATTCTCGCCGAGCGTGGGAAGACGATCCTCGCCGCGCATCCGATCGAAATTCTCGACGCGGCACTGGTTTAGGACCGAAGTAAACGCCGCGCTGACCGCCGATATCCCTCCGTACGACGATCTCGTCGCCGCATGGCGACGCTTGCGCATGCGTGGCATCGCGAGCGTGCGCGAGGTTGCCTGCGTCGGGGTCGCGCGCACGATGCTCGTCGCCGAGATCGTCGGGCCCGCGGGTGCGCCCACGATCGCACTCGCGGCGGGCGTGCACGGCGACGAGCCAGCGGGGCCGTGGGCCCTGCTCGCGACCGTGCGCGACGGGCTCCTGGATCGGCGCTTTTCCTATCGGATTTGGCCGTGCACGAACCCCTCGGGATATGCCCTCAACACGCGCGAGAACGCCGAGGGTCACGATATCAATCGCAGTTTTCATAAGGGCGGCACGACGCCCGAAGCGCGCGCGATGATCGCGGCGAATCGCGATCGTCGCTTCGCACTCTCGCTCGATCTGCACGAAGATTTCGAAGCCGACGGCTACTACTGCTACGAGCCCGTCGTCGCCGAAGAAACGCCGTTCGGCGATGCATTGGTCGACGCGCTCGACGACGCGGAGTTTCCCGTGCAAGAATTGAGCGATGCCTTCGATCTCGGTTATCCGCCCGAAGCGCATCATCTGCGCGTCCTCTCGCGCGGTCGCATCCGCAACGACCCCGATGCCGAACGTGAATTCTTCGATGTCACACCGTACAGCATCTATCTCTTGCACCGCGCGGCGCGTTACGCGCTCACGCTCGAATCGCCGCGAAAGCGGGCCTGGGCGGATCGGATCGCGATGCATCGCACGGCGGTAACCACGATCGTCGCGCGTTTCGCCGACCGCGGGAATGAAAATCTCGCTGAGTGTCCGTCTTCCTGACAAGAAATTCCATACCCGAGGTCGAACGAAACGCCCATGTCAGAACGCGACCAACTCGAAGCCGATGTCCTCATCGTCGGCGGCGGCCCAGCCGGCCTCGCGGCGGCGATCAAACTTCGCCAACTCGCGGCGGCAGCGGGTCGCGACGAACTGGAGATTTATCTCGTCGATAAGGGTCGCGAAATCGGCGCGCACGGCATCTCCGGCGCCGTTTTGGACCCCAAGGGCCTCGACGAACTGATCCCCGATTGGCGCGATACGGCGCCGGTCGAAGCGGCCGTCTCGAGCGATGCGATGTGGTATCTCAATCCCAACGGCAGCAAGCTCGCCGTGCCGGGATTTGCGATGCCCCCGATGATGAAAAATCACGGCAAGTACGTCACGAGCCTCCAGAAGCTCACGAAGTGGCTCGGCGGCATCGCCGAAGAACACGGCGTCAATCTGTTGCCGGAGTTCGCGGGTCAAGAGCTGCTTTGGGAAGGCGATCGTTGTATTGGCGTGCGCGTCGGTGATAAGGGCGTCGGCCACGACGGCAAGCCAAAAGCGAATTACGAGCAAGGACCCGATCTGCTCGCAAAGGTCGTCATCCTCGCCGAAGGCGTGCGTGGAACGCTCGCAAAGCAGGCGATCGCGAAGCTCGGTCTCGACGCCGATCGCGATCCGCAAGTCTATGCCTGCGGCGTGAAAGAGCTCTGGCAGTGCAAGCCCGGAACGGTGACGCCGGGCAGCGTGCTCCACACGTTCGGACATCCGCTCCCCAACGAGACATTCGGTGGCGCGTTCATCTACGGCATGCAGAACGATATCCTCGATATCGGGATGGTGACGGGTCTCGATTACGAAGACCCCACGACCGATCCGCACGATAACATGCAGCGTTACAAGCAGCATCCGGCCATTTCCGCGATGATCGAAGGCGGAAAGCTGCTTCGCTACGGTGCTAAAGCGATTCCCGAGGGCGGCCTCTACGCGATGCCCAAACTCTACGCAGACGGGCTCATGCTCACGGGCGATTCGGGCGGCTTCCTCAACGGGATGCGACTCAAGGGTATCCACATGGCGATCAAATCGGGCGTCATGGCGGCGGAGACCGCGTTCGATGCGATCGTCGCTGGTTCGTTCGGTGCCGAAGCGTTATCGGCGTTCGATGTCAAGTTCAAAGCGTCGTGGGCGTATGACGAAATGAAGATGTCGCGTAATTTCCATCAAGGCTTCAAGGGCGGGCTCTTTGCCGGCATGATGAACGCGGGCATGTCGATGTATGCCGGCGGTCG
>JANYGA010000182.1 GCA_025359485.1 Rhodospirillales bacterium | reverse complement strand
GATCGTCGACGAGCACGCCGATGTATGCTTCGCCTCGACCGAGCACGATTGCGGCCTCGTCTCGGGCCGCGCGTGCCGCATTGATGCCCGCGATCAGACCCTGCGCCGCGGCTTCCTCATAGCCCGACGTGCCGTTGAGTTGCCCGCAAAAATAGAGACCCGAAACGCGTCGCGTTTCGAGCGACGCGCGTAATTCCGTCGGCGGTACGTAATCGTATTCGACGGCGTAACCCGGGCGCAAGAGTTCCGCGCGTGCGAATCCCGGCAACGTGCGCACCATCGCGAGTTGCACGTCCTCGGGCAACGACGTCGAGAAGCCGCCGATGTAGAGCGAGTTCGTCGTCCAGCCCTCGGGTTCGACGAAGATGAGGTGCGACGGATTGTGCGAAAACTTTATGACTTTATCTTCGATGGACGGACAATATCGCGGGCCGATTCCGGCGATGAGATCGAGTCCGTAAAGCGGCGAGCGATGCAAGTTGTCGCGGACGAGTGCGTGCGTTCGCGCGTTGGTCGCGACGACGTGACACGGTAGCTGCGGGCCTGCGAACGCGGGCGCATTGCGATAGGAAAACATGAGCGGGACGGGGCTCGGATCTTGCACGCGCATCGCGCCGAAATCGACGCTCTGCGACGCGACACGCGGCGGCGTTCCGGTTTTAAGTCGGCCCGTCGGAAATCCCAGCCGACGAAGGGCGTGCGAGAGTTCGAGCGCCGGCGCTTCGCCGACGCGGCCCGCGGCTTGCGAGAACTCTCCACGGAAAATCTTCCCGCCTAAAAACGTGCCCGTCGCGAGCACGACGCGGTCCGCGTACAAGCGTCGACCGTCGCTCGTCACGACACCGCGGATGGCGCCGACTTCCACGATGAGATCGTCGACGAGTCCGCGCACGATCGTTAAGTGCTGTAGCGATTTCAAGAGCGCGGTCGCTTCGAGAACATACCGCTCTTTATCGGCTTGCGCGCGCAGCGCGCGCACCGCGTATCCTTTGGACTCGTTGAGGAAGCGGACGTGTAACGACGAGCGATCGATGATGCGCGCCATCGCGCCGCCGAGTGCGTCGATCTCGCGCACCAGTTGACCCTTCGCGCTGCCGCCGACCGATGGGTTGCAGGCGAGCGTGCAGATGCGTTCGGGATCGCCCGTGACGAGCAACGTCGCGCGACCCATCGCGGCGGCGGCGTGCGCGGCTTCAACCCCCGCATGTCCACCGCCGACGACGATCACTTCGGCATCGCGACATCGTACGTCCATCGCCATCGATGGTAACACGCGGTCTCCCTCGGCGTCGCGCACGATTATTTCCCGATACAGAAGCGAGCGAAGATCGCATCGAGAAGCGATTCGCTCGCGGCGCGACCGGTCAGTTCGTGCAACGATGCGCGTGCGGCCATGACGTCGCCCGCGACCAAGTCGACGGGCTCGCCCGCCGTGAGCGTCGCGCGAACTCGCGCGAGCGCGCGACGCGCTTCGAGGACGGCGTCGCCTTGACGGACCGTACTGAGATGCGGTCGCGCGAGATCGATGCGATCGGCGCCCGCGGCCGCGCGCAACGCATCGCGCACCATGGCGATGCTCTCGGCGTCGTGGGCGCTGCCCAATTTTGCGCTCGCCTCCGCATCGTCGCGCGCGTCGTAACCGACGCGGCCGAGATCGGATTTATTGAAGAAGACCACGCGTTCGCGGCCACGCGTCGAGGCGAGGATGTCGCGTGCGCTCGCATCGAGCGGCACGGAGCCGTCGACGATCACGAGCGCGAGCGTCGCTTCGGCAAGCGCCGCATGTGTGCGGGCGATGCCCGCGACTTCGAGCGACTGCGTGGCATCGCGAAGGCCCGCCGTATCGATCAGTCGCGCACTCGCTCCGCCGCCGAGTGCGATCGCTTCCTCGATCGTATCCCGCGTCGTTCCGGCTTCGCTCGAGACGAGTGCGCGATCGACGCCCAGGAGCGCGTTGAGAAGCGATGACTTCCCGGCATTGGGCGGCCCGACGATCGCAACGGCGAGCCCCTCACGCACGCGCCGCCCGGACTCCCACGTCGCCGCGAGCTCGGCGAGATGTGTGTCGACGCCGGTGATTCGTGCGGCGAGGTCGTGTGCGTCGGGACTCGGGACGTCGTCGGGGAAATCGATCGCGGCGCCGAGTTCTTCGACGATGGCATCGAGCTTCTCGCGCGCGCGATCGATCTCGCGCGCGAGTCCGCCTGTCAGACGCGCCGCCGCACCGCGGGCTTGGCTGCGATCTTCCGCGGCGATGAGTTCGCCTACCGCTTCGGCGGCGGTGAGATCGAGCTTCCCCGAGAGAAAGGCACGTCGCGTAAACTCACCGGGCTCCGCAAGTCGCGCTCCCGCCCCGAGTACCGCGAGCAAGACATCTCGAGCGACGGCGGGCGAGCCGTGCACGTGCAATTCGAGCACGTCTTCGCCCGTGTAGCTGGCGGGCGCGGCGAAGAGCAACGCGAGGCCGCGATCGATCGTCGATCCGTCGACATCGACGATCTCCCCGAGCGTCGCGACGCGCGGGACGAGCGGTCCCCGCGTCCGGACGACGCGGTCGACGATCGCCGCGACGCCGGGGCCGCTCGCGCGAACGATCGCGACCGCACCTCGACCGGGCGGCGTCGCGATCGCGGCGATCGTGCGGGCGTCGCTCACCGGGAGCGTCCGAGTCCTAGCCGGGGCGCGGAATGACGACGACGCGGCGCTCGGGCTCCGCACCACTGGATTCCGTCGCAACGAAGGGATTGTCGGCGAGAGCGATGTGGATGATCTTCCGCTCGGAGGGCAGCATCGGTTCGAGCGAGATCGGACGCTTCTCGCGAATCGCGCGCTCGAGCGTTTGCAGCGCAAGACTCTTGAGCAGATCGGCACGGCGTGCGCGATATCCCTCGGCGTCGATCGTGAAGTAATGCCGATCTTTCTTTACGCCGGCGTTGACGATGTTATTGAAAATGAGGTTGAGCGCTTCGAGCGTGTGCCCGTGGCGGCCGATGAGATTTGCGAGATCGGGGCCATCGACTTCGAGGTAGTCGCCTTCGGTCCGCGAGTAATAGCGAACGTGAGCGCCCGTGACGCCCATCTTTTCAAGGATCGTCTCCAAGAGAGCACGCGCTGGCGCGACCGATGCCGGTTCGGGTCCGGTCGCCATCGGCGCGCGCGGCGGGCGTGGGGGCGCAGCCTCGAAATCGCGGCGCAGCGGCCGACGCTCGCCTTGTGGCGGGCGCTCCCCCTGCGGTGGGCCTGCGGCAGCGGGGCCGCGACGTGGCGCGCGACCGGCGCGTCGGCGCTGGCCGAAGCCCGGTGCTTCGCCGGAATCGCCCGAGGGCGGCTCGTTATTCATACAGAGACTCTCCTGGTTTCGAAGTCAGCGACGCGAGCTGCGGCGACGGCGCGCTGCTCGCGACCCACCAGCTGATGGCAATGCCGTCGAAGCATTTCCCGTCGCCATGGCATTCGCCATCGCACCGCCGCCGAGCGATGATGGCTTCTCGTCGAGCTCGGGATGCGGGCCCGCAGCACCGGGATTGCGGTGATACTTGTTGATCAGGTACAACTGCTGGCCCATCGTGAAGACGTTGAACGACAGCCAGTAAATGATGAGCGCCGAAGCCCAGCTGTAGGTGAAGCCGAGATAGCCGACCATGGCGGGTGAGATGAAGGCCATGATCTTTTGCTGTTGTGCCTGCGCGGGGTCGGTCGCCGGGCTCGTAAACCGAACGCTGAAGTACATCGAGACGACGTACAGCGCCAGAAGCACGTAATCGGGCGTCGCGAGACTCGTCGCCAAGAGATGGAATGCGCCATGCGGCTCTTTTTCGGGCGCGAGGACCGCGCCGCGAATCACGGGCGTGCTCGCAGCGAACGTGCTCCCGATCCACAACCACGTCTGGCTCGCGAAGATCTCTTTGTCGCTGATCACGGCCCAGTAGAGACTGATGAGAATCGGCATCTGCAAGAGAATCGGCAGGCATCCCGCGAGTGGGTTCGCACCGGTCTCTTTATAGAGCGCCATCGTCTCGGTGTTGAGTTTCTCTTTATCGTTCTTATACTTGGCCTGCAGCGCTTTGATTTTCGGGGCGATCTGTTGCGTTTTGAGCATCGCCTTAAACTGCATGGTGTTGAGCGGCCAGAAGACGAGTTTTACACCGCCGGCGAGCAGGATCAAGCTCCAGCCGTAATTGTGCACGACGTGAAAGATCGCCCCGAGCACGGTGCGCAAGAGCGAAACGATCGGGTCGATGGGATTGAACGCGAGCAGCGCCGCGATCAGGAACTCCACAGGGGTGCCTTTCCGGAGGGTACCCTACGGGACGAAGTCGACGCCACCGGGGTTCCAGGGGTTGCAACGCGCGATGCGCCGGATAGCGAGCCATACGCCGCGGAACGATCCATGTTTCAACACGGCGTCCTTCGCGTACTGCGAACACGAGGGA
This sequence comes from Rhodospirillales bacterium, assembly GCA_025359485.1. Classification (GTDB taxonomy): domain Bacteria; phylum Vulcanimicrobiota; class Vulcanimicrobiia; order Vulcanimicrobiales; family Vulcanimicrobiaceae; genus JANYGA01. Next base: position 12,080 of record JANYGA010000182.1, on the reverse strand, counting down.
TAAAACCGACACGTCGGACCGAGAAAGGGCGAGAGGAGGCGCTGGTAGGCCACGATCGCGACGACGATGAGTCGACGACCGATCACGCGACCGGCGTTAAGCGACGTACGACGGTACCCACATCGGCTGCGAGCCGATCGTAGGCTGCCGTCGCGGCCGCCGGCTTGACGACGAAGAGCACGCGGACAGGCGCGCTGGGGAGCGCGCAGGCCTCGAGCGCCCCGCGAACGCGACGACGGAGGCGGTTTCGGACGACCGCGTTCCCCACACCCTTGGAGATCGAAACGCAAATGCGTGAGGGTCCGATCGTGGCCGGCAGAGCGTACCCCACGAGCGTCGGAGTGCCGATCGAGCGCCCCCGTTTACGAACGAAAGCGATCTCGCCGGAGCGACGAAGCGACGCAAACTCGCGCACGACCGTAACCCGGGGCTAGACGGTCAGGCGTTTACGGCCTTTTTTGCGACGCGCGGCGAGCACGCGACGACCGTTCTTCGTGCTCATGCGCTCCATGAAGCCATGGACGCGTTTACGCCGGCGGTTGTGGGGTTGAAAAGTGCGTTTCACGTTCTACTCTGCTCTCGGATTGGACGCGACGGAAGACCGTCAGCTCTAGACCTCCGAGTATACCTACGGGGGAGCCTTTCCGTCAACCGCCTCGGGATCGCTTTCTGATAACCCTTCTCACGTTCTCCACACCTGTGAATGCTTCTGTGGAGTAAAGACCATCGCGCGGGGCGCAAACCCCCGTCAAATCGCCGTTTTCCCGCACGAATCCGGTTGTGGACTCCACCGTTCGGTTGACCTAAAAACGCCCATTTTACCGACATCTGTCGCACGTTTTCGCGCTGTGTATAAGTGCATAAGTTCGTGGAAAGTTTCCAGAGGATTCGCGGTTCCTCACTCCAACTCACGGACCTCATTCTCGGGGAGGTTCACGACGTCCACGGATGTTTTGATTCCCCGAGAACACATGCTAAGGCGGTCAACTGATGACTCTTGCGGTAGGTCAATCGAGTATCTCAAACGAGCTGTGGAACGCCGCGCTTGCGTCGCTGGAACGTAAGTATTCCAAGCCAATTTTCGAAATGTGGCTCAAGCCGATCCGCCCGATCGCGATGAGCGACGCCGAAATCGTCCTCTCCGTGCAATCGCCTTTCGCGCGCGATTGGGTCGAAAATCGCCTCAAACGCGACATTTCCGACGTTCTCACGGAGTTGCTCGGCGCGACCATCGCGCTGCGTTTCGTCGTCACACCCGAAGCTCCGAGCGTCCCCAGCGTGGCGGCGCCGAGCGCGCATCCCGACAGCGCGCCGCGCGTCACGCTTAACGAAGATATCCGCCACGGCAACCTCAACCCGCGATATACGTTCGATGAATTCGTCGTTGGAAATTCGAACCGTTTCGCGCATGCGGCGTCGCAAGCCGTCGCCGAAGCGCCGGCCCGAGCCTACAATCCGCTCTTTCTCTACGGCGGGGTGGGCCTAGGAAAGACCCACTTGATACACGCCATCGGTCACCGCGTGCTCGGCGCGAACCCAGGCGCGAACGTCGTGTACGTCTCGAGTGAGAAGTTTACCAACGAATTCATCATCGCGATCAAAAACAATCAGACGGTCGAATTCCGTAATAAATATCGCCACGTCGACGTGCTACTCATCGACGATATCCAATTTCTCGAGGGCAAAGAACAAACGCAAGAAGAGTTCTTTCATACCTTTAATTCTTTGCACGAAGCCCAACGACAGGTCGTGATCTCGAGCGATCGGCCGCCAAAAGAGATTCAGACGCTCGAATCGCGCCTACGCTCGCGCTTCGAATGGGGCTTGCTCACCGACATGCAACCCCCCGACCTCGAGACGCGCGAAGCGATCTTGCGCAAAAAAGCAGAGTCGGAAAAGATCCCCGTGCCCGACGACGTGACCTCGTTCATCGCGAAGGTCATCCCCTCGAATATCCGTGAGCTCGAAGGCGCGCTCATTCGCGTCGTCGCTTTCGCATCGCTTACGAAATCTCCGATTACGGCCGACCTCGCAGCCGAAGTGCTCAAGAACGTGGTCGCGACGACACCCGCACGGCGCATTACGATCGCCCTCATCAAAGAGAAGATAGCCAAGGCCCACGGCCTCACGGTGAAAGAGATGGACCATCAGCGTCGCGACCAACGCCTCGCCGCGCCGCGTCAGATCGCGATGTATATCGCGACGGAACTCACCGACAACTCACTGCCCCAGATCGCGCGCGAGTTCGCGAAGAAAGATCACACGACCGTCATGTACGCCCGCGATAAGGTGAAGAACCAGATGGCGGTCGATGAAGCCTATCGTAACAAGGTTCGCTCGCTGATGGCCCTCTGCCAAAACGACTGAAACCGCCACACACAGCCCCTGTGAGCGCTCGCGCACAGGGCGGCCTCGCGAGCGTGGATAACCTCGACTCTCGCGCTCCGAACCGAAACGGTGGAGATCGTCGCCCCCGACATACACACCTTATACCGACCGTAAACGTAAGCCCCACAAACGTTTGCGCCGTTCTCCGCAGATTACACCGCATTACTACTAGTACGACGATCTTTTCTATTCTTTACGGGGCGAATGGGTCGAGGCCGCAGGAGTGGATACGTGAAGTTCAGCTGTAGCACCAAAGACATCGCGTCCGCCGTCGGCGCCGCGAGCAAAGTCGTCAACGCGCATACGACGGTGCCGATTCTTTCCAACGTGTTGCTGACCGCGATCGACGATACGATTCGCGTCCGTGCGACCGATCTCGAACTCACGCTCGAACACGTCTTTCCCGCGCAAATTACGGAGCCCGGAAGCGTCACCGTCCCGGCCAAACTCTTTAGCGGTTATCTCGGCAATCTGCCCGCGGGTATCGTCGAACTCGCCGGCACGCCGACGCGTGCGAGCGTGAAGTGGGAGAAGTCGAACTACGATTTTCACGCGTTACCCGCCGATGAATATCCACCGCTTCCGTCGTCGCAAAAGGGGACGTCGTTCGCGATCGACGCGCGGCGCTTTCGCGAGGGTGTGAACGCGACGATCTTCGCGGCATCGAGCGAAGAGGCGCGTGGCGCCGTGCTGATGGGAACGCTGCTCGAAATCGCTGGCGACAAAATTACGATGGTCGCGACCGACGGCTACCGACTCGCAAAATGGGAAACGACGCTCGCACGCGGCCTCGAAGACGGCGGCACCGCAAAGTTTATCGTTCCGTCGCGCGCGCTCGCCGAGGCGGCACGTAATCTCGGAAGTGCCGAGACGATCGAAGTCAGCGCGCTCGGGCCCTCGGGCAATCAACTCGCCTTCGCCGCGCACAACGCATCGATCGTCGTGCGTCTCGTCGACGGGCAATATCCCAATTACGCGCAAGTGATCCCGGCATCATTCGATCGAAGCGTGACGGTCAATACGGCCGCGCTTATCGCGGGTCTCAAGCGCGCGGAACTCGTCGCGGGCGATCGTGCGAGCATGGTGAAGATGAGCGTCTCGAACGCGCAACTCATCATTACGGCGAACTCCGATACGACGGGCAACGCGTACGAAGAGCTCGACGTCGAGCAGACGGGTGACGATCTCACGATCGCCTTTAACGCACGCTATCTCGTCGAGATTCTCAACCACATCGATGCCGCGCAGATCGTGATGGAGTTTTTGGGGCCGCTCTCGCCCGCCGCGATTCGGCCGACGGGCGAGGCGACGGAGGTCGCGCACATGTACGTCCTCATGCCGCTACGCCAATAGCGGTTTCGTAGTCGGGCGTGCGTCGTCATGATTCTCTCGCAACTCACGCTCGCTAACGTCCGCAATTACGCATCGCTCGAATTCGAACCCGATCCCGGTCTCAACGTCTTCGTCGGCCCGAACGCCCAAGGAAAGAGCAATCTCCTCGAAGCGATCGCGCTCTTGGGAACGGGGAAATCATTTCGAACGGCGCGCGAGAGCGAGATCGTGCGCGCGGGCCTTCCGAGCGCGTCGCTCTCGGGAAATGCGCGCGTCTCCGCGGGCGTCGTCCGGCTTTCGTGCACGCTCAATATCGGCGGCGCCGGGCTTCGCAAAATCTATACGGTCAACGGCACGAGCGTTCGGTACGCATCGTATCTCGGCAAGATGCGCGTCGTAACGTTCGTGCCCGCGCATCTCGCACTCGTGACGGGGCCACCGTCCGCGCGGCGCTCGCTCGTCAACGCGGCGCTCGCCCAAGAGAGTCCCGCGTACTACGGCACGCTCGCGACCTACGGCAAATACGTCTTGCAGAAAAATGCGCTCTTACGTGGCTCGATCGCACCCGATGAAGCGTTGCTCGCAACCTACGACGAGCGACTCGTCGATGCGGGAACGCGGCTCATCCTCGCGCGGCGTGCGTTCGTCGCGGCCTTGGACGAACGGGCGAAAGCCGTGCATCGATCGTGGGTCGGCGATCGCGAAGGCGAACTCTCGATCGCATACGAGTCCGATATTCCCATCGACGTCCCGACGGCCGATGCCGTCGCCGCCGCGTTCGTCGCGCGACTCGCGCAAAAACGCATCGCCGAGGTCGCGCGGCGGACGAGTCTCGTCGGACCGCATCGCGACGATATCGCGTTTCGGCTCGGTGGCGCGCCGCTCGCGGCATTCGGCTCGCAGGGACAGCAGCGCACGGCCGTGCTCGCACTCAAGGTCGCGGAGTACGGCGTGCTCGAAGCGCGCTCGGGTGAAGCACCGCTCCTCTTGCTCGACGACGTGCTCTCCGAGCTCGACCCGGAGCGACAGCGCGCGTTCTTGCGCGGCGTCGGCTCGTTCGAACAAGCCTTCGTGACGACGACGCACGACGTCGATGTGCCCGTCGCAGCAGCATACCGCATCCGCGCGGCGACGCTCGAGCGGGTCTCGGCGTGAACGACGACGCGCGGGAACGCGGCGGCGGGTTACGCCCGCTCCGGAGCGCGCTCGATGCGTGGAAGCCGGCTCGCGGTCGCAACATCGATCCCGTGCACGCGATCGCGAATGCGTGGCCCGGCATCGTCGGACGCGACGTCGCGGCGAATTCGATGCCGCTCGAACTGAGCGGTCCGACGCTCGTCATCGGGACGCGTTCGAGTGCGTGGAGTCAGCAGCTCCAATTTCTCTCACTCCACGTTCTCGCGGCGATTCGCGCGCTACCGAGTGGCGGGACCGTCGAACGCCTGACGTTCCGCACCGGGCTCGTCCAGCGCGGCAAGCGGCGCGACGCGGTGCCCATGGCTTCGCGAAAGGCGGCGAAGGGCGCGGCAGCGCGCGCGGCGGGATCCGATTTTCCCGCGCCCGACCTCGCGACGGCCTTCGAGCGTTTGCGGGCGCGGATGACGGCCGCAACGCATGCGCCGGGCACGCGATGCACCCGATGCGGGGCGATCGTCGATGCCGCAGCAGGAGCCGTGACGCGGTGCGCGCCCTGCGCGGGCGAAGCGGAGCGCGATCGGCAAACCCTCGTCGAGCGGATCGTCTATATGGCGCCGTGGCTGACGATCGAGGAGATGCGCGAGCAAATTACCGACCTTCGCAACGCCGAATTCGAGCGTGCGCGAAAGCGCTTGCTCTCGCGATGGTGGCTCGTACTGGAACGCACCAAACTTGCGGGTGCGGTGAGTGCCTCGGGTGTGGAACGGCACGTTGCAAGCTCGTACGTGCTCTTGCATACGCGGCTTCCGCCCGATCGCATCACGCCCGCCGTCGTGCGAAATCTCCTAGGCCCCGACCTCGAGAAGATTCTCTGGCCGCACGCCGCTTCATAAGGCGATAGCGCGCCTCGACGCGAACTCGTCCGAGCAATGGAAGAATATACCGGCGACCAAATTGCGGTCCTCAAGGGCCTCGAGGCGGTCCGCATGCGTCCCGGCATGTATATCGGGAATACGTCGGAGCGCGGCCTGCACCAACTGGTGTACGAAGCCGTCGACAATTCCGTCGATGAAGCGATGGCGGGCAAAGCGACCAAGATCGTGGTCGTGCTCGGCCGCGACGGCTCGTGTTCGGTCGAAGACGACGGCCGCGGTATTCCGGCGGACTTCAACGTGGAAGAGAATATGTCGACGGTCGAGGTCGTGATGACGATCCTCCATGCCGGCGGCAAGTTCGGCTCGGGTGGCTACAAGGTCTCGGGCGGCCTGCACGGCGTCGGCATCTCCGTCGTCAACGCCCTCTCTGAAAATATGACGACGCGTGTGAAGCGCGATGGCAAGCTACACGAAATTAAATTCGAACGCGGCATCACGACGGAGCCGCTGCACGTCGTCGCCGAAGGCGTCGAAGGTACGGGAACGTACCAATGGTTCGTACCCGACCATACCATGTTCGACACGACGGATTTCCATTGGGACATCTTGCAGAAGCGGCTGCGCGAACTCGCGTTCCTCAACCGCGGCATCTCGATCACGCTGCGCGACGAACGTCCCGACGAACCCAAAGAGAAAAACTTTCTCTATGAGGGCGGCATCATCTCGTTCGTCGAGCACCTCAACGAAAAAAAAGATCCGCTCCATCCGATCATTTCGACCAACGGCGAACGCGACGACGTCGTCGTCGAATGCGCGCTGCAGTGGGCCGATACGTACAGCGAAAACGTGTTTACGTACGCGAATAACATCAATACGGCCGAAGGCGGGATGCATCTCGTCGGGTTCCGCAACGCCGTGGGCAATGCGGTCAACGCGTACGCGCGCAAACGCGCCGTGCTCAAAGAATCCGATGCGAATCTCTCGATCGACGACGTTATGGAAGGTCTCACCGCCGTCGTCTCGGTGAAGCTCGAGAATCCGCAATTCGAAGGCCAAACCAAAACCAAACTCGGGACGGCGCGCGTGCGCAACATCGTGTACACGCTCGTCGGCGAACGGCTCGATTTCTTTTTCGAAGAGAACCCCAAGCATTTCCGCGCGATCGTCGATAAATCGATGCAGGCGCAACGCGCGCGCGAAGCGGCGAAGAAAGCGCGCGATCTTTCCCGGCGCAAGAGCGCGCTCGACGGCATGGGCTTGCCGGGCAAGCTCGTCGATTGCACGGAGAAGAATCCCGAAGTCTCCGAGATCTTTTTAGTCGAGGGCGATTCCGCGGGCGGTACCGCGAAGATGGGTCGCGATTACAAGACGCAAGCGATCTTGCCGCTGCGTGGCAAGATCCTCAACGTGTGGAAAGCGCGCGAAGATAAGGTCTTCGCAAACGAAGAGATTCGCGCGATGATTACGGCGCTCGGCACCGGCATCGCGGCCGACTTCGACAGCGAGAAGCTACGGTACCATAAGGTCATCATCATGACCGACGCCGACGTCGACGGCTCGCACATCCGCACGCTCCTGCTCACGTTCTTCTACCAGCAGATGCGCGCGCTCATCGAAAAGGGCTACGTGTACATCGCGATGCCGCCGCTGTACGGCGTCAAGCGCGGCAAGAAACAGCGCTACGCGTTCACCGACGACGAACTCAAAGGCATCATCGGCGATAGCGATCCCAAAGACTTCCAGATCCAGCAATACAAGGGTCTCGGCGAGATGGATGCGGAGCAACTCGCCGATACCACGATGCACATCGAGAGCCGTCGCCTCAAACGCGTCGCGCTCGAAGACGCCGTCGCCGCCGACGAAATGTTTACGACGCTCATGGGCGACAAGGTCGAGCCGCGCAAAGAATTCATCCAAGCCTACGCACGCAGCGTGAAAAATTTGGATCTCTGAGGTGACCTCGCGGACCTCTCTCCGCCTTTGATGCGTTGAGCGTCGGAGGGGAGGTGCGCGTGCCGAAGGGACGATCGGGTTGGATTGGAGTGCTCGCCGCGCTCGTCTTGCTGGTCGTTCTCGTCGTCGTCTTCTCGGGACCGATCTCGCGCGCGCTCGTGGCGGGCACGATCGATGTTGCCACGGGCGAACGCGTAGCCTTTACCGATCTCGATCTCTCATCAGATCGCGCGATCGTGCGGCATCTCGAAATCGCGCATGCCGGGCGCACGTTGCTCACGGCCGACCGCGCGAAGATCGGCTATCGTTTGCGCGATCTCTTGCCCGGCGGTTCGCGGCGATTCGGACTCGTGGGCGTCGAGCTCGATGCGCCGAGACTTCTCCTGGAACGACGCGCCGACGGCACCTTCGACGTCGCGCCCGGTGCAGGTGGCGCGGCCGCCACGGTGCCCGTTGCGAGCGGCCCGGTCGCCGAGGCGCCGCTACGCGTCGACGTGCGGATCCGCAATGGGTCGATCGTGCTCGAAGATCAGTTTCGCGTGCTCCCGGAGTCGCGGCGACTCGGCCTCGAAGGCATCGCGGCAACCGTCGCTATCGATAGTACGGCCGTCTCGACCTACGCCGTGCGTGCGTCGGTTTCCAACGACGCGACCGCTGGCCTTTCGATCGTCGGACGCATCGACGTTCCGCGCGGCTACGCGGTCCATCGCATCCGCGCGCACGACCTCGCACTCGTGCCGATCGTCAATTACTTCATCAACAGTACGGGCGCGCGTTTCGAGAGCGGAATCGCACGGCGCGCCGACGTGCGCGTCTACGGCTTCGCTAGCGGACCGCGTGGAGCGTTCGTCTATCACACGAGCGGATCGCTCGCGCTTCACGGCGGCGGGATGCGCATTCCGGGGCTCGTTACGAGCGCGACGGAGATGGACGGGCAACTCGACGTCTTCGACGGCGGCTTCGCGGCACCGGCGCTCACCGCGCGGCTCGGCGCGTTACCCGTTCGCGTCGCGGGTGGCCTCTACGACTGGGCATCGCTCAAATTCCAACTCGGGATCGCGATCGCCGACGCCCCGCTCAAGGTCGTCCGGGGCCTCTTCGCATTTTCGCGGACGCTGCCGCTTGCGGGACCCGGGCGGCTCACGACCTACCTCGAAGGTCCCGTCGCCCTGCCGCTCGTCGCGACGCGCGTGTCTTCCCCTGGCCTCACCTATGCGGGGTTCCCGGTCGACCATCTTGCGGCGCGGGCGATCTATTACGATGGCTCGCTCGACGTCGTCGGTCTCGGCGCGCGGTACGGCGGACTCGACGTCGCCGCCAACGGCGCGGTCATCCTCGGCGAGACCGCGCACACGAAGCTCGTTTTCGATGTGAGCGGCCCGGCGGCACGCGTGCCCTATCTCGCCGAACTCGCGCCCGGTGTTGCGATCGATGCCGCGGGCGTCCTCGCGGGCGACGCCCTCCGCTTCGACGTACGCGGGGCGGCGAGCGGTGCCGGCGACGGTACCGACCTCGCGGCGATCTTCCACGAGGACGCGCGCGGCGACGGTCGCTACGGTCCGTTCCGTCTGACGCGATCGGATGGCTCGTCGGTCGTGGGCGCCTTCACCTTCGATCGCAGCGCGAACGAGAGCGCGTTTTGGCTCGACGCTCGTCGTTACCGGTACGCGGAATTGGCGCGGCCCGCGATTCTGCCCGGGATCGATCTCGCGGCGCCGACCTTCCACGGCCTCCTCGACGGCGAACTTGCCGGCATCGGGCCGCCGTCGGATTTCCGGATCGCGGGGGACGTGCGCGGCCAGGATCTGAGCGTCGGCGGCATCGCCATCGCGCAGGTCTCGGGGCATCTTACCGGACGCGTCGGAAATTTCGGCTTGCGCGACGTCGTCGCGAGCGGGCCGTGGGGTGCGTTCTCGGGTGCCGGCGCCTATGTCGGCCCGGCGCTCGCCCTCGACGGCATCTATCGCGGAAGCTTCGCGCAATTGCGGACGTTTACAGGCGATATCGGCGGAAGCGGGCCGGTCGACGGCCCCGTCGCGATGTTGATCGGTCCGACGGATTCGATCGTGCAAGCCCGCGGCGCGCACACGCCGGGTGCGATCGTGCAGGGCGTGCCGGTCGACGGGGTTTCGGGCACGATCGCGGTCTCGGGGAAGCGCATCCGCGTCTACGCGGCGAGCGGGTCGGTTGCCAGCGGCACGCTGGTCGCGGCGGGCGATCTCGACGCATCGGGCCCGCTCGGCGTCTCGCTCGCCGGCGCGCAGGCGCGTCGGCTTCGCGCCGTGGTTCCGCTCGGTGGCGGAGGCGACGTTGCCGCGATCGGCACCTTCGGTCTTACGGCGCACGCATCGCGGTTCGACGGCGGGCTCGCGCTCGGCGTGGGAGCGACGCTCGACCGACTGCCGCTGGTCGCCAACGGTGACGTCACGCTCGCGGGCACGCGCTTCGATTTTCGGCGCACGGATGCCGAACTCGGATCGGCGCTCGGGACGCTCGACGGATCGCTCGGCGGCGTCGGGACGCGCGTGCCGTTTTACGATGCGCGGCTCCATATCGGTGCGGCCCGGCTCGGCCCGCTCGTGCGCTCGGTCTTCCCCGAGCGGCGCGATGTCGCGGGGTCGTTGACGGGCGATCTCACGCTGCGGGGGAGCATCGCGAACCTTGCCGTTGCCGGAACGCTCGGCATTCCTGAGGGGACCGTGAACGGCTTGCATTTTCGCGACGCGGCCGCGCGGATCGCGCTCAGTCCGAGCGAGCTCTCGGCGCGCCTCGGGACGGTGACGATCGGTTCGACGACCGCGGCCTTCGGGGCGGATCTGCACGGGAAGGCTGCGGCCCTCCACCTCGAAGCACCGCGTGCGAATCTCGGCGATTTCAACGACTATTTCGATGCGGGCGACATGCTCGGTGGGCGCGGTCGGATCGCCGCGCAATTCGTTCGCGACGCGAAGTCGGTGCGCACGACGGCGGATATCGCGATCGCGGATCTGCGCGTGCGCCGCTTCGATCTCGGCGATCTCTCGGCGCGCTGGAATTCGAGCGGCCGCGACGTGACGGGCCGTGTGGCCTTCGGCGGTGCCTCGGGGCGTCTCGAGACGACGGGCGTGCTCGGGTTACCCGCCGACGCGCCCCTCGACCGGCTCTTGGCACGCGCGCGCTTTAACGGGAAGGCGCGCCTGCGCGGCCTCGATCTCGGCGTTTGGCTTCCGGCGGTCGGATACCAGGTGCCGATCGGTGGCCGTGTGGACGCCGATGCGACGATTGCGGGAAATCTGAGCAAACCCGACGTCCGGACCGAAGCGACGCTCGTCGGTGGATCGATCGGCAAATTCCCGGTGGATCGGCTCGTACTTTCGGCGAGCTCGACGCTTCGCCGAACGACGGTCTCGCGGGCCGAACTCGACGTTCCCAACCTCTCACTCGTCGGCTCGGGAAGCTTCGGCCTCGGAGCGCGCGATCCGATCGCCCTCGCGGTCCACGCGAAGAGCCCGAACTTCGGCACGCTCGCGACACGCATTTTCGGCGCGGGGCCGCGCATGACGGGCGTTGCGGAAGCGGACGTCGCGATCGACGGAACGCGCTTACGGCCACGTATCGCGGGCGGCTTCGATCTCGAGGCCGCGACGCTCGGCGGCGTCGCGATTCCACGCGCGCTCGGGCAATTTTCACTCAGCGGTCGCGACATCGTCCTCACCTCGGTCGAGGTCGGCTTCGCGACGGGGTCGTTGCAACTCGCGGGGTCGGTGCCTCTCGAAGTCGCGCCGTTTGGATTCGGGCCCGCGAGCTCCCCGATCTCGCTCGAAGTCGCGGCGAAAGGCATCGATCTGGCCGACTTCGCGCCGCTCTTGCCCGCGGGATCGAAGCTCGGCGGAAAGCTCGATGGCCGCGTTGCGGTCGGGGGAACCGCGGGCGCGCCGCGGTTGGTCGGCGCGCTCGCGCTCGCGGGCGGGACTTTCGCATCGCCCCTGGAGACGGTCCCGTTGACCGATCTTGGCGCGTCGCTAGCCTTCGCGGGAACCGACGTCCGCTTGGAATCGCTCCACGCGGCATCGGGCGGCGGAAGGCTCGATGCCAGTGGCGCCGCGTCACTGCTCGACCTCGTGCATCCCGGTGCGGATGCGACGTATCGCTTCAGTGCCGAAGCAAAACGTTTACGACTTAACTTTCCGGCGTACGGGAGCGGTCAGATCGACGGGAATCTCGCCGTCGCGCACGTTCCCGGCGCGCGTCCGCGTCTCTTTGGCGCCCTCGCGCTTAGCGACGCGACAATTCCGTTCGCGGCGCTGTTGCTCGCCGATAACGGCGGCGGCGAACTCAGTAGAGATGAAGGCGGGTAACTCTGCTGGAATGAAGGGACCCTACTAATGGTAAATCTTTAACAGAATAGGAGGCAGG
>JANYGA010000154.1 GCA_025359485.1 Rhodospirillales bacterium | reverse complement strand
CCGCCGCACGACCGCACGAAGGCGAGCATCTCGATATCTTCGATGCCCTCCGCAATCACATACGCGCCGCTGACCTTCGCGAAGGCGATGATCGCAGCGATGATCCCGGCGGCTTTGCGATCGAGCTGCGCGTTGATGATGATCGCGCGATCGATCTTGATGATCTCGAAATTCAAGCGCGAAAGGATCTCGAGGCCGGCATGGCCCGCACCCGTGTCGTCGAGGGCGAGTCGGAATCCATGGAGTTGGAGCGCGTTTGCGGTTTCGACGATCGCATCGACGTGCGCCGCCGCACGTTCGGTAATCTCGACGACGATCCGACGCGGAAGCATCCCCGCCGCAACCGCCGCATCGCGCAAACCCTCGACGTCGAGCCCGCCGTCGAGCGTTTGCGGCGACATGTTGAGAAAGAGCAGTGCGTCGCTCGGCATCGCCGCCGCCTGCCGCAGCGCCACGCGACGACAGAGCGCGTCGAGTTCCGGCGCGCAACCGATGCGTTCGGCAAGATCGAAGGCATCTTGCGGGCTTTCGAAGCCATAGCGCGCGTGCGGTCGTGAGAGCGCTTCGTAACCGATCACCTTGCCTTCGGTGACGTCCCAAATCGGCTGAAACGCTGCGGTGATGGCTTCGTCGGCGATGAGCGCGCGCAAGCTCTGCACGCGTTCGCGCGAGAGAAGCCACGATGCGTGGAGTTGTACATCGAACGACGACACGCCGTTTCGGCCCGCACGCTTCGTCTGATAGAGCGCGGCATCGGCCCACGCACGGAGCGATTCCGGGACGCAGGCGACGCCGTTTCCGGTCGCGTGCCCGATGCTGATCGTCGCCGTGCCGAGCAATTCGGATGCCGCGACGCGAATGTGCTCCAAGAGCGGCGCCGCTTCTCCCGACGTCGTGTTGGGCATCACGATCGTGAACTCATCACCACCAACGCGAAAGGCACGATCCTGCGGCCGGCCCGCACGCAAGAGCAGCGCGAGATCTTGCAACACGCGATCGCCGCGTAAGTGACCGTTTTCATCGTTGATCGCTTTGAAATTGTCGACGTCGATCATCGCGAGCGTCAGCGGTTGGCCTTTACGCTCGGCACGCGCGCAAGCGCGACCCATATCGTCTTTGAAGGCCATATGATTCCCAAGATCGGTGAGTCCGTCGACGATGAGTGCGGCTTCGAGCGCGGCGACTTCGAAACGATGGCGTTGGGAGAGGCGGTGGCGTTGAAGAACGAGTGCCGCAATAAAGAGCCCGAGCAACGCGACGCCCGTACAGCCGAAAACGGTTTCGATGCGGATGATCTCGCGATTGGTAAATTCGAGATCGGCCGTCGCGCGATCGGCGACCAAACGCGTCTGTCGTTCGCGAGCGTCGACTTCCGCGTTGATTCGGGCGAAGAGCGGCTCGATAAGACGATTGAGAAGCGATCGTACGCTCGAGGTATCCCGGGCGTCGACGGCGGCGAACATGCGCGACGTGCCGGCGAGATAGGCGACTTGATCGGCGAGAGCACGACGTGCCGCAATCACGTCATCCGTGCTTCCCGAATCGACGATCGACGTCATGGCGCGCCGAAATCGCGAAACTTGATTTGCATGCGCGAGCACGATCGCCGGGCTCGGCTGCAACCGATATTTTCGTTCCAGCGCCTCTTGCGTCGAAACCGCATATTTTGCCGTACGGTACGACGCTGCGGTTCGATTCGCAAGATTCGCGGCGGCGGAATCGTCGCGTATGACGAGCCCGGCTCGAACCGAGAAGAGGACGGAGGATGCGAGAACGAGCGCGAGCCCGATGAACGCTACGTTCGTCCAAAGATCGAAGCGACGCCGCACGGTATTCATGTAGCTCTATGTCGGGCGACGACGGTAGCTAGCGAGCTTCTTACACGAAACTTTACATGCAAAGTAGTTGTGTCGTGCGCACTCGTACACGATCGTAGCGACGGGCACGATGCAAGGAAGCGACGCAACGAGCGGCGCATCTCGCCGCTTGCTTCCCCTGACGACCCGCGATTTCACGCTCGAAATCTGGCAGCACGACGCCGTGGAGGCGTGGCTCGCGACCGGTCGGGGCACGCTCGAGATTTTCACGGGCGGCGGAAAGACGCTCATCGCTCTCGCCGCGATCGCCCGCATCGCGGTGCGCGAGCCCGACCTCCGCATCGCCGTCGCCGTCCCCACCGTCGCTCTCGCCGAGCAATGGCGCGCGAGCTTCGCGCGCTACACGACGGTCCCCACGGCGCAGATCGGGATTCTCGGCGGAGGGAAGCGCGCGTCGCTAGGAACCCATCGCGTCACGATCGCCGTGCTCAACAGCGCGGCAAAGGCGTTTCCCGAACAGAGCCTGAGCGTCGAACCCGTCATGCTCGTCGTGGATGAATGTCATCGCGCGGGTGCGCCGAGTTTTTCGAAGATTTTCGCCATGCGCGCGGCGTACCGGCTCGGTCTCTCCGCGACGCCGTATCGTGACGAAATCGGCGACGACGGCGAACCGCTCGCATGGAACGAACAAATCCTGGGCCGTGCGCTCGGCGACGTCGTCTACGCGTTTACGTTACGCGACGCGCGCGCGATCGGGTGGCTGCCCGAATACGCGATCCACCATCACGGCATCGCCCTCGATGCAGACGAACGCAAGGCGTACGTCGCGCAGAGTTCGGTCGTCGATTCGAACGAAATGGCGCTGCGAAAACTCGGTGGCGACGCCGCGCGCGCGTGGGGCTTACAGCGACTCGCGGGGCCGCTCGGGGCGGGCGAGCCGAAGATCCTCTTTGCCGACGTCGCCGACCCGGACGGCGACCCGC
>JANYGA010000095.1 GCA_025359485.1 Rhodospirillales bacterium | reverse complement strand
CGACGGCGAAGCGCGCGACGAAGCCGATCTCGAAGCGCGCGCGGGTGTCGGTATCGCCAATCCCGACGCGATACCGCGGCCGCGTAGCGATGCGAAGATCGGCATCCATCATAGCGCGCTGGAACGCAGCGTCCGTCATCGCACGGAGGCGCAGTTACGCGCGGGCGAATTGCATACGGTCGTCTGCAGCTCGAGCCTCGAACTCGGCGTCGACATCGGCTTCGTCGATCGCGTCTGCATCGTCGGCGGCGCGCGCGGCATGACGCCGACGTTGCAACGCGTCGGTCGCGCGGGGCATCGTCCGGGTGCGGTTGCCGACGGCGTCGTCGTCGCGCAAGATCGCGACGACATCATCGAAGCCGCCGCAACGAAGCGCTGCATTCGCGACGGAATCATCGAGGAACTAAGCATTCCCGAAGCACCGCTCGACGTACTCGCACAGTGGCTCGTGATGAGCGTGTGCTACGACAAACGCGTCCCGATCGCAGACGCACTCGCACTCGCACGACGGGCGGAGCCCTATCGCGATCTGGTGGAAGCCGACGTGCGTGCCGTCGTCGCGTATCTTGCCGGAGGCGGCGCGGGCCCCGATGAGGCGCACGTGCGCCGACTCGGCGCCGACGATGTCGCGATCTACGGCCTCGGTCGCGACGTCTGCGCGGCGTTCTTCGAAAACGTCGGTACGATTCCAGATGAAACGAGCGTGAGCGTCGGCACGAAGGGCAGCGCGATCGGTAAGGTCGATGAGAGTTTCGCCTCGAGTTTGCGCGAGGGCGACGTCATGCTCATCTCCGGTCGGACGTTCAAGGTGAAAGAAGTTCGCGCGTCTGGCCTTACCGTGGAACCGTTCGCGGGGCGACCGACCGTGCCGCAGTGGAGTTCGCATATCAAAGGCGTACCGACGGTGCTCGCGCGCGAAATTGCGGATCTGCGCGCGGGCATCGCCGAGCGTCTCGCAGCCGACGGCGGCGCGCGCAAAACGCTCGCTTGGCTCTCGCGGCGCTACGGCCTCGATGGTGCCGAAGCATCGCATGCCGTGCGCTACATCGCGCAGCAGATGGCGATCTCCGCAGTCCCGAAAACGGGCGACGCGCTCGTCGAAATCTACCGTATGGATCGCAAACAAACGGCGGTCTTTCACACGTGTGCGGGCCGTCGCGCGAACGAAGCGCTCGCGCGCGTGATCGGTGCGCGCCTCTTTCGCGAAGCGCGCGTCAATACGCAGATTACGACCGACGACAACGGCTTTCTCGTCACGATGCCGCATGGAAAAACGCTACCCGACGCCTTTTGGGCGACGCTCTTGCACCCGCGCAATTTCGAGCGCGATCTTCTCGACGGCTTGCGCGCGGGGTATCTTCTGCGTTTGCACTTTCGGTATGTCGCGAACACCGGGCTGCTCGTTTTGCGACGTGCCGGCGGAGCGACGCTTCGGCGCAGTGGTCTGCGTTGGAATAGTCAGAAGATCTTCGATCGCTTGCTCGAAGCCGCGCCCGATTTTCCGCTACTGCGCGAGACGATTCGTTTCGTAACGACGGATCTGCTCGACGCGCCCGGAGCACTGAGATATCTCGAAGCGCTACCGGGTGAGGTGCGCGTCATCCACCCGGCCGCGGCGTCGCCTTTCACGTTCGGCATCGTGACGTCGAGCTTCGGCGATTCCGTCGTGATGGACGATCGTCGCAGCATGGTCGAAGCGCTCCACGAGCGCGTCCTCGCCGTTCTCGGTGAGAACGATGCACCGCCGACGCCACTGCGAACGGCCGACGGACCGCTCTTCGATGCGGGGTTCGCTGCGACGCCAACCGATCCGACGATCGTTTCCGCGGCACGCATCGCGAAACGCCGGGCGCCGCGCGGGAGTAAGCTCGCCTAGATGTCGCTGCGACAGGTTTTCGCCGTCGTCCGCGGCAGTGCCACGGTATGATGACGCCTTCGCGGTCTGCGGAGCGCTGCGAACTCGCGCGCGGCGTCGTCGCGCTCGCACCCGGGCTCGCGTGGATGCCTCAGTCGCGAACGCTCATCGCCGCCGACGCGCATCTCGCATACGAAGACGTCATCGGTGGAACGTTGCCGCTGTGGAGTACGGCGGAAATCGTCGCGACGCTCGCACTCGTACGTGCGCGCATGGACGCGCGCGAAATCGTTTTTCTCGGCGATATCGTTCACGGCGCGCGGATGAGCGAAGGCGCGACTCGTACCGTCCGCGATGGGCTCGACCTGCTTCGCACGCATGCGACGGTGACGCTCGTTGCGGGTAATCACGAGGGGCGATCGCGAGCGTTTGCGGTGCTCGGTGCGACGGTCGAAGCGTGCGAACGCGACGGCTGGCTCCTCGTCCATGGCGATCGCCCGGCGGTGCTGGGAACGCGGACGATCATCGGTCATCTCCATCCGAGCCTGCATATGGGCGGTGGCGCGAACGTTCCCGCGTTCGTCGCGAGCGACGCGCTCGTCGTCGTGCCCGCGCTCACGCCATATTCACCCGGCCTCGATCTGCTCTCGGAAGATTTTGCGAATGCGATCGGGATGTGGTCGGTGCGTCGGAGCGACGCGCACGTGGTCGCCGCGACGATCGATCGCGTCTACCCCTTCGGTTCGCTCGCGACGTTACGCACCACGCTTCGCGCACCATCGGCAACGATCGCGCGCCCGACTTCGCGATTCCGCAAAAAGCATCTGCGCTCGGATCGTTAGCTCGCCGCTTAAAGCTTGCCCAGAACGTCGAGTGCGTAGTACACGGCAGCTGCCTGCGAACCGACATCGATCGTCCCATCGCGAACGTACGCCCGCATCTGCGCGAAGGTCGCGAGCTCGACTTCGATATCTTCGAGCGTATCGAATTTCTGCGTCGCCGTCGGCGCGACGTCGCGCGCGAGATAGAGATGATAGCGCGACGTCGAACTCGTCGGCTCCAAAATAAAACTGCGCAAGAGTTCGAACTTCTCAGGCGTCGTCTCGTATCCGGTTTCTTCGGCGAGTTCGCGCATCGCGCACGTCTTCGCATCCTCGCCCGGGTCGATGCCGCCCGCCGGTAACTCCAGTACGACGTCGTCGATGCCGTGCTTGTATTGCCGCACGAGGACGACGCGCTCGTCGCTCGTCACGGCGAAAACGACGCTGAAGCCACGCGATTCGCGAACGTAGTAATCGCCGACGCGCGTGCCGTCGGGTAGCTCGATTTGGTCGCAGCGCAGTTTGAAGAAGGGCGATTCGATGACGATCTTCGATTCGACGACGCGCCACGGGGCCCGAGATGCTTGATCCATCGCCACATGAGTACGCGGCGGCGGGCGAAGCCTCATTCGGTGGCAAACTTCTCGCGATACTGCAGCCTTCCACGGAGCTCGGCACGATCGAAGCGATACGCATCGGCGAGGAATACCAAACGACCTACGGCACGCTCTGGAAAGACGGCACGTACTTTCCGCGAGGCACGCGCGTCATGGTCGCGGGCTTGCATCTCGAGCAAGGCTTCTGCGTCCGCTTCCCGGCTCGCACCGGCGACGAGCCGCTCGAAACGTGGGAGGAATGGTCGGAGTCGGATTTTCTCAGAGCCGTCGGCTCGATCGACGAGCCGCCCAATCTCTCCCCGACCGTGCTTGCCGAAGCCCGCGAAGTTCTCGAAGAAGCCGAAGACGGCACGCATCTCCATCTCCACGAAAGCGACGATGTTTAAACGAACGACCTCCCTCGGCGCAGCAGCGCTCTTGCTCGCAACGATGCTTCCGGGCGTCGCGGCCGTCTCAGCGCCGGGCGCGAGCGACGCGGCCTACGTAGCGCTCGCGAAAGCCTATTTCGACGCGAATTTCGCGGCGAATCCCGTCAATGCGACGGGCGTCGGCATCCACATCTACGATGCGCAACTCGGCTCGTACGGCGCAGCCGACTATGCGACGCAGCTCGAACGCGATCGAACGTATCTCGCGAAGATCGAAGCGCTCGCACCTGCGACGCTCTCACCCGAAGTCGCAATCGATGCGAAGATGCTCGCGAACTCCTTGCACGACGATCTGCTCCTCAACGGCGAACTCGCGCAGTGGCGCCACAATCCCGATGCCTACGTGAACCTTGCGAGCGGCGGCGTGTACGCGATCGTCGAGCGACCGTACGCACCGGTGGAGACGCGCGTGCGGTACGCGATCGCTCGCGAGCGCGCGATTCCACGCCTCATCGCGCAAGCGGAAGCGAATCTTACGACCGTCGATGCCACGACCGCGATGCTCGCCGAACGCGACGCGCGCGGCAGCGAAGACTTCTTTACCACGACGGTACCGGAGGCGCTCGGGCCCATCGCCGATCCCAAACTTCGCGCGGAGTTGCGCGCCGCCGATACGATCGCGCACGATGCGATCGCGGGCTTCGCGACGTGGCTCGCCGCGCATCCCGTCGCGCATCCCTCGGGAACGTATGCGATCGGTGAAAAGGCCTACGCGCTGCGACTCAAATACGAAGAGGGGCTCGACATGCCCGTCGGCACGTATCTCCGTGTCGGGGAAGATGCGCTCGCCGTGACACGCGCGCAATTCGTCGCAACGGCAAAGCTGATCGACCCAAATGCGACGCCCGCTGGCGCGTTCGAAGCGCTCAAGAGCGTGCACCCGACCGCAGCGACGCTGCTCCCCGCGGCACAACACGATCTCGTCGCACTTCGGGAATTCGTGATCGCGAAGAAGCTGCTCACGCTCCCAAGCGATGCCGATATAAAAGTGATCGAGACGCCCGTCTTTCAACGCCAGACCACCTTCGCGTCGATGGATGCGCCGGGCGTTTTGGAAACGTCGGCAACGCGCGCGTTCTATAATGTCACGCCCGTCGATCTCACATCTCCCGTTGCGAAGCAGAACGAATTTCTCGGCTTCTTAAACGACTACAATCGACCGATCGTCTCCGCGCACGAAGTCTATCCCGGGCATTACGTCAACTTCACGATCGATAAACATCTGCCGCTCAGTCTCACGCGGCAGCTCCTCAGTTCGGCGTCGTTTGCCGAAGGGTGGGCGCACTACGACGAACAGATGATCGTCGACGAGGGGTGGGGCAAGGGCGATCCGCACGTGCGTCTCGCGCAACTCGGTGGAGCGCTCGTCCGCGAATGCCGTTACATCGTCGGCGTGAAAGAACACACCGCGGGCATGACGGTCGATGAAGCGACGAACTTCTTCGTCGAAAACGCCTTCATGGCACCGGGACCCGCGCGGGTCGAAGCGCTCCGCGGGACGCAAGATGCGACCTACGGTTACTACACGCTGGGCAAACTCGAAATTCTCAAACTCCGCGCGGATATGAAGAAAAAACTCGGCACGGCTTTCACGCTCCAGCGCTTCCACGACGCGCTCCTCGCGCACGGCGATCCGCCGATTCCGCTCTTGCGCCCGATGCTCTTGGGCCCCGACGACGACGGGAAATTGCTCTAACGTCGAACGCCTCCCACCGCACGCTCGAAAGGCCCACGTATGAAGATGATGGACGCGAAATTCGCACCGGCGATGCCGGGAACGATGATGGATGTCGATCTCACGATCGGGATGCTCTTCGAGCACATCTTGCGCAACAATGCGAATCGCGAAGTCGTCTCGCGCAACGACGATGGGTCGATCTTTCGGTATACGTATGCGGATTTCGGCAAGCGCGTCGCGCAACTCGCGCACGCGCTCGTCGAACTCGGCGTGAAGCCGGGCGATCGCGTCGCGAGCTTCGCGTGGAATAACCATCGTCATCTCGAGCTGTACTACGCCGTGCCGATGCTCGGTGCGGTGTTGCACACGACGAATATCCGGCTCTTTCCCGAGCAAGTCAGTTGGGTGTTCCAACATGCGGGCGACACGCTCGCGTTCGTCGACAGCTCGGTCGCGCCGGCCGTCGCGAAAGCGATGGCGACGCGCCCCGAATTCACGATTCCGTTCGTGACGATGGGCGCGAAGAGCGCCGATCTCCCCCACGCACGTGATTATGAAGCGCTGCTCGCCGGAAAACCGACGACCTTCGATTGGCCGAAACTCGATGAAAAGAGCGCGGCGATTCTGTGTTACACGTCGGCGACGACGGGCGATCCCAAAGGTGTCGCTTTCACGCATCGTTCGA
The DNA here is from genome assembly GCA_025359485.1 of Rhodospirillales bacterium. Lineage (GTDB taxonomy): Bacteria > Vulcanimicrobiota > Vulcanimicrobiia > Vulcanimicrobiales > Vulcanimicrobiaceae > JANYGA01. Next base: position 436 of record JANYGA010000095.1, on the reverse strand, counting down.
CGGTGCTCCACGCGTTCGCCGCCGGAACGGTCGACGCGCTCGGGATCGGTCAAGCCGATACCGTGATGCCGGTCGTGCCGATGTTCCACGTCAACGCATGGGGCGTGCCGTATCTCGTGCCGATGATCGGCGCGAAACTCGTGATGCCGGGCCCGAAGCTCGACCCGGCGAGCATCATCGACCTCGTCAATACCGAGGCCGTCACCATGTCGCTCGGCGTTCCGACCGTGTGGCTCGCGGTGCGCGACGAACTCGAAAAACGCGATGCTCTGCTGCCGTCGCTCAAGAATTTGGTGATCGGTGGCTCGGCATGTCCGCCGTCGCTCTTCGACGATCTCAAACGTCGCGGGATCCAGACGATTCACGCCTGGGGCATGACGGAGATGTCGCCCATCGGGACGACGTCGCGCCTCACGTCGTCACTCGTCGATGCGAC
>JANYGA010000082.1 GCA_025359485.1 Rhodospirillales bacterium | reverse complement strand
GGCCGGAGCCACAACGCTCCGGCCAAACGCCTGTTGTTCGACGGCACCGAGAACGTCGCTCACGGAGATGCTCAACAGACCGGGGTCGATCGTCTCACCATGTGGATCGCCCGTCTCGCCGGCCCAAAGTACACCGTGGCGATCGTTCGTCGGAGGTCCCCAATGCTTCGGCGAAGTCGGCCCAAAAATGGTGATCGTTGGCGTACCGCACGCGACCGCAAGATGGGCGATCCCCGTGTCCGTCGAGAGTACGAGCGACGCTTTCGAAACGATATCGACGAGCATCGCGAGATTCGTACGTCCGCCGAGATCGACGGTCGTACGACCGTCGGTCTGCCGAGCGATCGTCGCGGTCAGCTTCGCCTCAGCGGCCGATCCCGTCAACACGACGCGGTGACCGCGGTGCTGCAACGCTCGGACGACCGTCATCCAACGCTCGATCGGCCATCGGCGCGCTTCACTTGCGGCACCCGGATGCACGATCGCTACGCGACCTTCTCGATGCGCCGGTGCGATCTGCGGATCGAAATAGAGGTCTCGCGGATCGGCTGGTACGCCCGCGGTCTCGAGCATGCGGCACCACCGCTGCACTTCGTGCTCGTCCGCTCGCCACACGGCGCCACGACGGCTTTCCGGAATCTCGGAATTTGCAAAGGCGATGAGTCGCCGCGGTTGTGCGTCCAGTAAGATGCGGTGACTTGCCGGGCCTTTTCCATGAAGATCGATGGAGATATCGGCGCGCGATAGCACGAGCGGCAGCTTTGTAAGGGGTTCGACGTCGACTCCCAAATCGAACGCTCGCGTTGCGGGGATCAGCGCGTGGAGCGCGGCGGGGACGGCAAGCACGCGCCGATGGTCGGGAAATTTGCGCGCGATCGCGCGGTAGGCCGGGATACCCGTCAGGAAATCGCCGAGCCCGAGCGGTCGAAGAACGACGAGGAGTGGTTTGCTCAAGCGGTCGCGTCGATTTGCGTTCGCATGATCTGCATGCTCCGATAGACGCGTTCGGTTTCGCGCGCGATACGATCCCAGCAGAATCGTTCTTCGACACGATGTCGTCCCGCGGCGCCGAGACGTTGCCGCAAATCGGGCGATTCTAAGAGCGAGCGAAGTGCGGTTGCGATGGTTCGGGGCTCGCGCGGCAATGCGCTAAACCCGGTGAATCCATCGAGAACGGTATCGTTTTGACCGCCGACGGCCGTCGCGACGACGGGAATGCGGCACGCCATCGCTTCGAGCGGTACGATGCCGAAGGGCTCGTACCATGACGCGCAAACGACGGCATCGGCATCGCGTAGGAACGCCGGAACGTCGGCGCGATCGACCCTGCCGTGAAACGTCACCCGTTCGCGCACGCCGCACTCGGAAGCGATCTCCCGTAATTCCCGTTCGTCGGGATCGCTCGCGTCGTTCGTTCCGCCGCCGATGACGAGTTCGGTATCGGGTACGTTCCGCAGCGCGCGTATCACGTCGCCCACCCCTTTGCGTCGCACGAGGCGGCTCAGTGTTGCGATACGATGTCGCAATGGGCGTGGGCGCGGTGCTCGCGCTGGGGCACGATCGAAAAAATCGAGGTTGACCCCGCAGGGAATGATTCTGATTTTGGCTGCTTCGGCGCCCATGCGCATGAGTTCGAAAACTTCGCTACTCGCGGTCGCGACGACGCGATCGACATCGCGTAAGAGCTGTCGCTCGATTCCGATGCGTTCGCGCGGGCTCGTATCGTCAGCGCCTTGATGGCGTAGTTTTTCGACACCGAGCGCATGATAGGTTTGCACGACGGGAATGCGGAGTGGTACTGCCGCCGCAACGGTCGCGAAGCCCGACATCCAAAAATGCGCGTGCGCCACGTCGAAGCGCTCGCGCGCGAGCGAAAACGATAGTTCTCGAGCGAACGAAGTCATGAAGGGAAGGAGTCGATCTTTCGAGATCGGCGAAGCGGGGCCGGCATCGAGGTGATGCACGACGACGCCACCCGCTGTCTCGGTCACGTTCGGTTGCGACGGATCGTCTCGTCGAGTGAATACGTGAACGTCATGGCCGAGGCCGACGAGCGCGGCGCTCAGCTCGGCAACGTGAACGTTTTGCCCGCCGGCATCGGCACTTCCGATGCTCGCGAGGGGGCTAGCGTGTTCGGAAATCATGGCAATTTTCATGCGGTAGCCTCTTGAAAAATGTCATTCCAATCGCGGACGAAGCGATCGATGCCATAGCGTTGTTGCGCGTACGCGCGCGCCTGTAACCCTGCATTCCGAGCGAATTCGAAATCGCGATGGTACGTCTGGAGCGCGTCGAGTAAGCGGCGCACATCGGTCGAGCAGGTGCCGACTCCAGGTGGAAGGGCTTCGTGTGCTTCCGTCGTTGCCAGCGCGACGATCGGCATGCCTAGATACATGGCCTCGATGAGCGAAAGCCCGAGCGATGTCCATCGATTTGGATGCAGATATGCGCGCCGTCGCGCCACTTCGTCGTGTAGGCGCTCCTGTGGCAGATTGTCGTATCCGCCGAAGGCATCGGCACCCATGCCGAAAAGATCGACCGGTGCGACGGTTGCAAAGCGTTCGAGAAGATCGGTCCCCACGATCCGACCGCGCCGCTTTGCCTCATTGATCACGACGGCGGTCCGAGGCAACGATCCCGAAAAGCGGTAGCCCGGATCGACGATGGCGTGTTCGATGACGCGTGACTTCGCGCGGCCACAGTCCCAGAAGAGCGCGTTGAAATGCGTGACGTGCACGATGCAAATATCCGGTCGATCGGCCGCCACGTGCCGCATTTCTGCGACATCGCCCGATGGCGTGTCGTGCTCGACGTACACGAGTGGCACGTCGGTGCCTGCTCGCCGTCCGGTGCCGAGCCACACGTCGACGAGCGATGTGAGCTCGTGCGCGCGTTGCACGATGACGACGTCGTACGGTGTACGTTGCGAAGTTTCGAGATCGACCTCGATGACATTGTCCGGCCAGACGTACGTCATCGCACGACCGCGGCCGTCGGGGCCACGCTCCGGCTCGACCGGAACGTAATACGTGTGCTCGCCTTGAACGAACGACGTCATCCACGAGCCATGGACGTGCCAGCAAAGCACGTTCACGCAACACCACACGGCGAAAGCGCTCCGAGTCGAGTCATACTCGCGATAATTTCATCGTCCGAAATATTGCCGATACATGGTTGATCCACGATCGGGCAAATTCGAGCGCGACAACCGCGGCACGCAATATCTTGCTCGCCGTGGAGTGCGAAGGGCACGCCCCAAGGCTCGAACCGAACGGCCGGAATGGTCGGCGGAAAAATCGTGACGACCGGCGTGCCGACGGCCGAAGACACGTGAATTCCCGAGGAATTCCCGACGAGCAACACCCGTGCATCCCGAACGATCGCGGCGAACTGCGCGAATGACGTCGCGCCGCAAACGTTGAGAGCGGTCGTGTCTCGAACGATGGTCGCGACGAAGTCGGTCTCCGAAGGTGCGCCCGTGACGACGACCCGCAATCCCGATTGGGTCAGTCGATCGATGAGTCCGTGCATGCGTCGCGCATTCCAATGACGCGCGGGAACGCTAGCCGTTGGTTGCACCACGACGTATGGCTCGAAGCCGACGATGTCGCGCACGTCCGGCAAGGGCTTGAGTCGTAACGACGCGTCGTCGTCGCTCGGGAGTGGAAAGCCGGATTGCCGACTCAGCGCGAGCGCACGCCGAACTTCATGAACGTCGTCGTCGATGGTCGCTCGAACATCGAGCAACGAACCCGGGTAGTCGACGCTGTACGCGCCGATCCATGGAATGCCCGCGAGACGGAGAAGGAGCGCCATCGGTAACGCGCTCTGATGAAACGATGTGAAGATAACCGCTCGATCGAACCGATGCGCGGTAATTTTTCGAATAAATGACTCGATATCATCGACATCGATCGGTCGCGGCGAGCCTTCGATCCATTCGGCACGACCGACGATGACGTCCGCAACGTCCGGTAAGAGCCGCGCGGCACCGACGCCATTTGGTCCGCAGAGAAGGGTGACCGCCGCGTGTGCGGCGATCGCTCGAATCGCGGGCCCGGCGAGGATGACATCGCCGTTATTGTCTTGACGCACGGCCAGGACTCGCATCAACAGCCCATCGCAAGGATGCGATCGACGGCTCCGTCGAGTGACGAAGCCACGGTACGCGCGGCGTCGATCTCTTCGCGACGCGTTACGGGCGTCGGGACGAGAATCGATGAGGCGCCAGCCCGGGCCGCTGCAACCATGTCGGATCCAATGTCGCCAACGACGAGACACGCGCTCGCCGGACGGCGCAGTCGGCGAGCGGCCGCGAAAATTAAACCCGGGAGCGGCTTACGGCACAGACAACCCAAATCGGACGAATGGGGACAAATTGCCCATTCATCGATCGGGCCTAATCGACGTTCGATTTCGCAATTGATCGCATCGAGCTCGCAAAGTTGCAGCTCACCGCTTTGAATTCTGGGCTGATTCGTCACGACGCCAAGCAGAACTCCAGCGAATCGCAATCGTGCGAGTGCTTCGCGCGCCCCATCGATGATTTGAATTCTTGTTGCATCGCGAAGGCATGGGTCGTCGACGACGAGTGTTCCGTCTCGATCGAAAAGCACGGCCGCCGGACGTTCTAGTGAAATCGAGCCCATGGTGCGGAAATTGTACCCACTACGACAATTTTGACACGTCCAAGCGTCACGAATAATCCGCCAAATTTACTGCTTCCACGAAAAGCGGCCAGGCGTCCGGCAAGAGCGTTCGTCGGAATGCTCACGCTTAGAACGAGAAAAATCGTGGAATAGGTACACTACCGTATCGTAAGGAGATGTTATGGCACTAGGAAATATCGTATCGGAAGTTTTCGATACTGCCAGAGAGATGCTGAAACCGGAGGGTGAGGAACGTGAAGCGCCGTTTGGCGACGCGATCACCATCCTCAAGGCCGATCATCGTGAAGTCGAGGCGTTATTCGAATCGATTCTTGAAGAGAAGAATTTGACGCTCCGCGGTCAACGCGAAAATATCGCAAAAGTGTTAGCCGCGCTCACGCTGCACGCTAAAATCGAAGAATCGCTCTTGTATCCAGCCGTATACGGCAAGACGAAGCGTGATACCGACGAGCGACTCAAAGTTTTGGAAGCGTATGAAGAACATGCGTCGATGAAAGACCTTATTCGAAAGATCGGTAGAGCGGACGCTCGGGATGAATCGTTAAAAGCAAAAGTTCAAGTGCTCTCTGAATTGACGAAACATCACGTGACGGAAGAAGAGCATGAGTTCTTTCGTGAAGCTCGGGAAGTGCTTGGGGAGAAACGACTCATCGCTATCGGCGAAGAGATCCGTAAGATCAAAGCGCGCGCGCAGAAGCGCGCCGACCCCAAATCAAAAGCACTTGCCGCTAGGAAAAAACCGTCGAAGTCCTCGTCGCGATCGACTATAAAAACGAAGAAGTAGAGGAACGACAAGAGAGGCGCGAACCGAGCGATCGTCGAGCGCCCTTTTTTTTAAGCTTTGGCTTCTCTCATCGCCAAATTTGGCACGATCGCGAGATAGGCCGCGGCACAGATAGCGACGACGATGGCCGAATCGAAAAGCGCCCAATGCGAACCTATTTTCGACGCGATGCCGCCGATCGCGAGGTTGCCCACGGGAATGCCTCCCAAAAATGCGATGGTAAAAAAGGCGTTCACGCTACCGCGGTGCCGCTCATCGGTGTGCTCCTGAACGTACGTATTCCCAAGAGCGTACACGAGTGAATCGACCGCGCCGAGTGCGAAGAGCGTGATGCCGATCGAGAGCGGCGCCCGCAACATCGTGAAAATGGCCAGGAGGATCGCTCGAAACGATCCGCCATGATGCCGCCGATGAGCGAAATGAAGAGAGCGGGCGATCGTGCGGCAGCGCCGACGACGCCGAACCTATTGGCGAATGCGTCAATCGTACGATGAGCCAGCCTTGCGCGACGATCGAAATCCAGTACCCGCAATCCGCGAGACACCTTACCAAAAGATAGGAAACGAATTTCTTATTGCCGATCGCAGCGCGAACCGGAGCGAGAGTAAACTGCATGACTGGCGTTACCCAGTTTACTTTCTCATAAGCAAAAAATGGACCCAAGAGACGGTATCGTCCGACGAATCCTTGCGATAATTCACGCAGAAGATCTCTTCCCGCTATTTGACTCAGAAATGGCGGCGCTAACGCGGCTAATACACTTCTATCTGCGGGAAAGCTTCCCGGTAAAACGTAGTCGAGCTAATGGAAGGCTGGTTTAATTGAAAAAGCGATCGGCTTGAATGAATAGTTATTTGACATTTCTGCGGAGCATGCGGTAAGGCCAACGATAAGATCCATTTCGGCCCGGAAGACGATTCGGTCGTCGGCCTTACTTAACGGAGGTCGCACCGTAAAAGAGCCGTCTGCCTCGAGCGCTACATTCATGAAAATGTTGAACGTGGTGCCGATCGTATCGGCTGCAATATTGAAGGCGGCGAACGCATCTCGAAGATTGGCAAAGCAGCTCGGATGCGGGGCATTTTCTTTGTAAATGATCGAGAAAGTTTCTTGGCTGCACGGCGTCAATAGAAAATCGTGTCGGCCAACGGTATCTTCTACGATCGTAAACATCGGTCGACTTCGGTTGGAGTAAAGCGTATGCCCGGTCGTGAGATAGATCGTTTCGGCGTAGTCGAGCGATCGACCCGATGAAAGTGACTCGGCGCGATCTCCATCTGCAAACGCATAGAGATCGGCCACTTGTTCGCCCTCGAGATCGATGACGACGAGTGTCTGCGATGCGCGCATGCGAAATGCGGTCCCGCTTTGCGGCGCGATGCGTTGCACTACCGGCTGAAGGGACATGTCCACGCCTTCGGAAGTGGGCGGCCCGAATATTGCCGCGCTTCCGAGTGGTCGCCGAAATCAGCGAGGTTTGGATTTAGTGAACCGTCGAGCGCGAGTTCTCGGGTACGGATTCGGTCTTGCAAACGTTCGAACTGACCGCGCCTTTTTAGCTCCTCGAACTGCTCGTGCGAATTAAAAACCAGCGTGGGCCAAGCGAATCGCCTAGCTGCACGCGTGCTTTCGGGATGGAGCCCGACCACGAAGAGGCCGGTGCCAGCGAAACTAAAAGAAAAGTCGCTGTCGTTTGGATTCGATGATACGCGTGGGTCCCATTCGTGTAAGTCCCGGTCGAGTGCATGCAACCGCGAGAGCTGTCGCCAGAGCGATTGTTCGAAATCGAGGTCGGGATCGGCCCCGCGATCGAAGGTTGAGAAAACGGCGATATACGTTGTATAGAGCGATTCGAAACCGCGACGTTCGTTCGTAAACGCAAAGAGGTCTCGTGCAAGGCCGGCCGTCGATGCTTCGTCGGCGAGATCGCTATATGTTCCGAAACGATATGTCGCGGATCGCACCGCAGCTTTCGCTCCGAGACACGAAAAGTCGTTATCGAGAATATAATCTCGGAAACTGCTATGCGCGATTCGATCGAAGTAGCCGGGAGTCGCCGTCTCTAAAAGACGAGCGAGCGTGCCATCGTCGGTCGGTGCAGCATACGTGCTATTCGCGCGCGCCAGATCAGAATCAAATGGATTTTCTTCCCAAGCACGCTGAAGAAACTGAATGCCAGAGGTATTCGCGGTCATGATCGTTACAACTATGCCCAGAGATGTGGGTCATCGAAACGATCGCGACAGCAGTACACTATTATGCAAAAGGCTTACGCTTTTAACTAGCCTACCGAATAAGATTGATTAAGCCTAGTATGTGGGGTCAAAATTCTTGGTAAGCTCGCTCCAAGAACGTTGGTGAACTCCGACTTTAGTCTCAAACAGGTCCGCGCCGTATCGGCGCGGAGACGATATCGTCAGGGTGGCTAACTCCGAGTTAATGCACGAAGCAAAATCTCTGTGATCTTTAGCCTAACGACCAGTAAGTTGAACTTCGGCGATCGTCATGGTGCGGCGATTTCTGCCTTCGCGTTTAGCGCGAAGAAGCGCTTCGTCTGCTGCGTGAATGAGCGATTTGGCATCGGTACCATCTTCGGGAAATCCACTAATGCCGACGCTGATACCGACCACGTGCTCGATACCGTCGATCGCCATCGGCTGCGCGACGGAGTCGATGATGCGGTCGGCGAGCTCGGCTGCGGCACTCATGTCGCCATCGAGAACTTGGAGGATCACGAACTCATCGCCGCCGATCCGGGCGACGGTATCGGTACTGCGTAAACATCGTTCCATGCGCCGTGCCGCGATATTTAACACGTCGTCGCCGACGGCATGGCCGAACTCGTCGTTGATCGCCTTAAAACGATCGAGGTCGAGACAGTGCACCGCAAAATTTCGTTCGTACTGTTGCGATTCGCTCAATAACGTCTGCAAGCGCTCGGACAGCGACGCGCGATTGGGAAGTGCGGTCAAGGTATCGAAAAACGCAAGCGTATCGAGTTTCCGTTCGTGATGACCACGCTGAACGGCGGCGCCGACGAGTGCGCTGACCAAGCGTAGGAAGTCGCGATCGGCATTCGGCAATTTATCCGCGCGCGGCGTCGATGAGCCGAGCACGAGAAGGCCCGATGTTACGCTACCGATCGTAATCGGCGCACCCGCCATGGCGCGCGGCGCGAACGTCCTGCCGGTCGCGATATGATCGATCGACCAAACGTCGTCCTCGCGAACGAGAAAATCTTTTGCGAAAGCGGTGAGGTCGTCGCGGCTTGCGAGCGAGACGTCGTTACCGGTGCGCACCATGCCGATCGTCTGAAAATCGCCATCGACTTTATCGAACGCGATCGCCCAATCGTAGCCCAGACGCTGGGTTGCGACTGCGAGCGTCTCCTCGATCTGTAAGAGTGCGGGTTTATTCAGGTAAGTGAAAATGCGACAGAGTTCGGTGATGCGCTCGGTTTGTAATTCGTATGCGACCTCGGCACGTCGAAGCGCGCGGCAGTCCTTCGCAACTCCGATGACGCCACGAATCTCTCCGTCGGTGATTTTAGGAAAAAGGCTCACGCTCACGTCGATTTTTTCGCGAGAACCCGTGACGAATTGGGTCTCGAACCCGACGCGTTCTCCGCGCTTTGTCCGATCGAAGGCCGCGAGGGCCACGGGCGCATCGCTCGCGATCACGTGCTCGAGGAAATGCGAGCCGATGGCACGCGCATCGAGTTCGAGCATCATGGAACTTGCGGCATTTCCGCGGACGAGGCGGCCGTCGAGATCCCATACCGCGATCGGATCGGGGTTCTCGCGGAAGAGCGACTTGATCTCTTCTCGGCTACTGTGGAGATTTGCCACTAGGCTCGCCATCCGACGTTCGCTCGGCGCGATGATGCGTGCCCACATGAGCCAGAGGCTTGCGAGCATCACGGCAATCGACAGGACCGCGACATCGAGGATGCGAGTGAGGCGATCGTCGACGATCTGCGTCCGAGCGTCGACCATCTTATCTTGCAATGCGACGAGCGAATGGCGATGCGAAAGGATATTCGCGAGAGAAGCCGCGTCATTCGGATCGCTCTCGAGCGCGCTCGCGGCTTTTGCGTAAGCGGTAATGGCGTGGGTGACCGGGGTTTGCCCTGTGGCATCGACGGGCACCGGCGTGAGGTCCTGACGGTCCGCTAGTATCGTTCGGTCCCGCAAGAGCTCGTCGGTCGCTTGATGCAGTTCGGCCCGCCACGTGGGCGTCACGTCTCGGTCACGTGCGGCAAGAGCCAAGAAGGCGACACGCTGAGCGCGCACGATCTGCGCTTCATTGAGCACCACGATCCGCGCGGTATCTCGCTGCGCGATAAGCATGCTCGCAAGGGCGAGGAAAATCCCAAGCGATACGAGTGCGAGAATCGCAAGCGCGAGTGCACCCGACGATCGTCGTACCAATGAAGAAGCTGACCTCACCATCGGGATCATGTCGACTTTTATCGATGGCGCCGTAGCAATTCCTACTGGAATTAACTAATTATACCTAAGCGGAGTTTGGCCATCGCACGCCTCCTTGAAGAGCGGCTCAGTAGCACTCGGTCATAGCGGGTGGCTATCGGACGATACCGCCCTTCGCCTTGTTCGCGAAACGGGTGCAGGCTACGATTCGTCTATTAACGGTGCGCGTCGTATTTAAAGCCTCGACGGCATCGACTGGAGAACCACGTCACTATGGGCAAATACGAGCGACTGACACAACCGTTAGTACGGAGGAATGGCGTCCTGGAGCCTGCCTCCTGGGACGAAGCGCTCGATGCCGCCGCGGATGGCTTTCGCCGAACGATGGCGACTCATGGTGGAGACGCGCTAGGCATCTTCAGTTGCTCGCGAACCACAAACGAAACAAATTACCTCGCTCAGAAACTCGCGCGCACGGTATTTCGAACTCACAACATCGACAGCTGCAATCGAACTTGACATGCTCCCTCTGTCGTCGGTCTGGCGGCAGTCTTCGGTGCTGGTGGCGGCACGAATTCATATCTCGAAGCCGAGCATACGGACGTCATCCTCTTATGGGGATCCAACGCGCGCGAAACGCATCCGATTTTCTTCCATCACGTACTCAAGGGCATTCATAACGGCGCGAAGCTCGTAAGTGTCGATCCGCGTCGCACGGCCTCTGCGCAGTGGGCGGATGAGTGGTTGCCGATCAACATCGGCACCGATATTGCGCTCTCCAACGCGATCGCGCGCGAGATCATCCATGCCGGGCTCGCCAACGATGGCTTCATCAAAAACGCGACGGTCGGATTCGAAGAATATCGCCAGTCGGTCGAGTCGTTCACGCTCGAATACGCGGCGGCCGAATGTGGCATTCCCGCCGAACAAATCAAAACGATCGCCCACATGTACGCGCGCGCCGATCGTGCGATGATCTGCTGGACGCTCGGCATCACCGAGCACCACAACGCGGTCGATAACGTTCACTCGCTCATCAATCTCTCGCTGCTCTGCGGTCACGTCGGCAAATACGGTTCGGGCGTCAACCCGTTGCGCGGACAGAACAACGTCCAGGGTGGCGGCGATATGGGCGCGATTCCCAACCGCTTCGTCGGCTTCCAAGATATTCTCGATCCGGCGATCTGCGAGAAATTCTCGCGCGCGTGGGGCGTGCCGCAAAAGAACGAACTCGGCATGACGCTCACGCAGATGTTCGACGCGATGGATCGCGGCGTGATGAAATCGATCTTCGTCATCGGTGAGAATCCCGTCCAGAGCGACGCCGATCAAAATCACACCGAGCACGCGCTGCGTGGGCTCGATCATCTGGTCGTGTTCGATATCTTCCGCACGCAGACGGCCGAACTTGCGGACGTCGTGCTTCCGGCAGCCTCCGGTTGGTGCGAATCCGAAGGCACCGTTACCAATAGCGAACGTCGCGTCCAGCGCATTCGCAAGGCCCTCGAGCCCCCGGGTGAAGCGCGCGAAGAACTTTGGGTCTTAAGTGAAATCGCAAAGCGCCTCGGCACCGATTGGGGCCATCCCACGGCAAACGAAATTTGGGAAGAAGTGCGCTCGCTCGGTGACGAGATGTTCGGCGGCATGAGCTACGAGCGACTCGAAACGATGAACGGCATTCAATGGCCGTGCCCGACGGAAGACCATCCCGGCACGATGTTCTGTCATGCGCGCCTGTGGGAAACCGGCGACGAACAGGGTCGGAAAGCGCCGTTCGTCGCCGTCAAGCACGAATTGCCCCTCGAAGCACCCGATGCCGAGTACCCGCTCACGCTCACGACGGGTCGCCGTCTCTCGGATTACAACACCGGCGTTCAAACCAGCGGCTTCGATTCGCCGCTGCGTCGATCGGAATCGATCGATATGTTCCCAGCCGACGCCGCGCGCTACGGCTTCGAAGAGAATCAAGTCGTTCGCATCAGTTCGCGACGCGGATCGATCGTCGCGCCGATCCATCTCGATCCCTCGCTCAAATCGGGTATCGTCTTCATGACGTTCCACTTCGGCGACGAGTACAGCGTCAACCGACTCACGATCAACGCGACGGATGAGAAAGCCGGCACGGCCGAGTTCAAGGCGTGCGCGGTCAAGCTCGAAGCACTTGCCGTCGGACACGACGCGGTGTTGAGTGCAGCGCATGCTGTGCCACGCGAAGCCGCGGCGGTGGGCGACTAGCACATGCCCGATCTCAAACTTCTCGGCGACGATCCCACCCTCGAAGAGCGCGAGGCGATCGATACCGCGATCGCCTCACTCCACCAACACGGTACGACCGGCATCCACAAGAAGCGCCATCTGTTGCTTCCCGCGCTGCAGGCCGCGCAAGAACGCGTCGGTTGGATCAGCGAAGGTGCGTTCAACCACATCTGCAAGACCCTCGATGTTCCGCCGGCCGATGCTTACGGGACGGCGACGTTCTACGCGTTGCTCGCCGTCGAACCGCGTGCGAAACGCGTGCTCCACGTCTGCGAAGATGTCGCGTGTATGCCGCGCGGCTCGGGTGCGCTCATCGCCGAGCTCGAACGGACCGTCGGCCCCGCAGCGCATCACGGGCACGAAGGTTCGCACGTCGAGATCGCCGACTCCGATGCGGTCTGGCTCAAATCGCCGTGCCTCGGGCTCTGCGATCATGCGCCCGCCGCATTCTTGCAAGTCGCGGGCGAAAAGCCGATCGAGCATCTTTTCGGTGAGGTGACGATGGAGACGGTGCGTGCCGCGCTCGGCGGCGCTCTCGATATCGCACGCGTCGCGCGGCCGCGGCTCCCGCAAGCGGGCGACCCGAATCTTCGCCTCTTGCGACGCGTCGACGTCGTCGATCCGACGAGCCTCGATGATTATCGCGCCCACGGCGGCTACGCGGCCCTGCGCCGCGCGACGGAGATCGGGCCTGCGGGCGTCGTCCGTGAAGTCACGGATTCCAAACTGATGGGCCGCGGCGGTGCCGCATTCCCCACGGGTCGCAAATGGGAGGCCGTTGCGAAGCAAACGGTCCGGCCGCATTATCTCATTTGCAACGCCGATGAGTCCGAACCCGGAACGTTTAAGGACCGTAGCATCATGGAGGGCGACCCGTTCGCCCTGGTCGAGTCGATGACGATCGCCGCCTATGCCACGGGCTGCGAATTCGGATACATCTACTTACGTGGCGAATATCCGCTCGCGCACGAGCGGCTCACCAACGCCATGGCGAAAGCCCGCGCGCGCGGACTCCTGGGCAACGATATCCTCGGCACCGGCTTTAATTTCGATATGGAGATCCGTAAGGGCGGTGGTGCCTATATCTGCGGTGAGGAAACTTCGATCTTCAATTCGATCGAAGGCTTCCGTGGCGAACCCCGCAATAAGCCGCCGTTTCCGGTTGAATCGGGCGTCTTCCATCGCCCGACGCTGATCAACAACGTCGAAACGCTCGTCAACGTGCTCGCCATCGTGACCGACGGCGGTCCCGCGTTTGCAAAGATCGGCACCGAAGCGTCGACGGGTCCAAAGCTCTTCTGTCTGTCGGGTTGCGTCGAGAAGCCGGGCGTGTACGAAGTGCCGTTCGGCGCGACGCTACGCGATCTCGTCGAGCTCGCGGGTGGTATTGCCAATGGCAAAAAGCTCGGCTCGATTCTCCTCGGTGGTGCGGCGGGACTTTTCGTCGG
>JANYGA010000071.1 GCA_025359485.1 Rhodospirillales bacterium | reverse complement strand
TCATCGGTGCGGTCGCGCTCGTGCCGCTCGGCTTCATCGGTTCGGAGTTCATTCCGTCGTCGAACACGGGCGTCCTCAACGGCTCCGTGCAGTATCGCGTCGGGCAACCGCTCGCGACGACGGCCGAAGCGATCTCGCGTCTCGAAGGCCGACTGCTCGCGATCGACGGTGTGAAATCCGTGTTGACGACGGTCGGAGCGAAACGCTCCGGCATGGGCAACAATACCGGCGGCCATCTCGCGACCTTCACGGTCATCCTCGAGAAATCGCGCCGTCGTGAAACCGATCGCGTTCTTGCCGCGGCGACGAAATTCGGTAGCCTCGTTCCGGGTGCGGATTATCAAATCGCAAAAGAGGGCGGCGGCGGTGGCGGTGGCGCGGCGATTCAATTTACGATGACGGGACCCGACGTCGCTCTCGATGCGGCTGCGGCGCAGATCGCATCGCTCATTCGCAAGCAGCCCGGCGCCGTCAACGTTTCGGCGGGCGCCGATAGCAAGGGGCCGCGCCTCAATATTCACATCGATCCCGCGCGCTCGGCCACCCTCGGCATCGCGCCGGGTGACGCGGCAACCGCGGCGCGCATCGCGATCGGCGGCGTGATCTCGACGAAGGTTCGGTTGCAAAACGGTCTCACCGACGTGCGGCTCGAGTTACCACCGAACGAACGCAACGATATCGAGGTCGTGCGCGCGGTGCGCGTTCGCGCGGCAAACGGAAGCATGATCCCACTCGCGCAGGTTGCCGATTTCTCGATGACCCTCGCACCGACGAAGATCACGCGCGAATCGCGCAATCGCGTCGTGCGCGTGACGGCGGACGTCGATCCCAACGCCGGCGTCTCGCTCGGCAAGATCCTCGCACCGATTCAAGCGAAAATCCGCGAGCCCGGCTACCTTCCCGCAGGCGTGCACGCGCTCGCTGACGGCGACGCAGATCTTTACAACCAAACCTTTTCGAGTATGGGACTCGCGCTGCTCACATCGTTCTTGCTCGTATACATGCTCATGGTCGTGCTGTATGGATCGTTCGTCGAACCCTTCGTCGTGATGTTCGCGGTACCGGTCTCTATCGTCGGCGCACTCGGCGGCCTCGCGGTGCGACATCAGACGCTCAACCTCTTCTCGCTCATCGCGATCGTCATGCTCTTCGGGCTCGTCTCGAAGAACGGTATCCTGCTCGTCGATTACGCGAACCAACAGCGCAAGAAATTCGGTCTCTCGGTCCGCGAAGCGATGCTCGCAGCGGCAAAAACGCGGTTTCGCCCGATCCTCATGACGACGTTTGCGATGATCTTCGGCATGTTGCCGCTCTCACTCGGCATAACCGAGGGCGCGGAAGAGCGCGCATCGATGGGCACGGTGTTGATCGGCGGCCTCATCAGCTCGCTCATCCTCACGCTCGCACTCGTGCCCGTGATCTATACGTTCGTGATGGGTGGTGCCGAAAAACGGGAAGAAAAGCGTGCCAAGCGTGCGTCGCGCGATGGCGAGCGGAAGCGTCCCGAGTTCGAACGGCCGATCGGTTTGGGTGCCCCGGGCGACTGAGCGGGCGTTTTCTGGGTAGATCTTGACTTCGTGGGTCCAAATTATCGGACCAGAGGAGAGCAAGACATGCAATTATCCAATCTTCGCAAAGCGACGATCGGGACGACGGCGCTCGGCGCGTTGCTCGCGATTACGACGCTGCCCGCGTGGGCGCTATCGGTGACCGTCAACGGTCAAACCGCGACGTTCAATCCGCCACCAATCGAACGCGCGGGTCGCGTGTTCGTCCCGCTGCGCGGCGTGTTCGAACGTCTCGGCGCGAGCGTCGTGTACCAGGGTGGCGTGATCAACGCGACGGGCAACAATCGTACGATCTCGCTGAAAATCGGATCGACGACCGCCGCCATCAATGGTGAAGCGAAGACGATCGACGTAGCGCCGTTCATCATCGGTGCGAGCACGTACGTTCCGCTCCGCTTCGTCTCCGAAGCGCTCGGCGCGGGCGTCAACTACGATTCCGGAAACGCGATCGTCGCGCTCACGACGAGTGGCAATGTCGCCGCAGCTCCCGCTGCGCCCGCAGCCCCGGCCGCACCCGCAGCAACGGTCGGCAATATCCTCAAAGATTTCGAACCGGGCAACGGCGCGGTCGTGATGTCGACGAAGCCGACGGTTTCGGCGAATTTCAATCAAAACGTCGATCCCAATAGCGTGCATTTGCTGCTTGATGGCCGCGATATCACGAGCGCGTCGACGACCTCGACGACGGGCTTCGTCTACGCACCGCCTTCGCCGTTGCAATCGATCAAGCACACGGCATCGGCTTCCGGCAAGCTCGCAAGCGGCGGCAGCTTCGCGCAAACGTGGGCATTCACCACCGGCACCGAAACGCCGAAAAACAGCCTCTCGCTCTCGACGCCGGTCGACGAATCCACCGTCGGTCAGAATTTCGAGATCAAGGGTAAGACGTTGCCCAACGCCCGCATTCACATCGTCGCGGGTGCGACGGCGAGCCTCGGCGGCGTCTTCGCGTTCGGAGCGGGCAACTACACGGGCGATACGATCGCCGATGGCGCGGGCAACTTCTCGCAAGCGGTCTCGCTGCAAACCGTCAGCGGCGCGACGATCGGTTTGACCGTGACGTCGACCGACTCGACGACCAAAGAGAGCGCCCAGAAGAAACTGCGACTCCGCGCCCAATAACGCCGGAGTGTCTCTCCAGCGAACCGCGTTCGTAACAGCTGCGGCGCGCGGCCTCGCGCGCGGGATCGCCATCGATCTCGCGTGCGGCGGTTATCGCGTCGCTTTTACGTATCGTGCCGCGGGAACGTCGCCCGAAGCGACGCTCGCGGCGATTCGCGCACGCGGCGGCGATGCGCGCGCGATCGCAGCCGACCACGGCAACGCGGGAGAAACGCAACGCGCGATCGCTCGCGCACGCGAAGCCCTCGGGCCGATCGACGTACTCGTGCACGCCGTGGGTCCGATCGTCGTCAAGCGCTTCGCGAAGTCGACGATGGTCGAGTTTCGCGAGATGATCGCGGGCAATCTCGATAGCGCCGTCGAGGCGGCGTTCGCCGTTTTGCCGTCGATGCGCGAACGCGGTTTCGGCCGACTCGTCTTTTTCGGGATGAACGGCACGCATATGACGCTGCCCGCGCGCGGCATGAGTCTTTACGGTGCCGCAAAAGCGGGCGTCGTGCAATTCGCGCGCACGCTTTCGCTCGAAGAAGCCGAGCACGGGATCACGGTCAATATCATCGAGCCCGGCGACATCCGCGATAAGGATGTCGATCGCGAAGGCGCGCGTACGATCCCCGCAAACAATCCAACGCGACATGCGGGATCGTGGGAAGATATCGCATACGCCGTCCGCTTTTTGGTCTCCGACGAAGCGAGTTTTGTCAACGGGCAGACGATCGGCGTCAATGGTGGACTCGTGGAGCCACACGAGTGACGACGATCCTATGGGCCGTGATCGCATGCGTCGTGTTCGTGCGCGGCGTGGTCGCGTTCAAACTGCCGCTCACGGGTGACGAGGCGTACTACTGGGAGTGGAGTCGCCATCTCGCGTGGGGCTACGTCGATCATCCGCCGCTCGTCGCGTGGACGATTGCGGCATTCACCGTCTTCGGCCAGACGCCCGGACTCGTGCGACTCGGCTTCGTGCTCTGCGGGCTCGTCGCGTCGCTCGCAATCGCGGGCTGTGCGACGGAACTGACGGGAGATCGGCGTGCGGGTGCCATTGCGGCACTCGCGCTCGCACTGACGCCGCTAGCTTCGCTCGCATTCGGCTCGGCGTCACCCGACGGACCGTATCTCATGTTTTGGGCGCTCGCACTCTACTTCGCTGCGCGCGCGTTCAAACGCGACGGATTGCGCGATTGGTCGTTCCTCGGTGTGGCGATCGCCGGGGTCTTGCTCTCGCGCGTGCTCGGCTACGCGTTGCCGTTCGGTCTGTGTGCGTACGCGATCTTCACGCCGAGCGTACGTCACGTCTGGCGACGCGGCTTACCGCTCGCACTCGGGATCGCAGCTCTTTTATACGCGCCGTTTCTGGTTTGGAACGCGCAACACGAATGGGTGACGCTCGGCTTCGCGCTCGTGCATCGTCACGAAGAGGCGCATTCGTTCGAGGTGCGTCGCGTCGCCACGCTCTTGCTCACGCAGGCAGCGGCGTATTCACCCGGTATTTTCATCGCGGTGCTCGTGCTCGCGATTCGGCCGCGCAACGCGTATCTGGCGTGGATCGCGATTCCGCAACTCGCGATCGTCACGGGTCTCGCCTTTATCGAAAAGGTCGAAATTCACTGGATCTTCGGAACGCTCGTCACGCTCGCCGCGATGCTCGGCATCGCCTACACGCAGATCTCGCATCGCATGAAGATCGTGTGGACGACGATCTGCGTCGTTCCCGGCGCGATTCTCGTTCCGGCGATCTTGGCCGTATCGTTCGCTCCGATTCCGATCTATAACGTCGTGCATCGCGAGACGGGTGCGCAACTGCGCAACGGTGGGCCCTTCGAAATCATGACCTACTCGATGGTAGCGCGCGATGCCGCGCGCTTGGCGAAAGAACGCGATGCCGTCGTCATGACCGATGGGTACGGTCTCTCATCCGTGATGGATTTCGATTCGGGCATCGCGCCCGTGGTGATCGGCTACGACTGGCAAGGTCGCGAATCGCGCCAATGGTATCCGGACGGAAATCGTCCGACGCGCGCGCTTTTCGTCGATAAAGAACCGCTTTCGACGAGGCCCGATATCGCGCTCCATCTGCGACGCGCGTGCGCGCGCGTGATCGACGGCGGCACGCATCCGTACAGCTTCGGAGGCACGACGCCGCGCGCGTATTATTTCACCTGGTGCGAAGGCCTCGGCAACGACGGCCTCGCGATCCTGCGGTGGGAACGCGAACCACGAGCGGAAGCCCACGCGACGCGCCCGAAGACGGCGCGACGCGAAGATGCTTGATTACATTCCCCTCACGGCTTCCGCCGGACGACGACTCGCGACGAACGAACTTCGGGCGCTCGCAACGCAACGTATGCGCGATCTCGGCTATGCGTTCGTGGGCAACGAAGTCTCGCCACAAGCGACGGGGCTGCGCTTCGACGTCATCGGCGTTGCGAAGTACACGCGTCAAGTTCGGATCTACGAAATCAAATCGTCGCGCGGCGATTTTCTTTCCGATGCGAAGTGGGAGCGCTACCTGCCGTACTGCACGCACTTCAGTTTCGTCGCACCTGCGGGCGCGATCTTTCGCTGGGAACTCGGGCCGGCGATCGGCCTCATCGAATACGGTGCGCCCGCGTTCGAACGCATGCGCCGCGCGCGTCGCTACGGCATGACGATCGTGCGCGAGGACTGTCTGCGCGCGACGCGACCGTCTCAGCGAATTCGCGATCGCGTCGGTGATGCGGAATGGATCGCCCTCTTGGAGACGCTCGCCCTCGGAGCGCGAAGCGACACGACGGTCGCGCCCGTATTCCAAGACGGTTCCGGCATCTGAACCCGACGTTTTCTCGCGCGCTCCTGATAATGGCGATCGCCGCAGGCATCGCGGGCTGCAACCGCACCGCCAGGACGCCCCAAGTGAGAGTTCCTGCGGGATACGCGACGGATACCGCACCGCGCGCGACGCCCGTGCCGCCGCCGCGATGGACCGCCGCTCAACGCGACGACGTCGCGGCAAATATGTCGTCGATCTTCACGGGCGATATCGCCTCCGGCATGGGGATCGTCGTCGTCGGAGCCGACGGCTCGCAGCTCTTCGCGCGCCGGTCGCGCGCGGCGATGACGCCCGCATCGACGCTCAAACTCGTCATCGCCGCGACGGCGCTCGATAGTTTAGGACCGAATCATCGCTTCGAGACGCGCTTCGTCGGCGCGTCGCCGCCCGATGCCGATGGGATCTTGCACGGCGGGCTCTGGCTCGTCGGTGCGGGCGATCCGATGCTCGATTCGAAGAACGTGCGCGAAGGCGTCGGCGTGCTCGCGCGCAGCGGGATCAAACGCATCGACGGGCCGCTCGAGATCGACGACACGTCCTTTGCCGGCCCCGAGCAAAATCCACGTTGGGACCCCGACGACCTCACCTACGATTACGCCGCGGGCACGAATGCGATCGCCCTCGACGGCGGCGTCGTGGAGTTCGACGTCGTCCCAGGCGCACCGGGTAGCGACGCGCACGTTCGGCCGATTCCCGATAACCAAGGCATCGTTTTTTCGGGTGCGATCCGCACGGCTGGATACGGTTCCAACACGTTCGTGACGATCGAACGCAAGCCGCAACTTCATCGGGTCGCCGATGGAACGCCGAGTGAATACGTGCTCGACGGTCACATCGCAGCGGGCGAAACGCAAAAATACTACAAGCCCGTGCTCGGTATCACGCAGTACGCGGGCGGCGTTACCGCGTCCATGCTCGCCGAACGAAATATCGCCTTACCCGCGTCGTTTCGCGCGGGCGCAGCACCCGCAAACGCGACGCCGCTGTGGACGCATCGCTCGCCGCCGCTCGATTTCATCGTGCGCGATATGCTCGTGCACTCCAACAACCACACGGCGGAGACGTTGCTGCGGATCGTGGGCGAAAACGCGCGTCATCCCGGCACCGACGATGCGGGCATCGCGTTCGAAAAGCGCGAGCTCGCGCGCCTGGGCGTACCGCGAGAGCGCATGCGCGTATACGACGGAAGCGGTCTCGCACCGGGCGATCGCATCATGCCGCTGACGCTCGCGGAGCTCATCGCCGCGGAGCTGCGCGGACCCAATGCCGACGTCTTCGTCCGTGCGTTGCCGCGCGTCGGGCTCGACGGTACCGTCAAGCACCATATCTTGCATGCGGCACTCGGTCGAACGCGCGCGAAGAGCGGTCACATCGAGAACGTGAACGGACTCGCGGGTACGGTGCAAACCAGATATCACGGCCGGATAGCATTCGCTTTCGTGGTGAACGATCGTCGCGCCAACGCCGACGTCGTGACGACCGAAGAAGATCGCGCACTCGACGCCCTCGCCCAGTCGTAAAGGCTAGGACTCGTGCGACGGCCGCCCTAATCGACGAGCATGCGCGTCGTCTTCGTCGACAACATTCTCATCGATCGCGGGGATGCCGAGAACGCGATCGAACTCCAGCCGCACCTGGGACTCATCGGTCTCATCGCCGCCGTCCGAATCGCTGGCTACGATGGGCTGCTCTACGATCCTAAAATCGATATCGCTCGAAAGATCGCCGGGCTCGGTCCGGGTTTCTACGCGACGATTGCGAGGCGCATCGCTTCGCTCGAGCCCGACGTCGTCGGCTTCACGGCGCTGGGGTGCAATTTCGCAAGCGTCGTGAAGGTCGCCGTGGCGCTTCGCGCGCTCCGTCCGCAGACCGCAATCGCGCTCGGCGGTCCGCACGCGAGCATTCTCGATCGCGCGATCCTCGAGCGCTATCCCGTTTTCGATGCGATCGTGCGGGGTGAAGCCGATGCGACCATCGCCGCCTTCGTCGAAGCGCTCGGTGGCGGTGGCTCCCTGGCCGACGTCCGTGGGGTCTCGTATCGTGCGTCGGGCGAGATCGTCCGCACGCCGGATGCGGAATCGATTCTAGATCTCGATGCGCTGCCGTTTCCCGCATACGATGCCTACCCGATTCGCGAACTCGGCCTGGCGACGTTGCGCGTCGATGCGGGTCGCGGCTGCCCGTTCCATTGCTCGTTCTGTTCGACCGCGACGTTCTTCGGTCGTCGCTATCGACTCAAATCCAGCGTTCGTCTCGTCGCCGAACTCGATCGGCTCGCGCACGACTACGGCATCCGCAGTTTCACACTCAATCACGACCTCTTCACGGTCAACGCGAAGAAAGTGCGCGAATTCTGCGTGGCCGTGGCGGATCGCGCGTATGCGTGGAATTGTTCGGCACGGATGGATTGCGTCGACGACGCTTTACTCGCGGAGATGGCTGCCGCGGGATGCGATTCGATCTACTTCGGCGTGGAGACGGGGTCGCCGCGCTTGCAGCGGATCGTCGAAAAGAATCTCGATCTCGCGCTCTATCATCCGCGCGTGAAGACATCGCTGGAACTCGGTATGCGCGTGACCGCATCGTTCATCACCGGCTATCCCAATGAGACCCTCGCCGATCAAGACGCTACGCTCGCGCTTTGCGGCGAGAGCATCGAGCGCTACGGTCGCGATCTCGAAATCCAACTCCACATGCTCACGCCAGAACCGGGCACGGCGCTCTTCAACGAATTCAGCGATCGGCTCGCGTACGACGGTCACGTCACGGATTTTACGTTTCCAGCGATCGAAGCGGACGACGCAGTCCTGGCGCGCGACGATCCTGCAAACTTCGTCTGCCATCACTACTATGCGAGCGGAATCGCTCGCGAGATCAACATCGCGGCGGTGGAAGGGTACGGCGGCCTCTACGCGCTCGATCGTTCGGTGCTTCGCGCGCTCGCGCGGGCCTTCGACGGCTCGTTCGCCGAACTCGTCCGCGCGTACGGCGCCTATCTCCGCGAGACGCGTCTGCCATCGGGGCGCGCACTTGCGGCGTTCGTCGACGCGCGATTCGGAGAAGCGCATCCGCTCGCCGAGACCATCCGCTACATCGTTGCGGTCTCGGAGCTTTGCGCGGAGACGCGGGCGCCGGTTTTCGCCCCAAGCGACGATCGCGCGCTCGCCCTCGCGCGT
>JANYGA010000060.1 GCA_025359485.1 Rhodospirillales bacterium | reverse complement strand
CGATCGCAGCCCTCGTCGCGGCCCCCGCGGGTACGCGCCCGTTACGTACCGTCGTGCCCGCCGGGACGCCCGTCGATGCGATCAACGCCGCAGTGCAGCCGATCCAACATGCGGTGCTCGAAGGGTACGGCCTCGGCGCATTTCTTCCGCCGGCGCCCGCAAGAGTGTAGGCGGCGCCTCGAAGCACGCGGCGGCGAGATCGCGAGCCGCGGTTTTCGTCGTTGACGATAGGACTCGCTCCGCGCTCGCCGGGAGAAGACCTCGAAATGACCGAAATCGTCTTAGTGCGTTCGCGCGAGTTGGATAAAGAGCACGTGTTCGGCCGACCGCGTCGGGATCTCCCGATGGAAGACGAACGAATTTCGGCCTTCGCGAAGCGCTTCGGAATCGGCGTCCTCTTCGTGCTGGCGACGGCGGTCGGCATCGTATCGCTGCGTTATCTCTTGCCGGTCGTTCCGTTTCCCGCGCGCTTGCCGAACGTCCACCTCAAACCGACGCTGATTGCGGTACATGCGGGTTTTGCGGCGGTCGCGCTCCTGGTAGGACCGTGGCAGTTTGTCTTTCGCCGGGGGGGCGCGGCGCACGTCGCGCGGGGACGCATCTACATCGCGTGCGTCGCGCTCGGCACGCTCGCCGCTATCGCGCTCGCTCTTACAGCCGCCACGGGCGTCGTCGCGGAGCTCGGATTCCTCATGCTCGCGGCGCTTTGGGCGACGACGACCGCGCTCGCCGTTCGCGCGGTGCGCGCGCGTCGCACGGCCGCCCATGCAACGTGGATGATGCGGAGCTACGCGTTGACGGCGGCGGCGATTACGCTGCGCATCGAACTCGGCCTGATGTTCGCCTTTCATATTCCGTTCGAAGTCGGCTATCCGGCGATCGCGTGGGCGTGTTGGCTTCCGAACCTTCTCGCCGTCGAGTGCCTCTTGCTCGTGCGAACGTATCGAATTGCGTGAGCGGCATGCCGGCGCAACGCGATAACGCGTCGCTAGCCGACCCGGCGATTCGCATGCCCGATTACGGTATCGACGCACCCGGATTCGTTCGCGGTTTCGCGCTGACGGCCGTCGGTCTCGCGACCGTCGGACTCGTCGCGATCGCGATGGCCACTCGCCGCCGGCCCTTTACGCTTGCGGCCATCCCGATTCTCGCGCTCGCACTCGCCCCCGCCTCGCTCGGACTTTCGATGCGCGCGTACGCGTTCGTCGGGAAGCACCGGTTGCGCGATCATCTGCTGCGGCAACGAACGTGGCGCGGTGATGAAGCGGTTCTCGACGTCGGAAGCGGCCGCGGCTTGATGGCGATCGGCGCCGCGCAGCGCGCCCCGTTCGGTCGCACGATCGCCCTCGACATCTGGAGCGTGAAAGATCTTACGGGAAACACGCCGGATGGTCTTCGCGCAAATACCCTCATCGAGGGCGTCGAGACGACGGTCCAGATCGTCCACGGCGACGCGCGAACGCTGCCGTGTGCGGATGACTCGATCGACGTCGTCACGAGCGTCTTCTGCATCCACAACATCGAGCCCGAGAGCGAGCACGCGCGCGCGTGCGCCGAGATCGCGCGCGTCTTGAAGCCCGGCGGCATGGCGATGATCGCCGATTTTCCGGGCGTCGATCCATACGTCGGACCGCTGCGCGCGGCGGGACTGCACGTGGACGGGCCGTTTCGCGCGGAGTCGATCGCGCTCTCGATCGCGGGCTACCTCGTCGCGACGAAACCGCCCGGGTGATCGCCACTGACCGTTTCGAACACGTCGCCATTGCGTCTGCGAGCGAATTGCGGACGTGGCTCGAGGCGCGTCACGAGCAGCGCGAGAGCGTATGGCTCGTCACCCTCAAAAAGTGTGCCGATTCGCCGTACGTTTCGACGGAGACGATTCTCGACGAGATCGTCTGCTTCGGATGGATCGACGGTGCCTCGAAGAAGCTTCCGACGGCACGAGCCGTTATTGCATCCCCGGCTGTCGCCTACGACCTCAAGGACCTCGACAATCGCCAATACCGGGGCTACGTGATGTATATGGCGTTAAACGAGGGCGGAAAGTCGACTCGTGGCCGGGCCAAAATTGACGAGACTTCGTCCGTCTACATGCCCACGAACGAACAGGGTTCGGCATACATCGTGACCCGAACGACGACGAATCGCGCGGGCACGATGACGGTGGAGTACGTGTGCTCGTGTCGCGACTTCCTCAAGAATCTGCGGAATGGGTGCAAGCACACGTTCTGCGAGCGGCTCACGCGCGGCGAGGCGACGACGTTCGGAGAGCCGCCGGCGCGTCGGCCGAATCTGCGGGCGCAACGCCGACCGCCGCGCGACCGTCGCGGGAGCAACGGGCTGTCGATGCGATTCAACCAGCGGCACGCGCGACAGGCGATGCCCGCGCGCATCCCCGAGATGGTTGACGCGATGCGGAAGGCGGAGGACCGGCGCGTTCGCGATCTCGCGAAGTCGGCGGATTGTGACAAGGTCGCGACGATGCCCCGTCGCGGCGGTCAGATGACGACTGACTCGACGCGCGCGGCGGCGCTCATCCTCAAAGTGTCGGAGTGCCGCTCCGCCGACGAGATGCGCGACCGTTACCGCACGTACATCGAGCGCAAGGTCCTCGCCCTCCAAGACCCGCCTCATCCGAACACGCTCAGCCATTGGATGAATGACGCGACGCTGGAGCCGTTGCTTATGCGCCTGTTCCACGAGACGACTCGCGTCTTCCGCGTTCAGGAGACGGTCGGTATCGTGGACTCGACGAAACTGTCAGACGCAGAGACGACCACGTATCGGGGCAAGGAGTATCGCGGAGACGATCGGCCCGACGCGCGTTGGCTGAAGTGTCACGTGCTCTCGGGACTCGAGACTAACGCGATCCTCGCGTTCGAGTTTTCGGATGACGCGGCGCATGACGTGAGATTCTACAAGCCGCTCGTGAGCGCGGTGATGCGTACGTTTTCCCTGACGCACATACTCGCAGATCGCGCGTATCTGTCTGAGGAAACCCTCGGATGGTCGGACGAGCAGTTCGGCATCAAAGCGGTTATCCCGATCAAGAAGAAGTGGGACCCCGACACCAAGCAGCGCTACTACGAAGTCTGCCGAGAGGCGGTCGAGAGATACGACAAGCGCCGGAAAGAGTTCGACGAAGAGTATCGGTTCCGTGCGAAGGTCGAGGCCGTCTTCAGCGTCATCAAGCGGATGTTTTGCGGCTACCTGTGGTCGAAGGGTCGTCCAAACGAGGTTGACGAGAACGGGTTGTGTCAGGCGTGGCGCAACGAGACCATCTGCAAGATTATCGCGTACAATCTGCGGTGCGCGGTGATTCAAGAAAAGAAGACGGGTGTCGAGACGAACTTTCTGATACCCAACCGCTTCTTTCCCGCGATCCCGATGGAGTTGCGCGCGATGCAGTTCGCCACGTAACACCTCGATTCGATGTCGAAGTCGGTTGCGCGCATTCGATGTGAAATTCGGACAGGCTGACATTCCATGTGGAAGTCGATTTGATGTGAAAACCGCACCGGATACATCCGATGCGGTTGAGCCTTTTGCTGATCGCGACGTAATCGAGAACCCTAGACAGGTGAAGAAAAAAACGTCGGCTGTTTGCATGTCAGGCCGGACTTTCACATCGAAGCCCGATTTCCACGCTGAATAGCCGGAAACGGCTATTCAGCGTGAGACAGCATCAGAACGGAATCTCGCCGTCCATGTCGTCGCTAAAATCGTCGTGACCGCCGCCGGCCGGAGCCGCGACGGGCGCGCGATTTCCGCCGCCGTTCGAGTAGGATGCGCCATCGGTACGCGGCGCGCCGCCACCTTTGGAATCGAGCATCTGCATCTCGCTTGCAACCACTTCGATCGCTTTCTTTTTCTCGCCGTCTTTGTTCGTGAAATCGCGAATCACGAGGCGGCCTTCAACGAGCGCCGACATGCCTTTTTTGAGATACTGATTGCAGATCTCGCCGAGGCGATCCCACGCAACGATATCGATGTACATCGTCTCGTCGCCCGCCTTCGACTTGCGATTGATCGCAAGCGCGAATTTGGTCACGGCCTTACCGCCGCCATCGACATACCGAATTTCCGGGTCGCGCGTTAAATTGCCGACCAGGGTGATCTTATTGAAACTACCGGCCATATGCCGAGCCTCCCGAGTTAGTCGTCGAGTTTGATCAGGAGCTGGCGCATCACGTCTTCGTTCAATCGCATCTGACGCTCGAGCTCTTTGGCTTGGGCGGCATCGCTCTTGAATTTCATGACGACGTAATACCCCTCGCGGACGTCGTTGATCTCGTAGGCCAGACGCCGTTTGCCCATCTTCTCGATCTCTCCGATTTCGCCGCCATTGGCGGCGAGCTGGGCTGAGATGGCATCGACCTTGGTGTCGACTTCGGCCTCTTCGAGGTTCGGGCGCACGATGTACGTGATTTCGTAGTCTGTCGTCATGAATTTATTCCCCCTACGGACGTCGCTCGGAAGACCCGAGCGGACGGCCCGATCGCGATCAGGCGAATCGGGCAGTGGGCCGTGCACGGGTCGCCCCCGCACGAGCACCCGGCGGGCATCGTGCCCGACCGGAAAACTCGGCTAGTGTATCACGCCGTCGGAACCAACGGCAAGGGCGCCTCGTCCGCTCGTCGTCATCTGGCACTCCTGACAGCGTCCTCCAAGGGGACCTCCAGCCTCGTATCCGATGATTGCAACGCTGCTCGGCGGGGATTCGCTCGACGACCCCGCCATCGCCGGAGGACCTTTTGTCGATCGCCCGTTTTGCCGTCACGCGTCGCGTCTCGGTCGCGATGCTCGCAACCGCGATCGTCGTCCTCGGCATCTTCTCGCTTCCACGGTTGCCGGTCGACCTGCTGCCCTCGTTCCAGCCTCCGGTCGTCAGCGTCACGGTCAACTACGGCAACGTCTCCCCCGAAACGATCGAGTCGACCGTCACGCGGCCTCTCGAGAACGCGGTCGCACGCGTGGCCGGCATCGACTACCTCTCATCGAATTCGACCCAAGGCCAATCGTCGGTTCGCGCGCAGTTCAAATTCGGAACCGATATCAACGTCGCCGTCAACGATATCGAACAACAGGTCGCGCGTGCGCGCAACGCCCTTCCGAACGACCCCAACCTCCAGCAACCGCAAATCGCCAAAGCCGACCCCAACGCCGCGCCCGTCGCACGCTACTACGTCACCGATGCGACGCGGACGCAGCGTGACCTCAACGATCTCTTCACGAATGTTCTCTCCGATCAGTTCTCCGCCGTGCCGGGCGTCGGAAGCGTGCAAGTCGACGGCGGACAAGTGCGTGCGATCATGGTCGCACCCGACCAGAACAAGATCGCTGGATACGGCCTCACCAACGCCGACATCATCAAGAAGCTCGCGAACGAAAACGTCGATTTCCCCGCGGGCCTCATCGCGATCGGCCCGCGCGAATTCGGGATCCGCACGAGCGCGCTCTATAAATCGGCAGACGAAGTCGGCGACGCCGTCATCACGATTCGCAACGGCGCGCCCGTATATCTCCGCGACGTCGCGACCGTTGCCGATAGCATCGAGGAACAACGCGTGCTCTCACGGCTCGACGGCGTGCCCGCCGAATCGCTGATCGTTACCGCGCAACCCGATGCGAATATCGTCGCCGTTGCCGATGGCGTTCGCGATAAAATTACGACCGTCGGCAAACAGTATCCGAGCCTCAAATTCGGCGCCGTCTTCGAACAACGCGATTTCATTCTCGATGCGATCAACGCCCTCGAGCACACGGCAATCCTCGGTGCGATCCTCGCCGTGCTCATCATTCTACTCTTCTTACACTCGTGGCGCTCGACGCTCATCGTCGCCGTTTCCCTACCGGTCTCGGTGTGCGGAACGCTCTTCGCCGCGTACATCACGCATCAAACGCTCAACACGATGACGCTCGGTGGGCTCGCCCTCGCAATCGGCCTCATCGTCGACGATGCCGTGGTCGTAATCGAAAACATCTTCCGACATCTCGATGAAGGTGAATCGCCGCTCGATGCGGCGCGCAATGCCACGTCGCAAATTTTCTCAGCCGTCCTCTCATCGACGATCACCGTCGTTACCGTCTTCGTGCCGTTGCTGCTCATTCCGGGCTTGCAGGGCCTCATCTTCGGACCGTTCGCGCTCACCGTCATGACGGGCGTCGCGATCTCATTACTCGTTGCGGTGACGACGGTTCCGATGCTCGCGAGCATCATGCTCAAGTCGCAAGAGTCGCACGCGGGAGGTCGTTTCGCGCGCGCCTTCGATCGCCAATACGATCGCTTCGAGCAGCGTTACCGTAGCATTCTCGCTTGGATGATCGATCGGCCATTGCCAGTCATCGCAACGAGCGTTCTCGTGCTCGCCGCGACGATCGTCGCACTCAATCTCGGCGTCGTTCAAACCGAAATTTTCCCGGCATCGAATTCGCGCTTCGCCCGTTTCGATTTACGTACGCCCAACGGCTCGTCGCTCGTGTATACGGATCGTATCTCGCGTTTGGTCGAAGCGGCGCTACGCACTGATCCACGCGTCGTCAGCGTCGGCGCGACCGCAGGCACGGCATTCGGCGGCGGCGGATCGCGGCCGATCACGAATCGTTCGTCGCTCGCCGTCACCCTGCAGCCCGGCATGAGCGGCAATGCGGCCGGAGCGTTCGTCTCCGAGTGGCAGGCGCGTTTGGGCGGACGCGCACGTCGACCGGGCTCGCCATCGCCAACGCCGTCGGCCGCGCCCGTACCCGGTTCGCCCGACGCCGCGCGTCGCGCGAAATTCCGTGCGACACGACGCGCGCTCGTCGGCACCGTCGTCAGCGGCCGTACGATCGATATCTTGCAGCAACAGATCGCGCAAGGCGCAGACGCAATGACGATTCAGATCTACGGCCCCGATATCCGTAAACTCTACACGCTCGCGCAGGCCGCGTTGCCGAAGATCGCCGTGATTCCCGGCGTCATACGCCCCGATACCAACGTCACCGCAAACGCGCCCGAAATCGACGTCCGCATCGATCGCCGTAAGGCCGCACAACTCGGGTATTCCACGGGCGATATCGCAGCCGACATCGCTACCGCAACGAGCGGCACGGTCGCATCGTACTATCAGGTCAACGGTATTCAGTATCCGATTTTCGTACAAGCCGCACCCGATCAACGTCGTTCGCTCACGTCGCTCGGCGATTTGCAACTCGTGCCGCCGACGACGCTTGCGACGAATGCAACTCCGACGGGCTCGTCGCAGTCGCTGACGAGCGTGCCGCTCTCGGCCGTCGCGACGATCGTCGAGGGTACGGGGCCATCACAAATTCCGCGTCAGGATAAGCAGCGCCGGATCGATATCGACGCGCCGGTGCAAGGCCAACCGCTCGGCGTCGTGATCGCGGCAGCGCAGAAAATCATGGATGCATATCCGCTTCCCGCCGGTTATCGCTGGCAATTCGGACCCGAAGTTACGCAGAATAACAACACCTTCGGCGCTCTCGGGCTCGTCGTCGTACTCGCGATCGCGCTCATCTACATGTTGCTCGCGTCGCAATTCGAATCGTTTCTCGATCCGCTCGTCATCATGATGTCGGTGCCGCTGGCGCTCGTCGGCATCACGCTCTCGCTCGTCATCACCGGGCGCGCGTTCGGTCTCACGGCGTTCATCGGTTCGCTCATGCTCGTGGGCATCGCGGTCAAAAACGCGATTCTCGTCATCGAGTTTACGAAGCAACTACGACGCGACGGAATGTCGCCGCGCGAGGCGCTCTTGCATGCGGGCCCGCGGCGGTTGCGACCGATCCTCATGACGACGTTCGCCACGATCGGCGGCATGCTGCCGCTCGCGCTCGGCATCGAGGCCGGTAGCTCTACGCAAGCACCGCTCGGAACCGTCGTAATCGGCGGGCTCATCAGCTCGACGATCCTTTCGCTCCTGGTCGTGCCGACGCTCTATCTGTGGGTTGCGACGCACATCGAACCGCGCTTCACGGCAAAGCCGCCAAAGCTCGTGACGCCTGCGCGAGAAGCGTTGCCGATTCGCGAAGCCGTGAGCGTGTAGCTCGCGAGAAAACGCAAGGACGAAGCGCGCCGATGAGTGCGGCGCGCGAAAGAATCGTTGGCAGATATTGATAATCGGGCGCCGTGAAAATTCACGCGACGTCACGAAACATTTGCCGATCTGCGGGAACGCTGCGATTAGTTCATCCGTTTTGCTTTTAGGGAGCCCGCGCTCCACCATCGTCACCGATATTCGAGGAACCGTTCGATGAACTCAACGACCGTTATCATGCGAGTAGGCAAGCTCGCGCTCTTGGGATCGATCTTCGCCGCGACGGCATGCAGTGGTGGCGGTAGCTCGGGAGCGGCGCCCGTGCCGAATACGCAATTCTGCGGCAACGACACGCAGTATGCGCTCGCAAATCCGCAGAGTGGGCAAAACATTACGGCAAATGCAAATTCCACGATCGAGATCGTCGCGAGCGGAAACAACAATCAGATCTATCAGAGCTACAAGAATTTCGAGCTGCTTCTCGTCCCTGCAAATAACAACGGCTCGACGAATGGGCAAGTGGCGACGGGTTCGCTCTCGCTCACGAATGCGAATGGCGCGCCCGCTCCGTTTCCAAGCGATTACTATTACAATGGCACGTTACTATCGGGGCTACAATCGGGGCTGCAATACAACGTGTATCTCAACGCGTTCACGACCAACTGCGTCCCCATCGGTCCGATCGGTCAG
>JANYGA010000033.1 GCA_025359485.1 Rhodospirillales bacterium | reverse complement strand
TCGCGCGCAAATAAGTTCGCTCTTTCGCGAGAACCCCGATGCGGTCGCGATGTACGACCCCGACGGCCACGTGATCGATGGGAATCGCGCGAGCCTCGCGCTCCTGGGACAGATGAGCTCGGAACTGCTGGGTTCGCACTTCATGAATCACATCGCCCCGGGTGAAGACGGTGTCGCGCGCGAGGCCTTCGCGCGAGCGCTCGCGGGTGAATCGGTCGAAATCGACACGCACTTCCGCGACGCCCAATCGGATTCGATCGCCGTACGCGCGACACTGTTTCCCAACGTCATCGAGGGCGAGGTCGTCGGCGTCGTCGGGATCGCGCGCGACACCCGGGCATTGCGGCGTGCCGAAGCGGCATATCAATCGCAAACCGATCGCATTACCGAACTCTACCGCGTCGCCGCCTATCAAAATAAATCGTGGGAGCGGCAAGTTCGCGAAACGCTCGCCGTCGCAGCGACGCGACTGGGATACGAATGGGCCGTCGCGACGGAGCTTAGTGGCGGCGATGCGCGCCCGATCGCCTTCGTCGATAAAGCAGGCGAACGCGACGCTGCGTCTTTTACCATGTCGGCCGGGCTCGTCGATTTCGTTCAACACGAAGGCGACGCGTGGACGATCGACGATCGCCGGGCGTCGGCGCTGCAAGACGTATCGCTCGAAGACGAAGAGCGCTATGCCGCGCTCGCCGGAAGCCCGCTCGTGATCGGCTCGACGCCGTACGGTGCGATCGTCCTCGGCGCGCATCGACCGCGCACCGTGCCCTTCACCGAATCCGATCGCGATTTTTTGCGCTTGGTTTCCGCGCTCATCAGCCTCGGCATCGGACGCGGTCACCACGAGAGCAAGCTCGATGCGCTCGCATTTTTCGACGCGCTCACCGCGCTTCCCAATCGCGTGCTGCTCAACGACCGCATGACCGAACACCTCATGGCGGCCGCACGACAGCAGCGTAGCTTCGCCGTGCACTTCATCGATCTCGATCGCTTCAAAGCGATCAACGATCGATACGGGCATGCGACGGGCGACGACGTCTTGCGCATCGTAGCACGACGCATGGAATCCGTTACGCGCGAAAACGATACGATCGCACGCCTCGGCGGAGATGAGTTCGTCATCTTGCAACGACTCGATGAAGACGGTCGCGGGGCGCGCGGTCTTGCCGATCGCATCCTCACCGTGCTCGCGAAACCGATGCGCATCGACGACGTGGAGCATTCAATTAGCGCGAGCATCGGTATCAGTATCTATCCAAACGACGCCCTCGACGCGCCTTCGCTCATGGCGCGAGCCGATGAAGCGCTGCTGCGCGCGAAGCGGGCCGGGCGTAATCGTCCGTGTTTCGCGGCGGCGTAGTGTCGGGCGACGTCATGAATTTACAGGGGAAGACGCTTTTCATCTCCGGCGCCAGTCGCGGCATCGGCAAAGCGATCGCGCTTCGTGCGGCTCGCGATGGAGCCAATATCGTCATCGCCGCGAAGACCGCGACGGCGCACGCAAAACTTCCCGGCACGATCTACACGGCGGCGGAAGAGATCGAGGCTGCCGGCGGCCGAGCGCTTCCCGTCGCCTGCGATATTCGCGATGAAACGCACGTCGTCGCCGCGGTGGCCGCCGCCGTCGAGCGATTCGGCGGCATCGATATCTGCATCAACAACGCCAGTGCGATCGCGCTGACCGGAACGCTGACGACCGACATGAAGCGCTACGATCTCATGCACGACGTCAACGTTCGCGGGACGTATCTCTGCTCGAAAGCGACGCTACCGCATCTGCTCGCGAGCGCGAATCCGCATATCCTCAACATCGCGCCGCCGCTGGACATGAAGGCAAAGTGGTTCGCCAAACATACGGCCTACACGATGGCCAAATTCGGCATGAGCATGTGCACGCTCGGCATGGCCGAAGAATTTCGCGAGCAGGGCGTCGCCGTCAATTCGCTTTGGCCGCTGACGGCGATCGACACGGCGGCCGTTCGCTTCGCCCTCGGGGGCGACGCGATGGCACGCATCAGTCGCACGCCCGAGATCGTCGCCGACGCCGCCCATGCAATTCTTACACGATCCGCGCGCGCGTGCACGGGCAACTTCTTCATCGATGAAGATGTGTTACGCGAAGCCGGCGCGAGCGATTTCTCGATGTATTCTCTCGATGCGGGCGAGCATGCGCTGGCGGCGGATTTTTTCGTGCCCGACGAGGCGTTTGCCCGATCGTCGACCCGCGTGGTTCCCACGTAAGCTTGCTGGAAATGGAGATTGGACTGGAGCACGAACCACGTCGCTCATGTTACCTCAATCGTCTCGTTGGGGCGCTTTGACGAGCGCCCCGCCTTCGAACTCGTCGGAAAGTCGCTAATGCAATCGCCAAAAACCGACGCGCTTGAGGGCATCGAGACGAAGCCGATGAAGAATTTTCGTCGCCACAAGCGTGGGTCGGCGAGCATCGTTTTGAAGAAGAACGGCCTCGCATTCGAGGCGACGTCCGAGGAAGCCGCACAGGTACTCGTGCAGCATCTCTTCGCCCAAAACGACATTCCGATTCCCGGCATCTCCTACGCGGTGAGCTACAAGCTCGCGCAGGGCAACACGGGCGGCGATATCGTCGATGTGTATCATTACGACAACGACGCCGTCGCCGTCGCGATTGCCGATATCGCGGGCAAAGGTCCGCAGGCCGCCATCCATGCCGCGATGATCAAATATGGCTTGCGCGCGTATTCATCGTCCGGGATGACGCCCGAACGCGTGATCCGTGCTCTCGATCGGCTCTATCTCGAGAATAACGCATTTGAAAAAGTGGAATCGTTCGCGAGCGTCTTCTTCGGCTGCATCGATCCCACACGACGCCTCCTTCACTACACGTGTGCGGGCCACGAACCGGTCTTCTTGATGGAGCCATCGGGCGAACACGTGCAGTTGATGCCGACCGCGCCGCTCATCGGCATCTTCGACGATCAGCACCATCTCTTCAAACAGGCCTTCATCGACGTCGCGCCCGGCTCGATCTTCCTCGGCGCGACCGATGGTGTGACCGAAGCGCGAACGCAGAGCGGCGAACTCTTCGGCATGGATCGAT
>JANYGA010000016.1 GCA_025359485.1 Rhodospirillales bacterium | reverse complement strand
AAAGTTGCCGTGGTCGGCTACGACGCGACACCCGAAGCGCGCACCGCGATTGCCGCCGGCTCGATGTATGGCGATGCGATCCAGCATCCCGATCAGATCGGGAGCAAGACGATCGATGCCATTCACGACAGCTTCAGTGGTAAAGCACCGGCAGCAAAGATCGCGGTCCCGGTCGGTCAGTACACGAAGGCCGACGCGAAGTAACGCGCGCGACCGTCTCGCTGCGGCGTAGCGCACGTTCGTGAGCGATACCACGCTCTTACGCATGAACGGGATCGTCAAAACGTTTCCCGGCGTTCGCGCGCTCGACGGGGTCTCGTTCGACGTCCGCGCTGGCGAAGTACACGCACTCGTCGGCGAGAACGGAGCCGGAAAATCGACGCTCATGAAAACGCTTGCCGGTGCGTATCGCGCGGATAGTGGCACGATCGAAATCGATGGCAAACCGGTGACGATCGACGGTCCTCGCGCGGCCGAAGGGCTCGGCATCGGCATGATTTACCAGGAATTCAACCTCGTCCCCGATCTCAGTGTGGTCGAGAATTTGATGCTCGGGCACGAACCCGTGCGCGGCGTATTTCTCGATCGCAATGCTGCCATCGCGCGCGCGAGCGAAATCCTCGCCGAGCTCGGCATCGTGGTGCCACTCGATCGCCCGGCGCGGAAACTCAGCGTCGCGCAACAGCAGCTCGTCGAGATCGCGAAATCGCTCTTGCGTAGCGCGCGGCTCATCGTGATGGACGAGCCGACCGCAGCGCTTACCGAACGCGAGATCGATGCGCTCTTCGCACTCATCGCGCGGCTTAAAGCGCAGGGTGTCGCCTTCGTGTACATCTCGCATCGCCTCGAAGAGTTGCCACGCATCTCCGATCGCATTACGGTCATTCGCGACGGCCGCACGATCGAGACGCGCGCGACGCGCGATCTACCGCAAGACGAGATGATTCGCCTCATGGTCGGCCGTTCGCTCGACGCGCACTTTCCCGATCTGCCGCCGGTGCCCGCGGACGCACCACTCGTCCTCGACGTGCGCGGACTCGTCTCAGCGGGTGGAGTCGCCATCCACGACGTCTCTTTTTCCGTACGAGCGGGTGAGATCGTCGGGCTCGCGGGTCTCGTCGGCGCGGGACGCACGGATATCGTACGCGCGATCGCGGGCGCCGACATCCCGGTCGCGGGCGAGATCTCCGTAGCCGGCAAACCGGTCGTCGTACGCGGGCCCCACGACGCCATTGCGGCGGGCGTAGCGCTCATTACCGAAGATCGCAAAGGTCAGGGCCTCGTCCTCGGCATGAGCGTACGCGAGAATACGACGCTCGCACATCTCGGTGATTTCGTGCGTCGTGGTTTCGTGGAACGCGCGGCGGAAGTGAAGATAACGAGTACGGAGATCGCCGAATTGCGAATTCGTACGTCGAGCGGCGAGACGGCCGTTCGCACGCTTTCGGGCGGCAATCAGCAAAAAGTCGTGCTCGCCAAGTGGCTCATCGGGAAAGCGAACGTGTTTCTTTTCGACGAGCCGACGCGCGGTATCGACGTCGGCGCAAAGGCTGAGATCTACGCGCTGATGGTCGCGCTGCTCGAACGCGGTGTTGGCATCGTGATGGTGTCGAGTGAATTGCCGGAGGTGCTCGGGATGTCGCACCGCGTGCTCGTCGTGCGTGAAGGTCGCATCGCGGGCGAGTTCGCGCGCGCCGATGCGACGCCGAGCAAAGTCATCGCCCTCGCAACCGGAGTCGCCGCCTGATGCAAAAAGAGAACGTCGAGGCCGCACTCGTCGCGAGCGCCGATGCAACGCAAGCCAAGGCACGTCGCACCGCGCTGGTTCGCACGGGCGGTGCGCTCGCGGCGCTCGTCGTCGTGGTCGTCCTCGTAAACGTATTCTCGCACGGCTCGTTTCTGACACCCGGCAATCTCACGAACGTTCTACGTCAGATTACGT
This sequence comes from Rhodospirillales bacterium, assembly GCA_025359485.1. GTDB lineage: Bacteria > Vulcanimicrobiota > Vulcanimicrobiia > Vulcanimicrobiales > Vulcanimicrobiaceae > JANYGA01. The sequence continues at coordinate 799 of JANYGA010000016.1, read as the reverse complement.
ACAACGCGATCCTCGCGATCGGACAGACGTTCGTCATCATTACGGCGGGCATCGATCTTTCGGTCGGCTCGCTCATCGAACTGACGGGTGTCGTGATGGCGAGCTTCGCCAATGCGTCGCATCTCGATGGGCCCGTGCTCGTCATCGCAACGCTGCTCGTCGGGCTCGCGGTCGGCTGCGCCGCAGGCTTCATCAATGCGGTACCGGTCGTAAAGTTGAATTTGCCGCCATTCATCACGACGCTCGCGATGATGCTCATGGCGCGTGGTCTCGCGTTCAAACTCGCCCACGGTCGGCCCGTAGCCGTAACGTCGAATGCATTCGATGGGATCGGGACGGGCTTTCTCTTCGAAGGCGTGTTGCGGCCGATCGGTCTGCCCGGCATTCCGATCGCCGTCCTCTGGATGGCGGTGCTTGTCGTCGTCTTCGCGATCGTTCTGACGCGGACGAAATTCGGACGCTACGTCTTCGCGATCGGCGGCAACGAAGAAGCGGCGCGCCTCGCGGGCATCAACGTCGGCCGCGTCAAGACACTCGTCTACGTGATCTCGGGCGGCTGCGCGGCAGTCGCGGGTTTGCTGTTGATGTCGCGCTTCCAATCCGGCTCGCCCAACACCGGCATTGGGAGCGAACTTCAATCGATCGCCGCCGTTGTGGTTGGCGGCACGAGTCTTGCGGGCGGTCGCGGCAGCGTCGTCGCGACGTTCTTCGGCGCGCTGCTCATCGGCGTCCTCAACAACGTGATGAATTTACTCGGGATCGAATCGTACACGCAAGACATCGTGCTCGGCGCGGTCAT
>JANYGA010000223.1 GCA_025359485.1 Rhodospirillales bacterium | reverse complement strand
CGACTCGACGAACGCGCGCCGCTGACGATCGGAAGCGAAATCGCTCTTCGAAGCGCGATTCCGGGCGAATCTGAGGAGCTCTATGAGGTCGATCAGATGCTCGATGGCCACATCGTCTCGCTCGTCGGCGCGTATTCCGTCCGGCGGCGACTCGATTTTCGCATCGAGCGCAAGTCGACGCGGTCGAAGCTGTTGGTCCGTGTGGATTACCCAGCGTACGGCGGCGTGGTCGGCGCATTCATCGATCGTCTCACCGCACGGCGTCGCCTCGAGAGCGCTCTCGACGAATCGCTGCTGCATTTTAAAGGTCTCGTCGAATTCCGCGACGTGCCCAAAGACGAGCTGCTTGCCGATTTTTAGCAGTCGTTGACGCAAACTGCTAACATGAGTATACTCGGGGCTGCAAATCCGCCTCGACCGATCTAGGAGTTTAGGGTGCCGATCTACGAGTATCAGTGTGCCGCCTGTGGTACCGTCACCGATATCAAACACGGGTTTAAAGAAGCGGCGAACGAGCCGTGTCCGAAATGCGGGAGCGCGGATCTTAAGCGACTCTTTAATCCGGCCGGCATCGTTTTCAAGGGGTCGGGTTTCTACGTGACCGACTCGCGCAAAAGCGAAGCGAAAAGTGAATCTGCGCCCGCTCCCGCAAAAGGCGGAGACGCCGCGGCGTGAGCCCCATCCCGCACCTCGATCTCATCATCGTCGCCGCCGGCCTGCTTATCTCGGGCGCACCCGTCGCGGTCGGATTCTTACGGCTCAAGAAGATTGCAGAGGCACTCAAGGTGCGGATCGATGCCTACGCCGAGCTTCCGATTACGGCATACGTCGATCGCACGACGACGAAGATCGAGCGGGCATCGCAGAGCATCGCGCGTGCCCCCGGCCTCATCTATCGCTCACAATCCGCTCGGCGCGACGTGACGAACGCTTTTACGAAGATCTCCGCCGTCCTTACGACGCCGGCGTCGCTTTGGCGACTCGGCGAAGTGCTCGTTACCGGGAAGACGCGCTCGTAGGTTCGAGCATAGGGAAGGTGGGATTCGAACCCACAAGAGCGTAAGCTCAATCGCTTTTGAGGCGATCGCGTAGACCGTTCCGCCACTTCCCCGAAGCTTCTCGCGCTATTCGCGCGTCGCGGACGCGGCCCTTGCTATGGCGATGCGGCACTCGCGGCCGCCACGATCGTACGCGCGCCCGCAACCGACTCTGCGTGTTCGTAAGCGAAGCGAAGATGCGCGCCAGCGCGGCCGGCCGCACTGGCAGCGAGTCGGATGCGTGCGACGAGAGAATATCGTTGTGTGACGACCGATACGTCCTCGACGTCGCTCGCACGCCACGCGACCGTCGCGAGTTCGTGCGTCACGACATCGTAGAAACCAAGCGCATTCCCGCGTTCGACGCGCAACGTCGTGTCGGGAGCGAATGCGACCGGATCGGGGAGCAAGATGCGACGGGTCGCCATCTCGCTTCCGTCGCCGACACCGAGCGACGTCACCGAAACGGCGCGTTGGAGCGGCAATCGTTCCGGCGTTCGAATCTCGGCGCGTACGATCGCGTCGAACGAACGCGCGTTTCGATGCAGTGCGAGGGTTCGCGTAAATCGCGCTCCACTCGGGACGACGTCGGGTGCGTCGTAGCTGAAGCTCGCCGTCGCGACGTCGGCACCGCCGCGCAGATCCGAGACGGCATAGGACCGGTTGAACGTTCCCGCGGGAAATTGATGCGTGTATTTGGCGATACGGTCGGTCGACGAGAGCGGCGGTTCGATCGCGACGTCGTCGCGTAACGCGCCGACCGATGTAAAGATGCTGCGTCCAGTCGCATCGTCTTCGAACACGAACGCACGCGCGCCGGCATCGGGCGACACGACGACGCGGACGAGCCCGTTATCGAGCACGGTCGCAGCCGTACCCTCGCCAAAAATATCGCGCGCGTACGCGAGGGTGCCCGATGGTACGGTTGTAAATGATTGCGTCATCGGTAGGGCGGCGTCGCTTCGGATCGGTACGACGGGCACGCTCGCAGGTGCCGACGCGGATACGCCATTTGCACACGCGCCATCGCGCGCGTTCTCATCGAAGCGCAACGTCGTCGTATCGGCAACGCGCGCGAAGAACGGTTCGCATGCCGCGCGAACGGCGCGCTCGGTCGCGCCCGGTAGCACGCCGACCGGCGCGACGAACCCGC